>NZ_BAABGA010000081.1:0-587 GCF_039541335.1 Novipirellula rosea | reverse complement strand
AGCTGGCGATGATCGCTTGCGTACGAAAACTTCTTTCGACACTCAATCAGATGGTTCGTAAACAAGAAACGTTTGACGCTTCCAAGTTCGCGTCGATGGTCTGATCTGTCACCAACGAAATAACGGTTGAAGAGCCCCTTTCGCGTCGCCGTCACATTGGCCTGCGTCCGCATCTGACGCCAATGTGACGGCGATGCGGAAGGGGCGGCCCCATTTTGCCGAGCCCGAACAAGCGTCGAGCCCGGGGCCGAGCGACGTGATTGGAAAAAACGGCAGCCGACCAACGACCAAAATCGCTCGTCGACTGCCTACGTACTCGAGCGTTGCCGCTCGGTACAAGAGATCAAACATACACAGAACGACGCTGCCACAGGAGCCCCCCTGTGTCCCTCAATGCTGCGCATCGGGGGGCTTCCATCGAATCAAAAATTTAGTTTTTTGATAAGCGGCTATTGCCGAATTCTAACACGGTCGCTCCCGGGGGGAGGGTGAAGCTTTGTGGGGCGAACGTCTATTGAGATTTCCTAACGGCGCATAAAAAAACTCTCTTGCAGCAAAGCTGCAAGAGAGTTTTAAAAATCCGGCAA
>NZ_BAABGA010000080.1:0-21942 GCF_039541335.1 Novipirellula rosea | reverse complement strand
TCAAGTGTGGCGAAATCCGCAAACGACTCAGCAGTATCAGTTGGTGGATGCGACTGCTTTGTCAACGGGTCGCGATGCGGGCAAACCAAGAGGACGAGGAATCGGGCCATTTTTTCCAAGATCGCTTCCATGCAACTCGGATTGTCGACGAAGCGTCGCTGTTGGCCTGTGCGGCCTATGTTGACCTGAATCCGATTCGGGCTGCGATGGCCGAAACGCTCGAGCAGAGCGATCACACTTCCGTTCAGCGGCGAATTGAGTCAATCACCACCGATCGAGACGATGGCATTCCGGTAACAAACCTGCGTGACAGCTTCTTGGCTCCGATTTCGATCGATGAACGGTCCGGCGAGATAGGTCCGTGCGTGAGCAGATCGGGAAAACGTTGCAGCGACAAAGGTTTTCTGCCAATGTCGCTCGAAGATTACCTGGAAACGCTCGATTGGACTGCTCGCCAGATCGCACCGGGCAAGTGCGGACGTACGCCTGCAGAAGTACCACCAGTGCTCAAGCGACTGGGGTTGGACTCGAAGACATGGTGCGAACTGGTCAGTGATTTTGGCCGGTTGTTTTGCACGGTTGCGGGACGCCCTGAGTGCGTTGATCCGCTGCGAAGCCACTGTACTCACCGCCGCTATCATTTGCGGCGACGGGCGAGGGAGCTGCTTACGCGAGTGGATTAGCTTGCGAGCATCCTATCTTTTTGGCTGTCGAGCGTGGCAAAGAGTCGCCGATAAAAAAGCTGCGCCCGCTCGGCGGCAATTATGCCCGGTTTTGGCGAAACAGCCCGAGATCGGGGCCGTTTTGATGCAGTAGACACGCAAGATGGCACTGGATCCGTGGGGACCGCTCATTGTCGCGAGCCGCGTCTACCCCAACACGATGCTCTGTCCCTGTTATGATATGCTCTGTCCCTGATCTACTGTCCCTGATCTATGAGATAAGTATCACGCAAAAGCAGGTAAATTCAGCATGAGTGGTCTGCAGCGAACATGCACGGCGCGGTTAACGTCTTGGCTGCTGCTGCTGGCGGCATTCGCTGCGATCCATCACGCTGATGCAACGGAGCCAGCCGTGGTCGAGGCGGATTTGCTGGTCGTCGGAGGCACTGAATCCGGCTGTGCCGCGGCGGTTCAGGCTGCCCGTATGGGAGTGCAGAAAATCGTGCTGGTCAATGACATCGATTGGCTCGGTGGTCAATTCAGCGCCGAGGGACTCGGTGCGATCGATGAAAACCGTGCTCATCAGTACAACGGCACGGTACCTATCCCTCGATCAGGCATTTTTCGTGAAGTGATCGACGCGATCGAAACTAAAAACGCCCAACTTTATGGCGGCATCAAGCGTCCCGGAAACACTCGCGTGATCACGACGGCACGTCCCGTGGTTTCGGAGTCTGTATTTCGCAACTTGCTTGCCCCGTATGAGCAATCGGAGCAAATCCAGCGCTACTCACGCTACCGTGTTTCGAGTGCCATCGTCGATGGCGATAACGTTCGCGGAGTTGAGTTCGTGGCGACGGATGCAGCCACGAAACCAAACAAGCTGATCGTTCGTGCCCGCATGACGATCGACGCCAGCGACTGGGGCGACGTCATCAAAGCATCCGGTGCAAGCTGGGATTGTGGCATTGATGCGAAAGCGGAATGGGGTGAACCTAGCGCCCCCGAAACGAATCAACCGACAACAGATTTGGCACCGATCACCTACTGCATGATCCTTGTCGAACAGCCCCAAGAGTCACTGTTTCCCAAGCCGACAACGTACGACCCTCGTTACTTTACCGGGACGTGGGGCTGGATCGATGAAGAATTTGCCTACACGACGCGGCGATTAGTCGACGGCAAAGGCTTCACCGAGTTTGACCACGCGGATGTGCTGCTGATCAATTCACCGCAAATCGACTATCCGCTCGACTCACTGCCAGCCGGCGTGTTGCGTGAACTCGAACAGAGCGAAGCCGGCGTTTCAAAGAAAACACTCGTTGCAATGACGCCGGCGCAACGCGAGATTGTATTCGAGGATGCCAAACGTCACACGCTTCGTTACTACTACCATCTACAAACGAACTTTCCAAAATTCCGCCGGATGGCGCTGAGCGACGAATTTGGAACGGCCGACCAATTGCCTCCGAAACCGTACGTCCGCGAGAGCCTCAGGCTTGTTGCTCGGCACATTATCCGTGAACAGGAGGTCGATGGATTTGGTGGCTACCCAAACTATGCGACCACGATGTTCCCCGATGCGGTTTTCTCGTGGCAATTTGAAAAGGATTTCCACCCGACTCAGCGTACTTGGGTCAGTGGCGACGACAACACGGGGCCGTGGGAAGCCACCTTTCGAGGCAACCGCCGCTTTGGTCGCGGTGGCACTGGACGCGCCGTCTTTCCTCTACGTGCTCTGGTACCCGAGCGAATCCAGGGACTGCTCGGTGCCCAAAAAAACTTGGGTTACACCAGTATCGTTGGCTCGTCATGCCGGCTGCATGATCAATCGATTCACGCAGGCCAAGCTAGTGGCGCGGTGGCAGCAGTCAGTTTGCGCAACCACGTTGCCCCGGCTGCGATTTACCTCCGCCCCGATCAACTTGCCGAAATCTGGGAAGGACTTTTGGAACCCGCCGGCGGAGTGCCGTTGGCCATTTGGCCGTTTTCAGATATTGATCCCAATGACGAAGGCTTTGTCGCGATCCAACAGCTTGCACTGCGTCGACTGCTCGGCCTCGGCCCCACCGACACGGCGTTTCAGCCCGACCAAATCGCAACCGTTTCATGGACCGAGCGGGTCACGGACGCCCTCATCCACGCTGGCTATCCCGTAACGCAACTTGGAATCGACACCACTACCACACGCCGCGACGTCGCCATCTCGTTGTGGAATCAATTGAAATCACACCCCATTCCCAATCCGATCCGTAAAAACGAATGGGATGCCGACGATGATGGGATACTCGATTCCGAAGACCCCCTACCCTTCACGCAAGGGACGGTTTCTTGGCAGCGATCGCCGGAACACGATGGCATTCCTCCGCAGCTTTCTGCGTATCCAGCCAAAACCGTCGCGATCAACTTTTCATCAGCAGCAGGCTCCGTCGCTGAGCCGTTCATCAACGACGTGGGTGGAAAATTCTCTGCAAAAGCAGGGTTCGGTTGGCGGAAGGATTTGAGCAGCAACACGCGATTGCGTGGAACCGACCTCGGACCTTTGCGGGACGGATTTGTATTCACACGCACCCAAGACGTCTGGGAGTGTGAAGTTGACAACGGAAAATGGAGGGCATTTGTTTGCTTGGGCGACGCGGGACATGAACAGTCCGGACAACATTTGCAGATTGAGGACATCGTGGTCGCAGAGGACGTCGCCACTTCCCTCGGCGTCTTTCACGAGACAATGACCGACGTCGACGTCACCGATGGCCGCCTCACGCTGACACTTGGCACACCCGCCGGCGGCGGCAATACAACGATCAATTGGTTGATTGCCGTGCCGGTCCAGTAGAGGAATCGACGACGAAGGTACACGGTGTTGCGATTCAGCGGGTACACTGAAATGCGGAAGGACTTACCGAAGGTCTGCTTTGGGAACTCCGCCACCGAGCCGAAACTCTTGACGAGTTTTCGCTACGTTCGGCCTAGCGTTTCTAACTCGTTTCTTTGGCATTCAGCATGCAAACCAGCGTTGACCAATTGTCGTCTCAATTCTCCCTCGCCGGAGTCAGTTTTGCCGAGGGAAATGGCGGGCTTGTCAAAGTGGTCGTTCACACCGACCGCTGCGATGGCGAGATCTATTTGCACGGTGCTCACATCACTCACTTTCAGCCCTGTGGCGAATCACCCGTGCTGTGGATGAGCCAAAAATCGGCATTCGCCAAAGGCAAGGCGATTCGCGGCGGCGTCCCCATTTGCTTTCCTTGGTTTGGCCCCAAAGCATCCGACCCGAGTGCTCCGGGACACGGTTATGCGCGTATTCGGACGTGGAATTTGATTGCCGCTGAAAACAACGAGGACGGTGATGTCCAGCTGGCGTTCAGCATCACGATCGACGATTTCGAATTGACGTATACCGTCACGTTTGGTCGTTCGCTCGGCATGTCGCTGGCGGTGAAGCTGTCGGACCAAGCAAGCGAGGCGGCGTCCTTCGAGGAAGCACTTCACACCTACCTCGCCGTCAAAGACATCCATCAAGTGGTGATCGAGGGTCTCGAGTCGGCCGCCTACATCGACAAGGTCGACGGCATGAAAGAAAAATCAGCGACCGACGAATCGATCCAATTTAGCGGCGAATGCGACCGCGTTTACCTTGACACCACCTCGACCTGCATCTTGCGTGACCCTGCGATGGCACGGTCGATGCAAGTCTCGAAATCTAATTCGCAGTGCACCGTCATCTGGAACCCCTGGATCAACAAGAGTGCCGCGATGGCCGATTTTGGCAACGACGAATGGACATCGATGGCCTGTATCGAAACCGCTAATGTGGGCTCTTATCGCAGGACACTGAAACCGGGCGAGTCGCATGTGATGACGGCAGACGTGTCGGTCATCCCGTAGAAAACGTGTGGGATAGGCTTCCCGGCTATCTTGCTCATAAATCAGCACGAACTGGCATCCCAATTGCTCTACCCACTGCTATGACTGACTCACAAACCTGGCTACCGCAACTGATCGAGGTCGCAGAACCCCTGCATGCAGACTGGGTTTCGATGCGTCGCTACTTACATCAAAACCCGGAACTCTCGGATTCCGAGTATCAAACGACCGAGTATTTGACTTGCGCCTTCACCAAACTTGGATTGCCGACTCATATCCCGGTTGATAAACGCGGCTTGACTGCGGATTTGGTGACATTCAAACACGATCCCAATCGCTGGATTGCGATTCGAGGTGATATTGATGCATTACCGATCAGCGATTCCAAGGCGGTTGATTATCGCAGCACTTGTGACGGAGTGATGCACGCGTGTGGGCACGATGTCCATGCGACGGTGGTCGTCGCCGCAATGCAAATTTTGACGGCGATGCACAAAGCAAATCGTTTGCCCTGGCCGATCGCGGTGCGTGCGATCTTACAGCCATCCGAAGAATTAGCGACGGGGGCGAGGTACATGATTCACCATCATGCACTGCGAGATATCGATGCGATCTTGGCCTTGCACGTCGATCCAACACGATCGGTGGGCTGCATCGGACTGCGTCACGGCACATTGACCGCTGCTTGTGATGCGATTCATGTCACGATCACAGGCAACGGTGGTCACGGCGCCCGTCCGCATCTGACGAACGACCCAATCGATGCGATCACGCACTGGGTGCAATCCGCATTTCGTCGGCTTGGACGCACTGTTAACGCTCACCAAACCGTCGTGTTTTCCGTTGGCGAACTGCACGCCGGACATAGCACCAATGTGATTCCCGATTCCGCTGCGTTATCGGGTTCGCTACGTTCGCTGGACGCTCATTCGCGGCGCATCGCCTTGGAAACACTCGAAGATGTCTGCCGAGCAACGGAAATTGAAAACAACTGCAAAGTCAAAATGGAGCTTGGTTTTTCAGCCCCCGCGGTGATCAACGACGACTCACTGGTCGACTTATTGACCGATACCGCCACCGCAGCCTTCACCGCTGGTGCAATCGAATGGATCGACGAACCGAGTATGGGCAGCGAAGACTTTTCGTATTACTTGAAACAGATCCCCGGAGCGATGTTTCGCCTTGGCGTCGCAGGCGATCAAGTCGGTCATGCTCCGCTACACACTCCTGCTTTTGACATCGATGAGCAAGCGATCATGGTCGGTGCCAAACTTTTCGCCGCTTCGGTGATCGCTTACTTCGACCCGCAGCGCACCCCGATTCCCACAGAAAACTCATAGCGAAAATGGCGCTGCGCTGCCCAATTCGCATTGGCACCGCAAACGCTTATCCCCCGTTCCTCGTAACGATTCTCGCGGAGACGACGCCCATGGCCAAGTTAAACTTTAACTCGAACCCGACCCATACTCTCGGCGTCGAAATCGAAATGGGACTCTGTGATGGCAACACGATGGAACTTGTCAACGGTTGTGAAACGCTGCTCAAACGAATCCCCGAGGAGCTACACACGACGATCAAACCCGAATTGATGCAGTGTTGCGTCGAGGTGATCAGCGGAGTGTGCGGCGATGTGCGAGAGGTCCGGGAGGACCTGCTAGGCAAAATCCGGCAAGTGCAAAGTGCCGCTGATTCGATGGACATGCGATTGTGGTGGGGATCCACTCATCCCTTCAGCCGCTGGGAGAATCAACAGGTCACGCCGACCGAGCGGTACATGAACTTGCTCGAATTGTTACAAGAGCTCGCACGCCGAATGATCACCTTTGGACTGCACGTTCATGTCGGCGTGGACAGCGGCGACAAAGCGGTGATGATCTGCGACCGCATCATGCAATACTTGCCGTTGTTGTTGGCGCTATCGACAAGCAGTCCCTATTGGCAAACACGCGACACCGGATTGCACTCGCATCGGTCAAAATTGATGGAAGGATTGCCCACAGCCGGATTGCCGACGCTGATGCGGAACTGGAGCGAGTATGTTTGGTTGGTCAACCACATGGTCGAAACCGGATTTATCAACACGATTCGCGAGATTTGGTGGGATGTGCGGCCGCATCACAATTTTGGCACGGTCGAAGTCCGTGTCTGCGACATGCCCGGCGACATTGATTCGGTGTGTGGGTTGGCAGCGCTGATCCAATGTTTAGTCAAGCATCTGAGTGACGAGATTGACGAGGGAACCTACCAATTCGATTGCCATCCGATGATGGTTCGTCAAAACAAATGGCGAGCGGCTCGTTTCGGCAGCTCCGCAAGCTTGGTCAACACGCGTGACTATCGCGTCGAACCTGTTGTCACAATCGCTTGCCGATTGGTCGATGAACTACGCGACGTTGCAGTCGACCTGGGCTGCGAAAGTGAACTGGGCTATGTCAAAGAGATCGCAGCGAGAAACGGTTGGTCAGAATGCCAACGCGCAATCTTTCAGCAGACTAATGACGCGGCAGAGATGGTTCGGCAATTGACCGAGCAGTCTCGTGTCTGAACCGGTATCTGTCTGAACCGGTATCTGCGTAACCTAGCACCCGCGTGAATTCACGAGCGACGACAGTGCGATGGCGGTCACGTCCCCAAAGGCACGAAACCCCAAAGGCACGAAACGCGGCGACCGTTACTGTGATTGGCGTGACGCGAGATGCTTTTTGACCGAATCGATCGGAATCGGAATGCCTCGCAGGATGCCATCGACAACAAGGTTTCCGTCGACGACGCCTTGGAATTTGGCGACGATCATACGTCCGCGACGTGCTTTTTGCAGCTCGATCAGCAGAATCAGCTTGTCGCCGGGGGTGACAACGCCGCGAAAGCGAGCCTCGTCTAGACCGCCGAAGCCGACCATCGCGGCACCGAGCAAGTCGTGTCGCTGGGTAAAGTAGCTTGACAGTTGAGCGACCGCTTCGAGCTGGATCACTCCGGGCATGATCGGCATGCCTGGCATATGGCCACGCACCCAAAATTCGTCTTCGGTGACATCTTTATAACCGGCGCACACCAAGCGTTCGGTGTCCTCGTAGAGGATACCGGTCAGATGTTCCATCTCGAAACGTTGCGGATTTAGCTTGCGAATGTCCTCGATATCCGCAATCGGATTTTCGAGGTCCAACAGTGCCAAATCGACGATAAGATCGCTTTTAGCCACGAACTGCTCCGTTAGTTGTGCGGGCAGCGGTAGATTAGGTTTTAACTTTACGACGCTTTGCTTTACGAGCTTTTGCGTTAGCCGGACGTTGTCCGTGGTTAGCTTTTTTCAGCTTGTGATGTGGTTTAGCCATGAATCGATGCAATCGAGGAAAGCGTAATATTGACGGAGAATTCTCTCACAGAGTTCTATTGAGCGTGAGAAAATAGCATGTTTGCCGTTGTTTTGGTAGTCATCCCCAAAAACCTTCGTATCGACCGGTTTTTCAGGAATACTTGACCGCGATTTGACTACCGCAAAAGTGACCGCGGCGGCTGGCGAATGTCCGAGCCACCGGGATAGCTGGAAACCGGCCCAGCAGCGGCGGGAGCCATCGGACGCAGTGCGATTCCGTTTCTTGAAAACGACTGTTCCGGCTGCGGTTGAGCCGCCGAATAGGGGCTGCTGTCGCGAACCGAGGGGGGTAGTAAACGATCCGATGCCATCGAACCGGCGACGTTGGTCGCCGCAGGTTGACTGCTCTGAACCGGGCGGACTTGCCCCTCGCCCTCTAATTTGCGGCGCTCGTACCAACCGCTCGGCTGTGTACTGGCCAGTGCGGTCGCGGGCGATACGGACTGGGAAGGCGTTTCGAGTTGAGCGAGACGAACGCCGCCAGGACTAGTAAACCTGCCGGCTGGGGAGTTTGCCGGTGCTCGTGAATTTGACGGCGAATTGATTGCGACATTGTTGCCAGTCGCGTTATTGCCGGAAACATTGTTAGCAGCGACATCGATGTTCGACCCACCAGAATTGGGGCCCAGATTATTGGGGCCTCGGTTATTCAGGTCGCGTTTGGCAAATTTTTCTACCGGGCCGCTACCTGCGGCGACCCAGGCGAGCCAGTAGTCTTGCAGCTCGGCCAGCGATTCGTAGCCGTAATGTTTGCGAATATTTGCGGTCCATGACGGATGCTGCATGTAATCATGCAAAAATTTGATGAACGTTTGTGGGCTGTCTTGCTCGATCAAAAAGCGGCACACCGAGTAGCCTTGGGCGTACATCGGCAACACGTCGCTTGGATATTCCGTCAACAGGAACAACTTGTTCATCGCGATACCGCGGCGAGTTCCCAAGAACTCTCGCAGTTTAGCTTCGTGCTTTTGACGCTCCGAGTCATGCTCGACCGTCGTACAGATTCCTTCGTCCGCCCAACGTGGCAGCGGACGACCGAAGTGCGTGGCAAGAATCGTATGGGTGACTTCGTGAGGCAGGACGCTGTCAAGAATTCGCTCTGGCGTTCCGACGACTTCCATTTGGAAATCACGAACCGGCGAACGGTTGTAGGTTGTCACCCCTTGGGCTGCGAGACGCGGCCCCGAGACGACACGAACCGGACAGGGGACGGGCCATGGGGGCAATGGAGCCCCGAGCCAGTAAGTCGCCAAGTCGTTGCGATAGCGCTCGGCTGCTTCACCCACGGCCTGCGCCAAATGAGCATCCGGAGCTTGGATCAAGAAGTTTTGAGTCCGAAAGTTCGCCGCGTTTGATGAGCTAGCAATCCCAAAGGTTGCTGCAAAACCAACCGCCACGATTACGAAACGTCGCAATAAAAATCCGGCTTCCATGCCGCTGCACTCCCGTAGCATCCGTACTAGTTTCGACTCCGTGATCGATCGCTTCGTCGTTTTCGCTTGCAATCATTGATGACAGTCATTGCCACTGGGCGTTTGCAAACCGACGAGTCGACGCGGGCAGTCTAGGCGAAGCAAAGGTTTCAGAGAAAGACGAATAAGTCAGAATGGCGACGTCGCCAAAGATTTTCAGCCTCGATTGAACCGTTTCTTTAACCATTCCTGCTGGATTTGCGAATTAATTTTTTTATTCGACGTGCTCTGGGATTCCGAGAAATCGGTCATCGTGTCACCCGATTCGCTGATCGCGGTGGTGATGCGAACGCGATTGTCGCCAAGCGACACTCGACACCCGATTCCAAACATCCCTTCAGACTCAGTCGACGTGGTCCAAGGTCCCACAAACAAAGCTTCGTCGCTTAAGTAATCGCGAATCATAAAAACTCGCTCTTTCAAATCAGATTTGTTCAACTCCCTTTTGCTCGCAATTGGATTGCCATCAAACACACCGAGATCGATCATCGGCAGATCCGCCAATGCGACCAGGGTTGGTAGCAAATCAGCGTGCATCGTTGGCTGATCCATTCGCTCGGGCTTGATGCCGGGAGCATAAACAATCGCCGGTGTCATCGTTTGATAGCGGCTTAGTTTTGTTCCATGACCACACGTGCCATCTTCCAAAAATGCTTCGCCGTGATCGCCCGTTACGACCACCACTCGGTTGCGGTCCAACAGCGGGCGAATCAATCGATCGACGGTGTGTGCACAATTTTTGTAACGGTTCCAAACCGCATCGCGTTGCGCGGGCAAATACGGAATGGGAAACGAATCATCCGCCGCTGGTTGAAACACCGCGTCCGCAGGATCGCTGCGATAGTCGGCATGGGTGGTGTAAAGATAAACCACGGCCAATCGCGGTGACCGCGATTCTTTGTCCCCCAAGTTTGTGCGATTCAAAAACGCGGTCGCACGCAAAACGGTCCGCTTGTCCACTTCGCTCCAACCCTTCGGTTCACACTGAAAGACATCAAATTGCTGTTCGTTTAGAAAACCATCCATCACGAATAATCGCCAATCATCATGGCTGGCGAACAGTCCCAATTCGTAACCGGCCTGGTGAAACAAACGATTCATCAGCGGGCTGTAACGGACCGGTTCTTCAAACCAAATCGCCTCCAATCCATTGAGCAGGCTAAACATCCCAAAATTCGATGCGTTGGCTCCCGAAAAATGATGGCGGCAATGAATCCCTTCACTGGCCAGCCGAGACAAATTGGGCATGATCTCGGCGTCCACCATCTCGTGACGAAACGACTCGAGCACCACCACGACCACATCCGGAAACGGCTCGTCACGTGCAGCGAGCGAATCCCAATCCAGTCCCGCCAACCGCTGCTGGACTTTCCGCTGCTCGATGCCCTCCTTTGGAATCACAAACGAGACCGCAGCGAGCCGCGAATTGATTTCAGACGCCGTCGCATCGTCTAAGTCGATGATTCGGAACACAACCCAAGGATGCCGCGTTGAATCGCTTCGCATTTGATTCGCCGTGGTTTGCCAATCTGCGAGTGCCAGAAGCGAGAACAAGCAAACGCAAACACCTGCGATATTCACCCCCCACTTCGCGACCATCCGATGCCGCATGCAGATTCGAGCGACGGGTTTGGAAACCCAAAGCACAGCGATCGCTACCACAGCAAACCCCATGCACCACAGCAGCGTCGGAGCGACCGATTTCCACTGGGCATGAGCAAGCAAACTGCCACGCAAGTCGGTTGCGACTCGCAGAATTTTCGCGGAAAGAAAACGGTCCGAAATCCAGCGGAATGCAATCGCATCAAACAGCATGCCAGCCGGAACAATGATCATCCATCCGAAACCAATGCCAACCCATAAGCGTGGCAATCGAGACCGCAGCAGCCACGCGGCCCAAAAACCAGGGGTGATTAAGACCAATGTTTGCAAAGCGATCCAGCTGTGAATCGAAATCCAAACCAACATTGATACTGGCGGCGAGGAATCAGACGAAGGATACAGAATGCCAATGACTAACGTTCCCAAGACAATCAAGATCGCCAGCACCACCGATTGGCACCACCGCTCGCGATTGAGATTGTCTTGTTCCTTCATGTTTGTCCCTGACTGAAAATGTTAGTAGGGTACATCAATTGCATCACACAGAAATCGCATCAGCGGCCGTGCGGCACGCACGCGATCGATCAAGATCTTGACGATTTCGGCACTGGTCACTTCCGCTTCGCTCAGCGGCGCGACTGCGATGAAATCGATCCTTCGCAAATCATCGATCATCGGATGCGTTTTGTCGTATTCGCGAGGCGTTGTCTTTAACCTCTCACCGGTAAATTCAAAGTGCTGGCGAAACGCTTTTTGATCACGCACGTCACCCACGCTTTGGGATTTGCGTCGATCGCTTGGCGAATGGCCGATAACACGTTCCGCTCCGGTCGCCAGCTGCCCATGCCGATAAAACACTCGTCAGGGGCAAAATGAATGTAGGCGCCGGGTGCATGGATATTCGTGTTCGCTTGATGTCGCAGCGAGATACCGACATTGGTTTTGTAGGGCGTCTTGTCTTTGCTAAATCGGGTATCACGATAGATACGCATCACCGATCCGCCGTGTGATTTGGGGATCGCCGCTAGCATCGGTGCCGACCGAGCCAGTGGTTTATCGAGCTGCCGCACCAATTCCACTGCGGGATCTCGCACCTCCGTTTGATAACGAAGCTTGTTTTCGTTGAACCAATCACGATGGTTGTTGGATTGCAGTTCACGCAGGAAACGAAACAATTCCTGGGGAATCACGGGCTGAGGCATGCAAAAATCATCAGTGGGGGGAACGTCGTTGGTCGCGCTGCGGTCCATTCGCGGCGCAAGATCGCAGAGCGATCAGCGATATTGATAAGGATCCATGACGACTTTACCGGAAATCATCCTCACCCGCACACTCCCCATTATTTCCGGGGCAGTTGGCGATTAAAATCGAGTGACTCCCCAACGAGCCGATCTTCCATCTTTAAAGGCCTTTCGATTTGTCTGCTCACGGTTTCTTTCGGATCACGGTCGCATCCCCAGTGATCTCCGTCGCTAATCCTGCCGCCAACGCTGCCGCGATGATGCGGTTGATGGATCCCTGTGATTCAGATTTGATCGTGTTTCCTGAATTGGGACTGACCGGATACACCTGTGGCGATCTATTCGCGACCGATTCGCTGCAGTCAGCGACGCTCGACGCCCTGGAGACCTTGGTCGCATCGACACGCCAGCGGCCCAATCAAACGGTGATCGTGGGACTGCCGATCGCGATTGACGATTCGCTGATGAATGCAGCTGCGGTGCTTTGCAACGGTCAAATCGAGGGCATTGTGCCAAAAACGTTTCTGCCCACGTATCGTGAATTTTACGAAGGCCGACACTTTCGCGCCGCATCCTCGAGCGACCCTCAATGGCTCGAACTACATGGCAGCATGATTCCCTTTGGAACCGATTTGTTGTTCCAACAAGGCGAAGCCAAGATCGGAATTGACATCTGCGAAGACCTCTGGACTCCGATTCCTCCGTCCAGCCATGCCGCGTTGGCGGGTGCTAACGTGCTGGTGAATCTTTCGGCCAGCAACGAGACGATCGGCAAGGCCCAGTGGCGACGTGATTTGATCCGCAGCCAATCGGGCCGCTGTATCGCCGCCTACGCCTACACCTCGGCCGGCCCCGGAGAATCAAGTTCCGATCTGGTTTTTGGTGGCCACTGTTTGATCGCGGAAAACGGAGCGATCCTGGACGAAGCACGCACGATCACGGACCAATCCGATGCCACGCACGAAAGCGAAACCGTGGTCACCGTTGACGTTGATCTGGCCAAACTGACTCACGATCGCCGCGTGACCGGATCGTTTGATGACGGCAAACAATCGCTGTCGACAGCCTATCGCTGGATCGAAATCGAACAGGATGATACCGACCCGCTGCCCCGCATCCCTGACCTTGTTCGAAACGTCGATGCGCATCCGTTTGTGCCCAAAGCGTTCAGCGAACTCGAAGCACGCTGCGAAGAGATCTTTGCCATCCAATCAGCCGGCCTGTGCAAGCGATTGTCACGACTTTCCAAAACAACCACGTTGACGATCGGCATCTCTGGCGGCCTGGACAGCACTCTGGCGCTACTAGTCGCACTGCGAGCTTGTGACGCGATGGCGTTGCCTCGCCGCAATATCTGCGGGATCACGATGCCCGGTTACGGGACGACCGAGCACACTAAAACCAGTGCGGACCGTTTGATTGAGCTAACGGAAATCACGGGTGAAACAATCGACATTCGCCAACTATGTCTCGATACGTTCCGTGCCCTCGATCACAGTCCGCTGGGCATCAAGATCGATCGTGACACCACGCCGGAATCGCTTCAAAAATCGTTTCTTGATGTCTCACCGGACACCGTAGATTTAAAATTTGAAAACGTGCAGGCTCGAATTCGCACGATGCTGCTAATGAACCGAGGCTTTGTGCTAGGCACCGGCGACATGAGCGAACAAGCGCTCGGTTGGTCCACCTACAACGCCGATCATATGTCGATGTACAACGTGAACACATCGATCCCCAAAACGCTGGTCCGATTCCTGGTTCGCTACGCAGCCGATCATTACTTCAAGGACGATGTGTCCGAATTGCTGCACCGGATTGCCGACACCCCCATTTCACCTGAATTAATGCCGCCGGCGGCTGACGGCACGATACGACAAGAAACCGAAGCGTCAATTGGCGCCTACGAATTGCATGATTTCTTTCTGTATCATTTTGTTCGTTACGGCTGCGATCGTGAACGCATTCGATTTTTGGCACGACACGCAAAATTCGATCAACCGCATTCCGACGCCGACATCGATGCCACGCTTGATACATTCTTTGATCGCTTTTTCAAGAATCAATTCAAACGCAACTGTGTTCCGGACGGCCCCAAAGTGGGATCGGTTAGTTTGTCGCCCCGCGGCGATTGGCGGATGCCCAGCGATGCGGACAGTGATGCGTTCTAGCGCAACCCCTCAACGCCCAGCACTTTTGCCCACGTGCCGCTAAAGCTGCCGAGTCGTTCATTTTCGCTGACGCTTTGCAGCGATTCAAACAGCCCCAAGAAGCGGTCCGTCAACTCACCCAAATGATCCTTGACGAAATCACCCCAGCGCGGATCGTATTTGTGTGCGGCATCCGGTTTCGTCGCCGCCGTGCTTGCCGTTTGTGAATCTCGCGTCTGCATGATCAGATTGTTGCACCAATCATCAATCGCAACCGCGGACGCTCCGAGGGCGACGAGCTTGACGGCATCATCGGGCGTGATTGCTCCGGGCACCACCCAAAGTGGCATCTCGGAACATTTCTCGGCGTTCATCATTTGGCGTGCACGCCGGGTGATGGCCGCCAATTCGAGTCCTTCGAGTTGGATTTCGTCCAACCGCAGGATCAGCCCATCGGGCTGGGCGGCGAGCAATTTTGGCAATTCGTCCCCCATCCGGTACGGCCCCATCGAAACGAAGACCGCAGCGGATTCGGACAGTCGACGAATTTGGTCAATCTTGGATTTCAAGTGCTGCATCGACGCCACGTCCGGTGGAAATGTGGCGGCCGGCACCCAACCACCACCGGCGATCGGCGACGTCGACGGAGCGGCTTCCCAGCGTTGGATCTGAGCCGGCGAATACGCGAACCGTCCCGAGACATCACGAGCCATCATCAAACGCAGATCCACCACATCGGCAGCATCAAAATCGGTCACGGTTAACCCATACCGTTCCGATCGATAGGGAACGATTCTGCGGTAACGACGATGCGGTGGTGAGTTGTCGGAATCCTCAGGTTCGACCATGCGACCGGCATGAAACATCGATTCGGTTCGCGGTCCCGACAGATCACTGTTCATCGCGGTGACTAAGATATCGAGCTCACCGACCGCCACAGCCAAGTTGTCAGCCTGCTCCATCGTGATTTGGTACCACGGCGGATCGTACCAAAACAGCGGCAAGGGCAATGGGATGTCGTCGCCATGTTTTCGCGAGATCGTGCCTCGATGTGAATCCACCAGCGATCCGGTCCAGGGGGTAAAGACCGGTGGCGGCAACAAGTGCAGCGGCGCGAGTCGGTGATTCAATTGCATGATGGGCGTTCCGTTCTGACAAACCTAACTGTGTTGATGAAGCCTACGAAGAATTGATTTGTAAACCGCGAGTGAGCGATCCTTGCTGACTAAGTCGTAGCCGAATTCGCATGTGAAATTCGGCCGCGATAACGCTTGATCGAAAGCCTTGACGACTTCCGCTACCAGTCTTCTAAAAAAGACTCTAGCGCCAATTTGGTGCGACTTCGCCGCGCCGTGCCTCTTCGGCGCGAAGCATCGCTTCGGGAACCACGCGACGAAACTCTTTCGCATCTCCGCGGATCGATGCATTGATCAGCAACAACCCCAACCGCAACATCTCACGTTTACGCAGCGGAGCCTCGGTTACCCCGTCGGCCAAGCTTTCGGCGCTGCCACGAATAAAGACCGAAACGTTGTTCATTGCATCCCCTAAATTCCGACCTGCATCGCCCCCGATCACGATCATGCCGCCGATCGCCCCCACACCAACTTCATGACCGACGTCGCCGCGAACAAAGATGCCTCCGGACCGCATCCCCGCACCACAGCGGTCGCCCGCGTCACCATAGATCGCCAACGTTCCCCCGGTCATTGCCGCGCCGGCGCCGACGCCCGCGTTGCCACGAATCCGCACCGCTCCACTTCGCATCCCCTCGCCCACGCCGTGGCCGACGTTTCCGGTTTGGCGAATGTCGGTTTCGGCGTTGTAGGCATACGCATAATCCCCCAGCGATCCTTCGATCTGAATACGCACGGGATGATTCAGCCGCATCAGCGCCGCATGCTGGCCGTTGGCTCCATCAATTTTGATCTGAGCAAGCACATTGGGATCCGTGAACGTCGGCACCGCGTGAATCGCCGCGATCAATTCGGCGTCACTCATCGATTGCATCGAAAATTGATGCGTCGGCGGCGGCAGTGCACCGCTTAGCGATGATCCAGCTTCATCGGCAGACATAAAACAATGACTCTGTTTTTGATTGTGGGGAAACGCGGCTCGTGGGCGGCTTACATCTCGATATTCGGGTAGCGGAACTCGTCAAGAGTTTCGGATCGTTTGGCATAGACAACGAAAGTCTTGACGAGTTCCGCTACAACTACGAACGGAATACAAGCAAAGTTCCGCATGAGCAATGCTTTTACTTGGACTGGCCTACATTGGAAGCGGGCAAACCTGTCTAGTGCGAGCATGTATTTCGTAATACCGCGCGGACGATCGCCTCCATTTTAGCTTCTGCGGCGCGGCCTGCAGCAAGAACTTCGTCATGACTTGCAGCGATCGCCGAATCGGGGTTGGCCACGTTGCTGACCATCGACAACCCCAACGTTCGCATTCCCAAGTTCGCGGCGGCTAAAACCTCGGGAACGGTGCTCATTCCAGCCACATCCGCCCCGATTCGCCGCATCATTCGGTACTCGGCCCGCGTCTCGTAATTCGGGCCAAGCGTCGCCAAATAAGTTCCCTCGTAAGCGGCGAAGTTACTTTCCCTAGACGCCTGCATCGCGATCGCGGACAAATCCGGGTCATAAACATCGCCATGACGCAGCGGTGAAAAACCGGAAACTTCATCTCCGACATTCCAATTTGATGAAGCCGAATTTGCAGCCTGAAAACGGCCACGCATAAAGTCAAGGTGATCACGAATCACCACGATGTCGCCGACTTTCAGCTTTGGGTTCACTCCTCCCGCCGCATTGCTGACCACCAACTGCGTCGCACCGAGTCGGGCCATCACATGCACAGGAAACGAGACCTCCGCTCGGCTCCATCCCTCGTAGCGATGAAAACGACCGGCCATGGCGACCACGCGGGTCTGTTCCAATTCTCCGAAAATCAACTGGCCTCGATGCCCCGACGCCGTCGAAGCAGCAAACCCAGGAATGTCAGGAAAAGGAACTGCAATCGGCTGTTGGATCTTTTCGGCCAACCCACCAAGCCCACTGCCCAGAATGATCGCGACGGTAGGGACAAGGTCCGAACGGGCACGCAGAAACTCAGTAGCCTGCTCGACGTGATCGAGATACCGGTTCGCGCTCGAGAGTTCATCCATGGAAAGATTTTGCCGCATCCTGTTGCCCCTAAAAATCATGCCGGACGTCGACCAACCCGCGACTTGTCCGTTTTGATCGCGAGTGACGCGAAGTAAATATGTGCACGTAGTGGATCTTGCTAAAGATCCTTCACACGGGATCGTTAGCAAGATCCACTACAGGAAATTCGTGAACCGTTTACTTCACATCCCAAGCGATCAACGCTCACTGCACTAAGCGATACGGATTTAGCCGGCTTCGCTGACGATCCCGCGAACCAATGTTTCCAACTTCGGTGCCGCAGCGTTCGCCGTCGCAATGATCTCGTTCACATCGGCTGGTTTGAGCGCGTCAGGCAAACACATGTCCGTAATCACACTCAGCCCAACCACTTTCAAACCACAGTGCACCGCGACGATGGTTTCAGGAACCGTACTCATCCCGACAACATCGGCACCAATCATTCTCAGGAAACGATACTCGGCACGTGTTTCGAGATTCGGCCCGGTCACGGCGACAAAAACACCTTTATGAATCGGAATCGATTCGCGACGAGCCAATTCCATCGTACGATCAATCCATTGTTGATCGTACGGTTCGCACATATCGGGAAAGCGAGGCCCCAATCGATCATCGTTGACACCAATAAGAGGGTTGTCGCCCATCAAATTGATTTGATCTTCGATGACCATGATGTCGCCGTTTGAAAAATAAGGATTCAAACCGCCACACGCATTGCTGACGACAAGCAACTCGGCACCAAGTGCTTTGAAGACGCGGACCGGAAGCGTGATTTGCTTCAGAGGGTAGCCTTCATATTGATGAAAACGGCCCTCCATGGCCACGACTGGTACGCCAGCTAATTGCCCGCATACCAAGCGTCCTCGATGGCTCGTCGCCGTCGAAGTCGGAAAATGGGGAATGTCCCCGTATTCGAATGAGGCTTCGACTTCGATCTGTTCGGCAAGTCCGCCGAGCCCCGTGCCCAGGATGATACCGACCTTCGGCGTTTTAGAAAACTCACTTCGGATTTTTTTACAAGCGTCTTCAATCTTGTCGAACAAATCAAGCATGGCGGTGTCGTCAAAAAGGAGGCAGAAGATAAAAGGGCGTGCAAGTCGAAGGTCGGTATCATAGCGCGCCCGAGCGTCGTCCGCGACCATCCCTTTTTCGGGTAAGATTTAGCAATGGGTAGCCACGCGACTTATCCGCCGCCCCCTCCCTCAATCTTTTGCCAACTCGATTCAGGTCGCGATCAATCGAGTTCTTGTCATCCGCTTATTTTCTTACTCGTTGGACATCACGCTTGCCATGTCATCTCCCTCTCCCGATGTTTTCGAGAAACTGGCCTCGTTTTATCTCGGCCGCCATTACGATCTACCCAATGGCAAACTCAGCGATGACTTGTTGATGTACGACGCCAAAGATCTTTGCACGCACGCGATGTGCGTGGGGATGACCGGCAGCGGCAAAACGGGCTTGTGTCTTTCGCTGCTGGAAGAGGCCGCGATCGACGGCATTCCCGCAATTTGCGTGGACCCCAAAGGAGACTTGGGAAATCTGTTGCTGACCTTTCCCGAACTGCAGCCCGAAGATTTCAAACCGTGGTTGGATTCCGGCGAAGCGACTCGCAAAGCAATGACGCTCGACGAATTGGCGACTGACAAGGCAAAAACGTGGCGAAAGGGACTAGCCAGTTGGGGACAAGATGGCGAGCGGATCGCCAAGTTTCGTGACAGCGTCGACATTGCCATCTACACGCCCGGCAGCAACGCGGGCATCCCGATGACGGTGCTGAAAAGCTTCGATGCACCGCCGCCGGAACTGCTGAACGACTCCG
The DNA here is from genome assembly GCF_039541335.1 of Novipirellula rosea. NCBI lineage: Bacteria > Pseudomonadati > Planctomycetota > Planctomycetia > Pirellulales > Pirellulaceae > Novipirellula > Novipirellula rosea. The sequence continues at coordinate 2,586 of NZ_BAABGA010000080.1, read as the reverse complement.
ATGCAATGCGTGAACGGATCACCGGTTCGGCATCCGGACTATTGACATTAATGGGAATCAATGCCGATCCACTGCTGTCGCGCGAACACATCCTGATCTCATCGATCCTGGACGTGTGTTGGCGTGAGGGCAAAAACGTCAAAATCGGCGATCTGATCGGATTGATCCAATCACCACCGATCCAACGCGTCGGTGTGCTCGATTTGGACTCGTTCATGCCATCCTCGGATCGTGCCAAATTGGCGATGCAGCTGAACAATTTGCTCGCGTCGCCGGCGTTTTCGACGTGGCTCGAGGGGGAACCACTATCAATTTCCAAATTGCTGTACACCGACGAGGGCAAACCGCGATTAACAATCCTGTCGATCGCTCACCTGACCGACAGCGAACGGATGTTCTTCGTCACCATCCTGCTGAACGAACTGCTCGCGTGGATGCGAACTCAGAGCGGGACCAGTTCGCTGCGAGCGATGTTTTACATGGACGAAGTCGCCGGCTACTTTCCGCCGGTTTCCAATCCGCCATCGAAACCACCGATGTTAACGCTGCTGAAACAAGCACGCGCCTTCGGTCTTGGCATCACTTTGGCGACACAAAACCCAGTCGACCTGGACTACAAAGGACTCTCGAATATTGGCACGTGGTTTCTTGGGCGACTGCAAACCGAACGTGACAAGGCTCGGGTGTTGGAGGGACTTGAGGGCTCCGCAGCCCAATCCGGTCAACCGTTCGATCGTGCGGCGATGGAACAGAAACTCGCGGCACTCGGCAATCGCGTCTTCCTGATGAACAATGTCCACGATGACGCCCCGAGCACCTTCCAAACTCGCTGGGCACTGTCGTTTTTGGCCGGGCCGCTGGCCCGAGACCAAATCGGCCGCTTGATGGCGGACCGCAAAAAGAAACTGCAAGACAAACGCGAAGAAGCAAAAACGGAATCACTCGACGATACGTCTTCGACTCCGACACGACCCGTTGTCCCCAGCGGTGTGAAGGAAAAGTTTCTTGTCGCCACCGAGTCCGCACTCGAAGGCAGTCGTCTGGTTTATCGACCGGCCGTTTATGCCGAAGGCACACTGCACCACGTCCGCGCATCGGCCGATCTCGACTCGTGGCAAGATCTGAAACTGATCGTGCGATGTGGCAGCGGAGTCCCCGACGAATTGTGGCAAGCGAGCGAGCCAATTCCTGATGACGCCGAGCTTTCGGATCAAGCGGACGAAGCGTACGTGTTCAGTGACCTGCCCAACGAATTGCGAAACGCCAAGAAATTCAAGAGCTACGAAAAGCAGTTCAAAGATTTTCTGTATCGGCATTACGCGATGACGCTTTACAAAAGTCCGCTGATCGGCAGCTACGCTCCCGGGGGACTCGATGAAGGACAGGCGAGAGCGTTTTTTCAACAAGCGGCGCGGGAGCAACGGGATTTAGAAACGGAGAAACTTCGCGACAAGTTTGCGACAAAGATGAAAGCGTTGGACAAACGGTTAAAAGCAGCCAACGACCGAATCGCAGTGGAAGAAGAGCAGTACTCGCAAGCAAAATTGTCGACGGTGTTATCCTTCGGAGCCTCCATCTTAGGCGCGTTCCTTGGTAACAAGGTAGCAAGTCGGACGAACGTTTCGAAAATGTCCACGGCCGCGCGAGGCGTGGGTCGAGCGGCACAACAGCGGGCCGACGTCACTCGCGCCGAAGAAACCGCTCGCGAGTTGGCATTGGAGATGACAGAGTTGGACGAAGAGCTACAAGAAGAGATCGCGGTGCTGAGCGAAAAGTTTGACGTCAAGAATTTGCAGCTCGATACCACCGTCGTCGCGCCACGCAAAAGCGACCTAAAAGTCACCGACCCGATCATCCTCTGGACCCCCTGGTCCGTCGACTCGACCGGCATCGCGACCAAGCTTTTTTGAATGATCCATTGTCGCTGATCGCTCCGCGATCAGCGACAAAACACGTTCACCACCATCGGGTTCTTAGTCGTCCCGCCCCACGCGACCGCCGTAGAGCTTGAAAACCGACTTCACATGCGGCGTCAAAATCTCAATTAGTTCGGCATCGTCTGCGGTGAGGACGTGGCCTGCACTGAGTTGGCTGTGTCGCGCCGCGATCACGATCGCGGCCACGACGTGTTCGATATCAACCGGCAAGTCGGTGGGCGATTCGAGGTTCAGGGCAAGGTCGAACAAGACATCATGGAGCGAAGGATCAATCGTCGCCTGCCCCGCAGCGTCAAGCGAGATGCCCATTACGATTTGTCGTTGTGTTTTCATCCACAGCATTGTAACGGGGATGTCGCCCAGCGGGCGACACACTCACTGCCGTGGTCGTCAGGCCACGGTTTGTCGAGGTCAACAGCCGCGTTAGCCCGGAGGCCGGCACAACTGCGCGACCCTGTGTCGCCCTCCGGGCTGCTGCGGATCGATGCCGATGACAGGCTGGAAGCCTTTTTATACCCCACAACTTTTACGAGCTTATCCCGATAGGGATAAGGCGACAATTCGCTCGACATGAGTTGTGGGGTACAAACAGGCTGGAAGCCCAGGGCTGTAAGGGTATCGCTGTGGCTTGATTGTCGTGTATTACCGT
>NZ_BAABGA010000079.1:0-6521 GCF_039541335.1 Novipirellula rosea | reverse complement strand
CCACAACTACCGGACCTGCGATTCCGTCGGGATTGGCGACCGCGTTGGCATCCAGCGTCAGCATCACTCAGACCGGAACCAATGACGGATCGATCGCCTGGGACTTTTCGGTCGACAACAGTTTGGTGCAGTACCTCGCCGATGGCGAAACCATCACCGCGACCTACACCATCACCGTGACCGACGACAGCGGAACCGGCAATAACGGGATGACGCAAGATGTCACCGTCACGATCACGGGAACCAATGATCAGCCGACTGTTACCGTCGTTGATGTCACTGGCGCGGTCACTGAAGACGCGACAACGCCGAACCTGACTGACAGCGGGAGCGTGACCTTTGCCGAAGTCGACGACACCGACCTGCTCAATTCGTCCGTCGCATTAAGCGACACGACGACGACCGGACCTACGATTCCATCTGGGTTGGCAACTGCGCTGGCATCCAGCGTCAGTCTCACTCAGACCGGAACCAATGACGGATCGATCGCCTGGGACTTTTCGGTCGACAACAGTTTGGTGCAGTACCTCGCCGATGGAGAAACGATCACCGCGACCTACACGATCACGGTGACCGATGATAGCGGCACCGGCAATAACGGGATGACGCAAGATGTCACCGTCACGATCACGGGAACGAATGACGCGTCTGTTGCTGGCGTGGACACGGCGACGGCCACGGAAGCGGGAGGCATCAGTAATTCCACTTCGGGTGTCGACCCAACGGGTAACGTGCTGGCCAATGACACCGACGTCGACACAAGCGACTCGAAATCGGTCAGTGGTGTGGTGGCGGGTAACGCCGCAAATGCTGCTGGCTCAGTGGGCGCGAACGTGGCTGGTTTGTATGGCAGCGTGACGATCCAAAGCGACGGCAATTACGTCTACAACGTGGATAACGGCAATTCGTCTGTGGAAGCACTTCGTACGTCCGCCGACACTCTCGAAGACGTTTTCACCTATACCATGGTCGACAGCAAAGGAGCTTCGTCTACCCAACAGATCACGATCACGATCCAAGGCGTGAATGACGCCCCGAACGATCTGACATCGACAGGAATGACGAGTGATGAAAACCTAGCTAATGGACAGGTCGTCGGAACGGTCTCGCCGAGCGATGTCGATTCGGGAGACACTGCGTTGTATCGATTGACGGATGACGCCAGCGGACGGTTCGATATTGACAGCTCTGGAAACATCGTGGTGTTGGATTCCAGCAGACTCGACTACGAAATCGACACGCAACACGATATCACTGTCGAAGTGACCGACACAGCGGGTGGAACGTACTTAGAAACGTTCACCATTACAATCAACGACGTGGATGAATATGACGTCGTGGCGTTGGGCGATTCGGATGCATCGGCGAATCAAGTCGACGAGAATGCTAGTGGGGGCGTCTACGTCGGAATTACGGTTTGGGCCGTCGATGCCGACGCGAGCAACAGTACGATCACTCACATCCTGGTAGACGATGCGGGTGGACGTTTCGAGATCGACGCTAACTCAGGCCAGATCGTAACCGCGTCAACCGCACCACTAAACTACGAAGTCGATACGTCGCATGACGTCACTGTACGAAGTGTCTCGTCGGACGGCAGCGAAGTGTTCCAAACCTACACGATTGATATTCTTGATATCAACGAGTCCTCCGTTGCTGTAGACGACTCCTATAGCACCATTTCTGGACAATCGATTTCATTGACGACGTCTGATCCGATCGCCAACGACACCGATCCCGACGGCGATGCTTTGAGACTCGTTCTCGTCACAGGTCCATCCAATGGTACGTTGTCGATCGATGTCAATGGAGTGATCACTTACACTCCGACCGCTGGTTTTTTCGGCGTCGATTCGTTCACTTATCGCAGCGATGACGGGAGTATGCTGAGCGATAACATTGCAACCGTGTCTATCAATGTTCAAGCGGGTGGCGGATCTGGCGCTGGATCAGGAAGCGGCGGCTCCGGTGGCGGTGGAACTGGCGATACAAGCGGAAGTGGAGAAACGTCCGGCGGTGACTCCGGCGACGGAGACAGTAGCGATGGCGAAGATGGTTCGACGACAGGTGCGGTCCCCTTGGTTCCCACAAACGTCAATACACCGAATCAGAACGACAATTCATCGAACGAGAAAGGACAATCCAAGCACGTCACCGCGTCGGTTAGTCGTGATTCCACAATCCACATGACGGACGGCGATCAAGGAGAACCAGATCACGGCGTCGATTCTCGAGGATTTTCGTGGGGCGGGTCATCGAATATGCACATGAAACGGGGCAGTAGCCAGATGTCCCAAATGCTCGCGCAACTACTCATCGTTGATTTGGTTCAAGCGATCCAATGGACCGAGTGGAACAACTTGGACGGCGGACCGTCGAATGATTCGTTGTTCTTTGGCGTCGGCGAAGTGGGCGGACTCGGTGTCGGCACTGGGCTCGCCTCGGTCGGATACGTGATGTGGACGCTTCGTGGCGGGGTTCTGCTTACGACCATCTTCGGCAGCATGCCCGCTTGGCGAATGATCGACCCATCCGCACTGCTAACCGTCTATCGTGACGCTGAGGGCGTTCGCAAGTCTAAAGCCGATGTGACGACGTTCTTGGACTAGGTGACTGCATGCACATAGTTAGCTATCTGCAAATAAATTCCTGAAACAAAATCATTTTCAAAATCACGGTTGCCGGAACAGCCAAAGCAAGTTTTTCTTGGTCGCCCAAGATTGGTGCAAGGTGGACTACAAGAGCCACGCCGATCGCAAGAGCGACTTGCTTCAGCTCACCCACAAAACGGACATCCGCTACGACTTGACGACGGACCTGTTGGTCGAGGCGGACACTGGAATCACGCTGGCTCCCATGCAGATCCACCTCAAGACGAGCGAGGCTCTGCACAGCACAGCAAAGGAACCTCCGCTGTGGGAGGGGCACCACCTCGACCAGCTTGAGACGACAATGGCCAAGGCTTCCAACGGCTGGGATCTGCCACGAAATCCTGTTCATGTAATCGATCGCGAAACGCACTCACTGGGACGGCTACGACGCTCGCACAGCCTGGGCCACTTGTTCTTGGTCCGCTGTGATGATCGTCGTGTACTGTGCGAAGGTCGCTCGGTGCTGCTGAGTGAACTTGATGAGGAACTCGATCAAACGTTTCAGTGCGTCGATGCGGACAAACCTCTTCACGAAGGGAATAGGTCGCTTCTTCAATTTTCGAAGTTTTGCATCGTTCTATCCCATCGTAGCTGTTTCGCCGAAAGATGGAGCGAACACCGACAAACGCCGGCACTCACCCTTTAGGATCGCATGTTGAAACCTACGTGGTAGCTTGGTCATCTAACTCGCGATCTCCTCCGCTAAGCACTACCGACGACACCACTCGCTCAGTGGTCCACTCGCTGAGCGGTGGCAGGTGGGGTGAAACGCCTACTGGGCAACCACCTTGCTCGACGATTTGCTTCGTGGCCTGCATCGCCTGCAAACGGTGGTGGTAACTGCCAATGTGAACGGGGATGCCAAGCGTAGCGTCAAACACCCGATACTCTGCTGCCTCAACTCGCAATAGCAAGAAAGTGATCGGCGAGTTACCGGGGCCGATCAAGACACAACCATCCGAACTTCGATCGGCTTTCACAAAGCAACTCCATGCCTCAGCGGCATCCTGAATCAACACCGATTTTTTGACGCTGCTGGTGTCCATCTGATCCAAGCAGTACAAACTGAACGCGTCGGGATCTCTGGCGAATTCAACAGTCCCGAATTCGATCTGGTGGTTGTCTTCCGGCGATACAATTGGGCTGTGAATGACAAGACGAAGAATACGGTGGAATTTAGCTTCAGGAACATTTATCTCGTTCATCATTTAGCCCCCACTAAATGCATTGGTGAAGAGCAGGCTGGCGTCAACGGGTTCCATGTCAACTCCAGCCCTACAGCAACCGCTGTGCTCAACAACGGCTGCCAGTCTCAAAAAAATCAGCAGTTTTGCTTCGGATAATAGTCGGCGCCGTGAAATTAAGCTCTCCCGCTTCAGCGATCGTCGTCATCACTGCTGGTCGGATCGAAAGTATCCACGCCAGCGATCGTAATACCATCGGTGACGCATTCAAGCAACCGCATCGAAGCGAGCAGTGAAAGGCCCTGGCAGATTGCCCGATCCGAATAGCGACGGCCAGCGGTCTCGGCAACGAACTCCCGCTTGGGCTGACTCGCCATCTGATAGGTTTGCCGAGCTCGACCCAGTCGACGGCGGCTCGTAAGGATTTATGGATTGCATCTTTGATTGTACTATGTTCATTGACTTGGCTATCGTGCTCCCACTAACGAAGCAATGGTCATAAGTAAAAAGCCAACTAGCAGAACACCCAAACCGAACACAACCACCAAGAAGAGAGTGTTTCGAATGTAAGGGTGGGCAGGTAGTTTTTGTTTGTGCGTTGGCGGCTCTATGTCAGTGTTCGCCGTCTCCCGTCGCTGAACCTCATCTTCGGGATAAAAGAGAATCGTAGTTTCCCCAGGTTGAAGATCACCATCACCGTCGAGCAGCACTAGTGCTTTGCGATCGTCCAACTTGCGGTACGTTACACCTTCGTACCGGAATACTTCGCCTACTTCGACGTTGAAATACTCGTCATTCATGACTATTTTGGATTGGCATCGATCAGGCGAACCGCATCGCAAATCGGTCAATACCCATTTAAGGTACGGTGGCGAATCAACTTATGGGTGGGAATTGGGGAGTAACCGAAGATTATATCGCCCCTTCTAATGGCGATGTTGTCTCCGCACACCGTTTGACGGTATCGCCAATACTTCTTCGTGAGCTCAACTCTTGAAGTCACCTTTGGTCGTGGGCATCTGCAATCAAGCCCCATCGATGTTTTATAGCCATCTGGGCGAGCCAAGTTATCGTACTCCTCCGCAAAATATAACTGTCATCAAACCCAACATAAACCACCCAGTGATCTTCGTGCCGTGATACTTCCGCGTGATTTTCGCAGACCGTGAGAATCGCCCCAAGAATTCTTTCTAGGCCTGTCTCTAGGTCTGCGTCATCTTCATAACCAGAAAGCGGGCGAAGAATTAGACGCCCAACTTGCGACTCGTTGGCGTGCTCACCAAGCGACTTGAGCACGCGATGACGGAGCACCCCCTTTTCCAATGGCTTTCCTTCATTTCTTGCATTCCAAATCAAAATCCTAGCGGTTTCTATACTTTCGCGACTGGCTTGCCTGGGAAAAACGCGGTGATCGTGTTGCATCTGCATCGTTTTCGTTGTAAGGCAATGAGTGGAGTATTCTCTCATTATGCAACGTATTGCTTCTTGAATACAATCGGACGCAATTGGCGTTTCGCGGTTCCAAGAAATCCAGCTCGAATATCCTTACCTTTAATTGCGTCCTGCCAACGACCCAAGGATTTTTTGACGATTTACCTCGCAAGCTCGATCACCACATCGATCGATCGGAGCCATTCGATCGCAACAAACGTCCTTAAATGGCTCCGGTATGAACTGCGCCATAACCCCTGTACAGCAGCCATGCGACTTGTTCAGCCGGCGATTTTGGGAGCGAAATGGTGGTCGGCCACTCCTAAGTTTGCGAACTCCTTTGGCGGCGACCGTAATTTGACGGGTACGGTGCTGTGCTGATCCGTCGTTCCAGCTATGACCGCGTAGCAGCCTACGATTGACCTTTGACAATTGGGCAGTCGAAACGATTCGAGTCAGCGTTTGCTTATGCCGCTGGGCCGGTAGGACATTAGCAATCCACCAAGCTCGGTATGGCACTCGATCTTCGTTTGCTTTAGGTCAATTGTCGGCGGTGAATCTTCATCGCGAACAGGTGGTAGATGATCCCGGGCAGAATGTCCGCGACGTTTGTTGTACCATTCTTGCGTGACTCGAAGGATGCCGTCGAGGTGCTTGTTGATCACGATGAAAAATGCGTTTAGCTCCCCGTGTTTGATCGTTTGGATCACCCGCTCAACACGAGCCTGTAGATTGAGCGAGCGAATCGGCGTCAGTTTGATCTCGCACTCTGATGACCGGAACACATCATCGAACGAGTAGCATGAAATAGTCGTCGATCAGTCCCTTCCCCCGCATCCAGCCGGCTGTCCACGAACGGCTGGGTGGTGCCGATTTACTCCGAGACTTCGCGCAGCCGCCGCAGAACCTGCGTGACGCGTGCGCGGGTGACGCCAAGATATCGAGAGAGAGCGGCCCTGCTTTCGACCACTTTGTTATCCAAGAGGGACTGGTAAAATCGAGCCCGAACCATCGGATCGTGTTTAGCTTTGGCCCGCTTTTGGGGTTTCAGGACCGTGTTTGGGTCGCCCCAGGGGATCAGATGGACGTTGCGAGACTTTCTGCAAGTCGTTAGCAGGCAATGACCTAGCTCAGTGAAAGTAAGTTGCGATGAGTGGTCGAATTGGGGAGCTAGTTTTGAAATCGCGAAAGCTCTCGCAAACCAGTTAACGCCCGTGGCCCAATATCGGCCGACGGGCGTTTTTCGTTTCTGCCC
>NZ_BAABGA010000078.1:0-3077 GCF_039541335.1 Novipirellula rosea | reverse complement strand
TCACAGGGCCAGGGACACCATCGACAACCAAACGAAGCTCAATCTCGCTCTGGCCGCTGGGAGTGACTGCATTCGCGATGCCTCCAACCTCAACAGTACGTTGCTGATCAAGCGTAAATGACGTCTGCAATCCGTCGATCTGCTCCCATCCCGAGACCAATTGCGTTGTTGGCGAATTCACTTCGCTTTCGTAAACGGTGACGGCGGGAATCGACGCTGAGCTCTCCACCTTCACGTTGTCAAGCATCGCATCGAAACCACCGCCAGCCACTTGTGGATCCGAGGTATCCGAAAACCGGAGCGTCGTCAGCGCACTAGTAGCGAAGAAAAAATACTCAAAGTTTGAGTAAACATCCGAGGAATCTGTGGAATTGGCATCTCCAGATCCCGGCGTCACGTCAATGACGGTTTGATCGAGCAGATGGGCGCCACCAAATCCTGCTCCGTCAAACACGTCGACGTCGAGACTCGCGGATTGCGATGGCTGGTTGATGGAGTACTTGCCGAAGTCAAAGCTCAGCTTGTGCGCCGTACCCGCAACGGTATTGAAAGTTTGCGAGATGACGCCGTTGGACGGCAAATTCCCGAAGCTGAATGCGAGCGAGTGTGCAGCGTCAGTCTCGCCTTGGCTGGTGACCACCTGCACATTCCCAGTGGGATTCCAATCGTCCGGAAGTCCTCCAGTCGAATTCTCAAAGCTTCCATTTACCAAACCGGCCAGCACTCTCCGGTCTTCCAGTTGCTCCATCAACAATCGACGTTGCGCGTGATGTCGCAAATATTTTGCACTTCGGTTGGAGTTTCGGCGGCGGCGGGATTTGTGGTGGGACATGGTGGGGTCCTGATTCATCGTTGCGATAGAGGCATAGGGTGATGCAAAACCCGAGCAACCCGGAAGCCGAGTACTTGCGTCCCTCGGCCGCTCAGGAAGTTGTCCGCATTGACATCGAATGGGATCAAACCGACCGGATTCTCAGACGTGACGCTCCCATGAAAGTGTGCGAAAACGTTGACAGGATCGGCGTCGAGGACAATGCGGGGTTCCAGTTGCTGAAGCAGGGATTTTCGAGTCTTTCGGCGTTTCTTGGCTGTCGTGCTCGAGCGATCTTGGATTCGACGCATTTGATTGAGCTCAGCAATTAAGAATCGGATTCAGTCCATCGCTAATCGCTAAAGGGTGTCAGTCGCGCCCCCCAGGGAGGGCTAGTATATACTAACCCAACGAAGGAGGAAAGCTGATAAGCCGCGGAAAATTCGTTGGTTTCGCACCAAACGATCCCGCGCGGTACAAGAACCATGCGACCACGAAACATCGGGTATTGCGGACCGGAATCGATGCGGACAGTGTCCGGTCATGAGAATCGAAGCGACACTACAGAGTCGATCTGATGATCGAAAATGGATCGCAAGCGTATTGATCCTTATTCATCGCTTCATCGGCGCAGCAGCGAACGATCGATCTTTGACAATCTGGTAAAGCGATGCGACGTCAGCCGTCGCTCGGCTACGCGGCAGGCCGGTACGATTTCAGCAGGCCGCCGAGCTCGGTGTGGCACTTGATCTTGGTGGTCTTCAAGTCGATCGTCGGCGGCGAATCGTCATCGCGTATCGGAGGTAGGTGATCCCGGGCAGAGTGTCCGCGACTTGTGTTGTACCAGTCCGATCCGCGACGAAGGATTACGTCGAGTTGCTGATTGGTCACGACGACGAAGCCGTTAAGGATTTCGTGCTTGATCGTTTGAATCACTCGCTCCACGTGAGCCTGCAAATTAGGTGACGCCGGTGTGATGCGTTTGACCGTACAGCCGGTCGACTTGAAGACCTCATCAAACGATTTGGTGTACTTCCCGTCGTTGTCACGCGAAATGATCTTGCACTTTAGTTGTTCGTCTTCGACGTGCATCTGGAAATTGCGAGCCTGCTGCGTGGTCCAGTCACCCGATGGACTGTCCGTCGATGGCGAAACCCAGATGCGGCGAGTCCCCAGGTGGATGAAAACCAAGAAGTAGACATCGACCAGTCCTTTCACTGTCCATTTCTTCTTGCAGGCGAAATCGCACTGCCACATGACATGGGCGTGTCGTTTTAGGAATTCCGACCAGCTGTCCGGATCACCACCATCATCAGGTCCTGGAGCGATGCCTTCGGCGACCAGGATGTTTTTGACCGTCTGTCGCGAAACGCGATGACCCAGTCTCGCTAAGCCCTGTCGAATTTTCGTGTATCCCCAGCCGCATTCTCGCCGCATGCGGACGACGAACTCGCGAACGCTCTCTTCCGTCCGCGGTCGGCCAGCTTGCGAAGCGTCCTTTGCTTCCGCCTTTGGCTTGCCCGACTTCTCGCGATCTTCGATCGCTCGAACCCAACGCCGGAAGGTCGAGTAGCTGACGATCGAGAGCAGCCCCTTGATAGCCCCGCCAAGCGGCAGGCCATGCTTGACGATCGTCCTTCGATCCTGATTGGTGAATTCAATCCGCCTAGGCAATTTTGAGCGAAGGATCTTGTTCTCCGCTTTCAGCAGCCGGTTCTGAGCGGCTAAATCCTGTCGCGAACTCGATGCGAGCAAAGTGAGAAAAGGATGAACGATGGCCCGCACGGCGGCTCCGATATGGCTACAATTCAGCATGAAAATCGGAGTGGCAACGTTTTTGTACCCCGCTAGAACGACGAGCCTACGGATCGATTCGCCCACCGCAATGGCCGCGAGCTTGAACCGTGTCTGGCCAGTCAGATTGTCGTCGCGACGATCAGAGTAACCGGCACAACCTGCCAGAGTGGAGTCGATTCGGGGCACATTCTCTCTCCCTGTTAACCACTCGCAGAATTGCGAGAAACAGCATCTTTGGTTATCAGCAAAGCGTCAACCGAATTTTTTATTCGATGCGTCGCGTGACCAGTCGAAAGAGACGCGAATCGCATCGAAACAGGCACTTCAGGCAGAAAAAGCCTGCAAAATCCAGGGACTCTCTCCGGATTGGTTTTGTACGGGGAGCTAGTTTTGAAATCGCGAAAGCTTTCGCAAACCAGTTAACGCCCGTGGCCCAATATCGGCCGACGGGCGTTTTTCGTTTCTGCCC
>NZ_BAABGA010000077.1:0-25736 GCF_039541335.1 Novipirellula rosea | reverse complement strand
TTCCCAGCTTGGCGACCAGACGGATGGTGGCCTCGCTTTCGTGAGCGACAAGGTCCGCGATTGCGCGGCTGGACGCTTTCGCCAGCTCGGCATCTCCGGGCGTCGGCGAGAGAGTGTTGGGAAAATCGGACAGGGTTGCGTTCATGGTTTTGGCCTCCACTACCAGTATATCGGCCAAACGCAATAAAGCAAATAAACGAAACAAACGAAATCGAGTTCAACTACGAAACCGCTGTCTCTAAATCGCGTTTTTGCCGTATTTCCGAGGTTTTGCGGGAATTTACTATTAACCCCGCTGTCAAACCCAGCCAACCACGATTTGAGCTAGTTTTGAAATCGCGAAAGCTCTCGCAAACCAGTTAACGCCCGTCGGTCGAGCATGACCTGCGGGCGTTTCTCGTTTTGGCCCCGATTTTCGCGGTCTTTCGCCACCACGGCGCCCAAACGCAAAGATCCAACTTTCGCCGAGAGAGTCCGGGCTGCCGAATCCAACCACCCTGGTTCGCCCCGCACCCCAGAGACAACCCCGAGAACTCTCTGAGTCTCTGTTTGACATCCCGGTCTCGGTTTACACGCCAAACCCCTAGCGTTGATCGTCTCAGCAACACTCGAGCCCGCAATGGCCTGCCAAGACTGGATCTCCGTCTCCGCCGAGCCGTCTGCCTGCAGTCGCCAAACGTACTGGATCGTCGGAGCCGCTACGTGACCTCATGCCATTAATCAAGACAGCTAATCATTCTGCGAACTTGGCTCTGTGAATTGCAACCATTCGTGTTCCCGGATGGTCTTCCGAGATCTGTCATTAAGGCGAACCGCGGCTAATCCTTGGTCGCTTTTCACGAGCTCAAGCTGCTCCAACTCGCCTAACGCGGTCAGGCGCTCGCGGCAGAGAGTCTCGCTAAGTACTAAACCGAAAAATGGCTCCTTGCGAATGTCACACATATTGACGTAGTCATGTTCACCGTGTTGAAGCGATTCGATGCGGCGGAGCAGCAATACGAACCAGAGTTCGTCGGCCGATTTGTATCCCTCCTTGGTTAATCTAAAGACCTCGCGTTTGTAACCAAGATCCTCGGCGTAGCCGATGTTCTCGAGTTGATCTAAACCCGCCTCCCACTGAGCTTCCGACCGCTCGTTGCCCATGTGATTGAGGACGATGCCCCCGGCAGACAATTCGTGACCGGCCATCATTCGCGAGAGACTAATTCGGCTGCTGTTGCCAGCGGATGCGAGAACAAGGATGGTGTTCGCCTCGGGTTCGAAAATAACTTCCCGTTTACCTTGAACTTCTAAATTCAACACCGCAAAATTCTCAGATTCCATCAACCGGTTCAGGGCCATGTCGAGTTGATGCCTGAATTGCTCGGCGAAATCGTTGACTGAACTATATTGAATGTAAAGCCCCTCTTGCTTCACACTGTCCTTGAAACTGCGAACCGCCTGGACTTGATCCAAATCAGCATTACTTGAGATGTCGCGATCACAGAAGAAGAGCAAGACGCGATCAGCTCCTTTCTTCTCAGCAAATTCGCGGATCTCTTGCACCGTGCCAGACAGATCAGTGTTCGTTGGTGTGCCAAGTCGGGACCAGAGGATTGCGAGCAGTAGGTCACAGCGATCGAGCAACTGGGCGTTGATTAGGTCTTGCGGGTGACCGCCTTGAACAGCATGAGAGTGAGTTTCGACGCGGACTGGCTCTATCAAGACTGACTTGCTTAATGAGTGGGCAGCATTCCATGTCTGAATGACGTGACATGCCTTGTCACGCTCCGCTTGAACATCGCCGGGACTGGCAATGAATACGCGAATGAAGGTTCCCGTTTGCATTGATATCGACTCGGCTACTCTAAGGGGGATTGGGTGTCGCGAAACGAACCGCAGGCTTCCTGCCCACGGTTCGTTTGTGAACGTTTAATTGGATCGCTATTTTTACTTGACTTCTCGCGGATGCGGATGAAGAAGAATTATTACTATCGGCCCGACATGTGCCACCTTCAATAGCCAAGCGGATTTTCGAGCACTCGAACGTTTCAAGCAGCTCGCCGGATGTAACAGCAAGGAGCTTGAAAGAATCAAACGAACATTGGTCACTAACAATCGCCGATGAAACGAAATGCGCCGGCACAACTGACCGACGGCTACCGAGTCGCCCGTCCGCGGCGGCATCTATCGCAGGCTCGCGTCCGGCGCAGGAACGCTTTCGCGATCCGACAGTTCCGCATATCGTTTCCGAAGGGCTTCACGAATGATCTTTTCCTTCGCTGGATTCTCGAAGGATGCGATTAGTCGTCGGACATCGTGCTCCGGCAAGGCCAAAGTGGTCATGACCTCGGTCACGTCATCGCTCGCTGGGTATGACTCAATTGGTTCCGTCGTAAAGTCTCCACCGTATTGCGTGCGGAGCTCGGCGACATTTCGGTCTCGTGCTCGTTTTGCTGCTGCATAGACGCCTCGGTTGTAGCCTCCAAATGGTTGCGTCACCCGACTTAACAAACCCGACTCTGCTACATCGCCAGATCCTGCCCCCGCGTCAATCTCAATAAGGAAAATGCCACGCCGTCGCAATTCTCTAGCAAGCTGCTGGCAACTCGGTATTTGAGTGGTTTCAATTTTGGATAGGATGGCCAACACCGAATCAACACCCGTGTTGTCGACCATCCCGCCATCCAGGAAATGGATTTGGTCATCCGAACCGTTGTTCGGCTCGGGGACCTCTGCGGCAATTCGTGTCGGCTCGAACCCGAACGGAAAGGACGACGACATTCGAACGGCCCGGGTTAGCCGAACGTTTGGCTGGGTGCCGCCGGCCTGAAGGGTTGAAAGGCTGTATGGTTCGTGGTCTTTGTCCGAGAGAGTCCATCGTTCGCCTTCCGCGGTTTGTTCCAGTCTCCAGCGTGAAAACCAATCCTTCGGCAGTCTTGGAAACCCGACGATCACGCGTCGTCCGGTATCGATATCGGCTAAACCGAACGCGAGCAGCGGTTTACTTGCGTCCAGCGATGTCTGGTCGATCGACTGCCAGGGAAATGCTCGATCCCAATACGCGGTCAACGATTCACCACGATTGGAAAAAGGAGTCAGGAATCCTCGGAAGATCGGTCCAAGGTAGTCACGGGTAACCGCGTCCTGCGTCGATGTTTGCCAATCAGACGGATAGTAATGAGCAGCTAACGCGAGACCGCCGCCGGATACTCCGCTCCCCAACCATACACAAGCTGGATGCTGCCCGTCCTGGCGAAACTCGTCTTCGATAATTTCCAGCGACAATGCCGCAACCAACGCTGCTCGTGAACCGCCACCGCTGGCAGTGACAATGATGACGGGGCCTTCTGGTTCATTCCGCAAACGGCGCAGTGACGCGTCAACCCAATCCACTGGCTCTACACTTCTTAATCGTTCGGCGACATCCGGGACATCTGTCGGCCCGAGGTCTATGTGACTGGTCAGGCTGACAACCAATAGGAAGGCCAAGACGGTAATCAGACGCCACGGCCAGTATGTGTTTCGATAGAGAAAATCGAGTAACGCTGCCAATAGTGTGCCAGCAAATCCAAGCATCAAGAATGCCCAAACGGTATATACCGACATTTCAAATGTCTCCGACGTCTCCACCGCGACCCAAACCAGCTCCAGCAGCAACGTTGATACAAGAAGGATCGAAAGGACCTCACCGGTTCGTCGCCACACCCGAATCCGTCGCTGGACTGTTTTGTGGACCTCCCCGGTTTCGCCATTCTGCTCATTGGCGTCAAGAACGCGGTCTGGCCCCACCCAGGTTCCTGCTCCCAACCACATCGCTACCATCGCAGCGAACAATCCCAGCATCCGAATGAAACCGCCCGGCAAAGGCCACACCGAATCGATTCTGGACAGCAGTGACGGTGATAACGGACACGACATAGCCAGCCAAAGTCCAAGCCCTGCCAACGGCACATTGACTAGAACAGCCCAGCCATTCCCGCTCAACCTTCGCCCAAGGCGGGCGATCCAATACAACCCTTGCGTTGGTGTGACAACTAACACCCCGAATGGATACTGGAGCAAACGCCGCACGCCACTCGGCACCCGCCTGAGCGTGCGATCCACAACCGTTTCATCCGGTGATATCAATAAGAAGTAGCCAATCAACACAACACCCCAAAAGGCCAACGCGAACGTCATCCATCGGATCACCCCGCGAACGCCGAAGACATCCAGGATCAGTTGTCGGATCTGGTCCACGGAAAGACCAACGAGAAGGAAAGCCATCACCGCCAATACTGTCAGCAGATGACGACCAAAGAATCTCTTCAGAGCGTGGGGAAAGCGATTAACAAACACTATGGATTCCATTTAGGCGGATGGCCAACAAGATATGTCAGGTAAGCGGATCGGGATTGCATGCGTCCTCTGTCAGGCGTCTGCCTCTACCGGATGATGAAATTTCTTACATTCCCGACATGCCATTAAATCCTTGCTCGCCAGTGGAGCTTGACAATATTTGGAGTTGAGATGCGATTCTCCCTGCAGCCAAGGCGAAATTGGTCGTCCTTGAAAGCTCTTCATTTTCCTTCCTGCTCAATCCGTTATTCAAGTCTTCGGCCCAATCTGGATTCTCTTGGACATATGTCTGTGATGCACCGCCAAAGCCGCCCAAAATAAAGCACGGAACACCTGCTGCTTTTGCTCGCTCAAATTCGCGTGGCACGCCGGCACGGCCTGGCACGCTGGACCACCAGCGTCCGCCGACGGCAACAAAAGCCGTGCATTGCTTGGCCATATAATCCCGCAAAACTGCCAGACTTGTGTCGCGGTCATCGGCGTTGCCGCCCGTTGATTCGATCAGCGTAGTCTTCGAGTGGCGGCTCCAGCGATTCCAATCGTTATCATCTGGGTTCACGAAGTATCGCGATGCACACAGCTCTAACAGATCGGTTGAAACGTCATTCCGCCCGCGAACACAGTCAAGCAAAATCGGAGTAAAGCTTGGATGGCAACCGTGAATAATTTGCCCACCGTAGGTCATTGCCAAACTAGCAAATTCCTGAACGAATCCAAGTATTCCACGTTCCAGTTCGCTACCGGACCAAGCCTCCAAGGTTGCTCTAATGTCCGGCGATTCGCCCGCTGGTTCGGGGATCGATCCAGAAAGCCAGATCCGTGCGTCGCGAAGATCCAGCTTTGGTAATTGCAAATCTAGTTCAGACACCATATCCCTCCGTAAGCAAAGAAACTCGAGCTACAGCATCGTTATAAGAAAGCAATTCCGCAGCGACATCTCGAAGCTCGGGAACTTCCCGTTCAATAATCTCCAACAGGTCGTCCTCGATCAGCGTCTGGCCGGGGTAGAGATAGAAGTTGCAGCTGAACATTTGTTTGAGGGCGGCAAGCTTGGTCATCCCGTCCACAAAACCCCGCACACGTGGCGCAAAAATCTGATCTTCGAAAGAGCAGCATGCGAGCAGCGACATCATCTTGGTTGCTTGCTGCAATCGCCCGTTGTGCAAGTGCGGAAGATGGCTGTTGCGAGCAAACTCGCAGCCTTTCGATGCCAAAAACTTTTCAAGATCGCGAAGCTGGACAATCCGATTTTGGTAGACGCGTTGCAGATACACTTCGAACTGGCTGACGACACCGTTCAGTTCGGCTTTCGGAGCGAGAAGTTCCGAATCCACGTATTCTGACTGGAGGACAGCACGGCGATGCAGTGACTCCAAGATTCGAAATCGTGAAACGTGAGTTTGGACCGAATCGCTGTGAAGAACCACCGGAAAGATTGGAATCATTTTGCCGACCGCTAACTCAACCTCCAGACGCACCCAAGACGATTCGGCCGATCGTGGAGTGTCAACCAAAATCAGGGCACTTGCTGTGGCGATGTTCTTCTCGATCTCTTCCTGAACATCTTCGCCAAGACGCAGGTTTGGCGCGTCGTACAACGAGTTTGATTCGTCACGCCAAGTCGAAAAACCGCGGTCACGCAACGCCTGCTCGATCAAGTTCGCAGACCGGGAACCGTCCACCTGACGATATGAAACAAAGACATTGTTTTCGCCGGGACGAAGCGACAGCCCCACCGCGGCAGCGATCGACACCAAAACCTCATCTCGGTCGCCTAACCAATTTCGGGATTTCAGGTTCGCGATTGGCTTCGGCGGTCGCCCGTGGTCGGGATTCAATGCGATCGGAAACAGAGGCGTTGTCGCCCGAACGGCATCCACTTTGGTCAGCCATGCAACCGCATCAGGATCATCGTCGAATTGTTCATCGAACAGAACGACATGCAACGCACCATTCGCAGGAACGCCCGCGGTGTCGTCAACAACAACGTGATCGATGGTTACGTCAGGATGAGCCCGAATGATTTCGTCACGGATCGCCTCGGCTTCACTTTTGTTGGCGGGCCGGTAGGCCAACGATATAGCAAGTTCCATTGAATTTCCTAGTTCACTGAATTTTGGGAGCCAGCCATCGTCTGGCCCCGGTTGGGACCTAATTGGCTGCCCGAATATTTATTGCTTCCTCAACCGCGTTCGCAAGATGCTCCGAGATCCAGGCGTACTTTTCCTTGCTTGTTGCTCCCGGTGGATTGTAACACTTCACGACTGACGACAGTTTTTTGTCGGTATTTCCGAACTTGATATTGTCAAATGGGTTGTCGCCCTTGGTCGTTGTTTCGCCGCTAATATTTTTGATGCCGTGAATGTAGATACCCACAATGCCCTTGCGGGCATCCCATGCCTTTACGATCTCGTGGTTGATCCATTTGCGGCCTGCGGTTTTGGCACCAATCAGAACAATCACGCAAGACTTACCGCTCATTTGATCGTCGATCCATTTCTTGATCGCGGCATCGCCGCCATTCTTGACCGACTCCCAGTTGTTGTCGCTCGCGGGGCGGTTTCCCTCGATGGTCCCGATGTTTCGGATTTGGGCGACACGATGACAATCGGGTACGTAGTGGAAGCTGTAGAAGCATTTGCGTTTCATGATGATTTCCAAAAATGGGTTTGAACAACAGATTTAAGAGGCACGACGAGATGGCTGACGACCGGTCCGAATCCATTCACTCAGCTCAATGTACGATCCATCGTTGCGTTTCAACCAAAGCCGCATCTGGCCATTGGTGTCCTGCTGGCGGACGACAAACGGGTAGAGACCGAGGTATTCCTGGCCGTAGTAATTATCAGTGCGCTGTTCCACAACTGGAAGTATTGCTGCCCGGCCGTTCTTGCCGTCCTTGTATCCAAGCTCCCACGGCATCCATTTCGATTCGGAGGACGACGTTGAAGTAGCAAAAAGCAGGCATTTGCATTGATCCATTCTTTTTCGAATCTTGGCTGCCGTCGCCGCATTAACTTTGTTGCGGTCGAGTTGACGATCCACAATCCAGTCTACGTAGACCGAAAGCCCGTGATGCTGTAACAGCTTCTTTAAGCGGAGCAACTCTTCTGCGTCAATTGCCCTTGCGTCGCGATAGCTGTGGGAAAGAAAGATGTCAAAGCCCGTTTGGCTAGAGGCCGCGGCGTTTTCGGTCAGTACTTGGCCAGCGGACTTTGTCCATGACGTCTGCTGCCGAATTTCGGCATCAATGGTTGGCGAACGAAGGTCCGCCTTGGTGACGAGTGGCATAAACCAACTCCTGCGTTGTTGGGTAAGTGCGTCGCTCAATGCGTCGCTTCACCCAACCCATACAGCCAAGATGCGAACTTTTTCACGCTCATCCAGGAAATTTAGGAAAAACTTTTCAGCTCGCTTTCGAGGCGATCGAGCAACGGCGCAAGAGCGTCGGCGTCGTCAGACTGGCGAACGCAAGTTACCCATGACTTCCAAGACTGCATTGCATCGGGATCGTTGTGATCGGCACGAATTGCTTTTTCAAGTGTTGGGGTGTCGCAAACCGCAAGATCGTGAGATTGAACGGGGCGAGGAACGACGTCATAGTTTCCAGCCAGCTGGTTCCGGTCGATCTCCAGTGACCCTGACACGACTCCCGACTTGCCCATTCGCAACAAAACATACCCTACGATTGACAGGTCATCATTCGACAAGTGAATCCCGATAAGTTGGCCAGCTGATTGGGGATCCGAAGACGTAATGTCGAATACCAGGTTCCCTTCTTCTTCAAAAACTTCCATGCGGATGTTGTCACCGAGCAGAACGTCTTCGCTGACACTCTCTGAAGATGCTGCTGCCATCAGCGTGTTTGAGAGGGCAAGCCGAAGTGGCGCTTGGTTAGCCCGACAAACAGCCATGGCGGCAGTCTGCGCCCCCGCAGAGTCGCAGATTTCACGCCACGATAAACCGTTTGCGATCGCATCTTCGAGTCGACCGACGACAATTCTCCCCGACGTTAGAAGGTCCTCACGAAATTCCTCCGAAATAGTTGCATAGCGTTCAACCAATGCAACCTGATCTGACGAAAGCTTTCCGTTGAAATAGTCAAACATGAGGCCGGGGCCAGTCTCGTCAATTTGATCCCACTCTTCATCGCTGACATGCTCCCCGGTAACAGGGATGTCGTCCTCAGCCCACTGACGGACCAATGACTTCGCCTTCGCTAAATCAAGTTCGCATTTGCGACTAAACATTGCTGTCTCCCGTTTGATCCATCAACTCGGCCGCAGATCTTAGTGCTTTTGTGACCCGCTTGACCGCCTTGTCGACTGTGCCGATTGCCATCCCAAGTTGTACCGCGACATCAACCACCTTCGTTTCATCTATTGTTCGAGCTCGAAAAGCAGCTACGTCTTTCTCCTTGAGATGTCCACCTTGAACCAACGACTCGGTGGTGTGGTGAATCCATTGTAGCTTTTCCTTTTGGTCTTCTTCGACGCTGTAACTGTTGGATTGGACGTCGCGAGGCAAAGCCCTAAACTTGATCCGATTGGCGGATTCGTCCCGTTCGATGATGTTTACTAGCCGATTTCGAGCGCACCTATCGATGAATGTTGTGAAACGGGATCGGCCTGGTTTGTATTTCGCAATCGACTTCTCAAAATACGCACCGAATTCGTGTTTGAGTTCCTCAATCCGCTCCAATCGGTTTGATTCCGTCCACGTCCGATCGGCAATTTCCATGGCCTTCATGTTGACGCGTGCCTCGCACCTTGCCCAAAGTTCATCACGGAGAGGACGTCGCATGTCATTGTCCTGATAATCCATCCAGAGTTTCCAAATGAGTATCGTGACAACTTGCAGTCGAATCGCCGCAAGTGCTTCAGCAGATTCCACCCCATGTTTCTTGGCCTCGGCGGCGCTCCAGCCACGAAAGGCATCAATATGGTCTTCGTAGATTGCTCGTAGCTCATGGGAGGTGACTTCGTGGTTTTCACAGTATGCATTTGTCTCGGTGACAACGACATTCCAGTCGTTTTCCAATCGTTTCAGCAGTGATTCGCCGTCTTCATCCATTCACTTGCCTATAGTCCATATACAAGTTTCGCTCGCAGAATTTCACGTGAACCGGATTTTATCTTTTCTCAATTTCCGGCGATACCTTGGACAGAGCATCGGTAGTTTGAGCAATCACGCGGTTTCCATGGCGGAAAAAGCGTATTTCGTGTGCCTGTGATACCTCCGCCAGACGCTTTGTTTGCTGGAGAATTCTCGCACGATCTGCGGGCTCTGCCGGCAGCAAAATCTCGAAAGAGCTTCGATTTTGACAGCCAGCGATCAGGAATGGCGGTTCCATACCGTCCCGGTTTCGGGCTCGGCGCCCAAGAATCAGCGCCGCGACGAATACTCGGTCTGGGTTTGGATCCGCAAGTTGGTCGATCAACCAAGATGCGACGGCCGTAGCTCCAAGAGTCCGTCCGCCGACCATGGGCACCTGCTTACAGATTTCGACCAGTTGGTCGAACACGGCTTGTCTGCATTCGTCAGATGACGATTCGAGCAGTCTTTCCAAAACCGATGCAGCTTCCCGCGCAGGACGCGACTTCGTCCTTTCGTTAGCAACGCCGTCCATTGAGGCGTCGTCCATCGCCGACACAACAATTCGAGTCAGATTCTCTTGCTTTGCAAAAGTGTTTCCCAGCACCCCAACAATCAACGCCGCGTGATCTCGAAGGGGATTCGATTTGTTGAAGAAAATTTCGGCGGTCGTCTCATAGAATTCCTCAGGGCAACGACGGGCCAAGTTACAGGCAGCGTGTGTCAGAGCCCTCGGTGTCGACTCGCGGGCGAAACCAATAAACAGATCCTTGACGAACTCTCGCGAAACTGCCGCGTCTGCCAATTTCGAGATTCCCAGGCACGCGATTGCACGATGGCTGACTCGTCGTGAATTGGCGAGTTCCAACAACACTTTGGCGAATCTTGCGTCAATCAAACCCTCTGTTGAACTTGCAACTCTTGAAACGATTTCGGCACGTTCTTTGGCTGTTGCCGAATCCAGGCAAGCCAAAAGTTGTTCGGTGGCTTCTTCGTCGCTCTTGTTAATAAAGAAAGCGAAGCGATGATCAGCGACCAGATGGTCTGGCAGGACGCGTTCGCCCAATCGCTCACGAACTTTAACCTGGAAGGAAGGCTGTGTTCGCAGCAAGCCCGCAGCGATCAGATCCTTGAAGTCCTGACCCGATGTAGCGTCCAAACACAGACTGTCGACAATCCACGCCACGAGAGAGTCGCTGGGCCGAAAGCGACACGCGAGCAGAAAAACAGACCTGCCAATTGATGTCAGTACCACTTCGTTTGACGACAGAAACGCAGTGAGCAAATTCGGTGCATCAAAACCTTTCTGCTTTGAAGGCAGTTCTCCCGTGACGTTCTGAATCTCCGCAGTCAACTGGTCGAGCCAAGCCAGTTGCACGGTGACCTCAGGATGTCGATCGAAGTTCCGCGCGCGTCCAGGTCGTGAGTGCTGAGGTTCCTCGGTGCCAATCGAATTGGCGAAGGCGAGCGTTAGCTTGAGACCCTGCGCTCGACTAGCCTGTTTTTGAAGCAGTTCCAATGCGATGCGAATGACAGTGCGACTAGGATTAGCGGCCAAGAAAGACTCAAAGTCTTCGATCGCAGAAGCGCATGAAGCAAGAACGCGATGAATCGCCTCGATCCACCTGCGAGACTCATTTGCGTTGATCGCAAGTAGTAACCGGAAGCCAACCAGCGATTTGTCTGCATCTGCTTGATGGATTGCCTGCTCAAGCCGTCCAATGAAGTCGCCATCACAAAGGGTCGTCCGCGAATCCTCCACCATCCGAACCAAGTCACGCTCCTTCGCCACCGTTGGGATTTGAAGAATCCACTCTCGAAATTCCTGGCTTGCGCCCACTGCCGATCCTTGGGTAGACAACAATTTGATTGCTCGCCGATGACTGCCCCGGTCGTCAGGCCCATTAAGAGTTTGGCAACATGCTTCAACGGCTAGATTTGGTTGCCCTTCTTCGATGGGAAGACTCGGGAAGTTGTCCAGGATACGCTTGGCCGTTTCCATTCTCGCGTGCTCAGATTTCAAGACATGATCAAGCAACTTTCGCATCAGATTCGATTGGATCCGAATTCTCGAATCTGTTTGATGATCGGCAATTGCCAAAATCCGTGATACTTGGTTCCATTCCAGTTCGTGGTCGTCATCGCCATCGATTAACTCAGCAAGATCAACCGATTGACGTACGGCAAAAACGGCACGAGCCAAATAGAACACTTGCGGACTCGCTCCAGGGCGATCATCGTCAAGGGCACGGGTGGCCAGCTTCAATCGCTCGACAAGCCAAGTCCACAATTCTGCACATTCCGCGACAGTCCCGATCTCGGGCAGAATTCGCTCCACGAAAATAACCTTCGTGAACCAAACACGCTGGAACGGTTCACCGTCTAGTTCCGGGTTAGCGACGAGCAACGCAACTAAGGCATCGCGAATCGCATCGCTGCGTCGCAACATGATGTCGTTCCGCGCCAAACGACACGTCTGCTCGGCAATCTCGTTGGCGCAATCTGGGTTTTCTTTTAACTCTGGAAGACATGTCGCCGCAAATAGCAGGCGATGACGCAGTAAATCGTCTTGATCCACGCCATCGGCATCATCAATCAGACGGGAAAGCAGTATCGACGGGTCTTGCAAACACCCAGCAAAGAACAGCAAAACCTGTTTCCACGAGGAGTCCCACAGCTTTTTGTCGACGAACGGCAATACATTCTCATCATCTTCATCGAATAATTTTGCCAAGCATTCGCCGGCGAGATACTCGGCAATCGTTCGATGCAAGAAGATAAGAGGTGAGTTGACATCGCCCGCCTGAATCGGAACCAACAAACCGGATTCGTGCAGGTCGTCAAGCAAGTCGGGAAAACGTCGCCGCAATCCCCACAGATGATTGCCGCCAACGCATCGTTTTATCTCACGATGCAACGTGTTCAAGTCCCAAATGGAGCGCTGGGGGTCTCGCTCCCAAAGCCGCAACGCGAGCTTCCGAAGCAAGATCTTGAATTCAAGCCGTTCCATTTGTAAGAATTTCGGACGATCAGCTTTGCCGATTTGATCGAGAGCATGTTCGACGAAGCCCGCGTAAAGCTCACTACGCCGACGCCAGGTTGGAAATGCGATTTTTCCGTCGCTGGAATTGTTGACCTGCCGCGTTGCCAAGTTCAGCAGAATCGGGCTGCGCAAGACGTCGTGCAATTGAACATTTTCATCAACCTGGCGGCAGATTGCCCGCGCAACTTCGGTGTCACCAAACCAACAGCGAATGGCTTCGTGGATCTGTGGACGCGTCAATGGCAACAGTTCAAGCTGGTCGCTCTTTGGCAGAGCGAAGGGCGGGCCGGCGTACCCAGTTCGACGTGACGTTAAGATAACGCGCGTTAACGGGTGCGTCTCAATCAGGCCAGCTAAGTATTGCTCCAAGTTCGTGCTATCGGTGACTTCATCCAACGCGTCAATGCACAACTGGCATTGGCCATTGGAAACGCTGCTTTCGATAAGATCTTGAATCGCAGCATCCGGCCCATAGGACTGAACGATTGCGTCCAAGATAGGTTGCAGCGTGACTAGCGACGATGGTTCGCAGCCGACACGCGAAGCCAGATCGGATGCTGCGAGGTAAACGGAAAAACATGCTTCACCTGGACGTACTTCGCCGCTACTGATCTTTGCTTTTTCAGAAGTGCAATCCTCCGCGATTGCTTGAAACATCAGCGTCGTTTTTCCAAATCCAGGATCACCTAGAAGGATGGTCCGATTCGACCTAAATGCACGATAGTCTGACCAAGTAAGTTCTTCCTTTAGCGACTCAATATCGCGTGGGTCAACTTGCTCGTCTTCGCTGCCGCCCGATTCATCCTCGGAGCTTCCGATTTCATTCTTGTCGGACTTCAGGACGAGTGCCTTTTCCTCATCGGACAGCTCTGAGGTGACTCCGCGAGCAACTCGCAACGCGATTGTCTGTTGAGTGAACTCCTCTACGGTGCCAAGCTTCCGTCCAAGCCGCTCCGAAGCTTGCGCCAAGATCCAGTCGTTTTGCGACTGCAAAAAGCTCTCCAAGTATTGCTGTTGCCGGCAAAACGCTTGAACGACCTCGCCGATCCCTTCCAGCGGCACCACATGAACACTCCTCGACGCCCAATGCGATCGTTGATCGGGTGTTAGGTCGTTTTCTCTGGCCACAAATACTGTGGCGGAAGGATGCGGGCCGATGCTCGCTCGGACCGCATGCAATTTGAGCGAGCCCGCATCGTCAATTCCATTGACCGGCTCGAGTCGACCGTCGGCGTTCAAACCTGCCGAAACGAAGAGTCCGGGTTCGATAGATAGTCCACGAGCCAAAGCGTGCAATCCGACAGCAAAGGCTGCGTCGGCGGACCGTCCCGTGATCGAGGTTGTTCCTTCGATCGACCACTGCACGTCCATTGAACGTAAATCGGTCCGCTGCTGGGCAGTGGTCAACTCCAAAGCCTGGCGAAACCCGAGAAGCGTTTGAGGATCAACCTCGACTCCAAGCTGCGTCAACGGACAAGGATCTAATTGCCCACTGCCGCCAGCGAAACGATGCAAACACAGCGTCGCAACTGTCCCTTCCGCCTCACTTTGATTCATCAGAACCAGTGGAATCGTCACTCGATGGTCGGTTGCCGAATCGCCCCCGAACAATTGGACAATCAGCCTCGACGCAAAGACCGCGAGATCCTTGTTTTCCGCAACGTCTGAAGCATCTTGAAGAACCGTCGCCAACGTTTCCAGAGTCAACGATTCCGAAAGCACAAAGTCGTCATGCAGATCAAACGCTTCGCGAACCCAGAACTGTCCGTTGGCTTGTCGGTGTTGCACGGTCTTGGCGACGCCTGCACAGGCCACGGCGCGTCGAATCCAATCCAAACGGGACGCACCGGTTTCACAGTTCAAAATTTTCTGGTGCGATACTTCAGCGTTCTTGATCGCCTCATCCGATGAGAGGTAAGCGTAAACCAGTGTCAGCTCCTTGTCGCACGCCACGGATCGCTGCCGCCGACAATACTCCATGACCTTTCGGGCATCTAGCAGCCATCGCCAAACTTCGTCGAGGTTTCGACCGTCCGCTAGATTTCGACATTTTCGTGAGAGTGCGCCCATGATGTGATTCGTCCGAACAGCGGACTAAAACTCCGCCGCATAGGACTGGCCGTTCTTGGCCAGCCAATTCTTGCGGTCAGCGAAATCGGGCATCACTTTTTCCAGTAAGCACCAAAACTCTTCATCGTGATTCGGGTGCTTCAGGTGGGCCATCTCGTGAGCAACGATGTACTCGACAATGTCGGGCGGCAATTGGATCGCTCTCCAACTGACCAGTATCTTTCCGTCCGGTGTGCAGGAACCCCAGCGGTAACCAATGTCGCGAATGTCGATCGCTGTGGGTGACGCGATCCGTGGCACCCAGTTTTCGATCAAGCGGTCCACGATCTCTCGACCGCGTGACACGTACCATTTGCGAAACACCTCGGCCGCTTGGCCGACGTGCTCGCGACACATCAGGAAACGATCTCCGACCAGCGACAATACTTCCGTGGGCTGTTCAACCAGCTTCAGCCGGTAAGCTTGGCCCAGGTACGAAAAACTTGACCCATCAACGAACTCTTTCTTGACCGGCTGGTCGCTTACCAACTCATCTCGCTTGGCCAGCTTCTGGTAAATCCAAAGCGATTTGCTGCGAACGTACTCCTCGATTTTGGCAAACTGGCAGTCGATCGGGGCGGAGACGGCAACACTGCCATCTCGCTCGACCGTGATGCCGACCGATTGACGGCGGCCACTGCGAGTGACAGGAATCAACAGTTCGTTCAATTGAATCGTTTCTGTGATCGCTTCCATTACACCAGCACCGTGTGTTTGGATTTGATTTGCGCGACCAAGTCATCCGCCAGCTTGGCGATCTTGTCGTAATCCAGCACATCGTGATCATCCAAGAAGTTGAAGATCCACGCTCTCAAAACTTCTGGCTTGTTTGGGTGCTGCCAAAATCCGGCCGCCCGAATCTCGCTGCGGGCGTGATCGAGCAGCTCCACAGTGACCGCCGCCAATTTCTTTGACTCGTCGGCCGATAGCTCTTTCGCCTCCATGCCGGCGTGCTTCAAAATCGTGCGGAAGAACGGCACCTGCGTTTGCGGTGATAACCCCGCCACCGACTCGTTCTCCGATGATCGCATGTCACGGATGCATGCAAGGAACGCTTCCTTCTGCTGGATCCAATTCTCCGCGAAGTCATCCAGGATCTTGCGAATCCGTTCGCTGAACTGCTCGTACAAAACCGGATCCTCGTCCATCTTCTTCGAGATGTGACTCTTGGCCGCGTGCTCCATCGCCGCCGCCTTGGATCGGTCCGACGGCTGGTTGTCGACTTGCTTCTCAAAGTCCGCGTGCAAAATATCGACGGGCTCGATCTCCGGGTCGATCCCGCGAGTCATCAAGTAGGAGTCGATCAGCTCTCGCACTTGTTCGCCGCAATCGGCGATCACAAGCCGGTTGTCGTCGCGGTACAGATTTGCCGCCGAACGTTGGATAAACCCGAGTTGCTTTGCGTCAGCGAGGTACTGGCGTGCCTCGGGGCGGAACCGCAATGAGTTCAAGATCGAAAGGAACTCTTTTAGCAACGTCACAAATTCGGATCGAATTTTGTCACTACGAAGCAAATGGACGCAGGCCTCTGTATTGGTGATGTCAAAGATGTCATTGCCATGGAACACATGCAGCGTCTTCTTGTAGCACTCGTCCAACTTGTGCAGGTCGTCACGGATCGTCAGCAATCCCTTCGCGATGTCCTTTCGATCATCGACGCTGTAGACACGCAGGGCATCGCCCAAGTGCCAAGCCACGCCAAAGAAGTCGACCACGCGGCCCACACGCTTCGCACCGTAGTTGCGGTTCACCCGAGCGATCGCCTGCAACAACTCGTGCCCCTGCAAGAATCGGTCGATGTACAGCGTTTGGTTGATCGGCGCGTCAAAGCCCGTCAACAGCATGCTCTTGACGCAAACGATCGACAGACCGTCCTGCTTCTCCGCGTCCTTGTGCTTCATCGGCTTCTTGAACCGGGCCACATTGGCGTCTTGAGCTGACAGCGTCGTCCATTTGCTCCATCCCGCCGGATCTTCCTTTGTTGGCGAGACTACCGCGGCGACTTCGATTGTTTCCAGTGTTTCCATGTGTCGGCTGGCTCGAATCAAGAATCGTTCTGCCTCGGGCAACGACTCCAGCTGCTGGTCCGTTGCCTTTCGCAGCGACGGATCCATCGCGTCGATCTCGTCCAACAATCGTCCGAACTCTTCTTCCAATGCTTCCTGATAGCGGATCGCGCCGCGCCGGCTCGATGAGATCAATTGAGCCTTGAAACCGCCCGGTAAGACATTCGACACAAAGTCACGCACCACGTGCTTCGCGTGCTCGCGGACCATTTCGGTCGCGTCGCGGACACCGGACTTGGTGACGTACTTGGCTTTGATCGCCTCACGCTCTTTATCGCTCAGCTCCTCAAACGCTTCCTCGAAAATCTCGTCGATCGTTTTGTCGTCGCGGATCTCTCCTTCGACGCTCCAGCCCTCGTAGCGGATCGGCCGCGTGGCCCCGTCGTCTTGCGATTGCTTGATCGAGTACACGTCGATGAAGCCGCCGAAGATCTTGGTGGTTTCCACCTTCGATTTCTCCATGATCGGCGTACCCGTAAATCCGATCTTGGCACAGTTGGGCAGGGCCGCCATCAAATTCGCGTGCATCGTATTGCCGTGTGAGCGGTGAGCCTCGTCGACCAGCAACAAAATGTCGCTCGATTCATTCAGCACTTCCGGAAGTTCGCCGCTCTCGTCTTTTTCGACCTTCTCGATTTCCGCTTCCAGATCTTCCTCCTGGTCCTCGTCCGCCGTTGATCCGGGGGCCAGCACTTGCATCCGCTGGATCAGCGTGAAGACCAAATCCTTGCCCTCGCGTTTGAGCACGACCGGGATGTCCGACATTTTCTTCGGCACGTTGACATTTTCACCCGTCAATTGTGCCGTCGTCGAAAGTTGTCGATGCAAGCTGCGTCGGTCCGTGAGCACGACGATCTTGAAACCACGCAATTTCGGAATCGTGCGCATCTTGCGAATCAGGAACACCATCGTCAGGCTTTTACCGCTGCCCTGGGTGTGCCAGATGATACCGCCTCGCTGATCGTCGTCGCCGTTGGGAACACGGGTGGGTTTGGTTTCTAAGCGGTGCAACGCTTCGTGAACGGCGCGGTACTGTTGATACCGCGCAATGATCTTCACCATTTGACCCGCGTCGTCATCGAACAACACAAAGTTGTGCAGTAAGTCGACCAGCCGTTCGGGATGCAACGTGCCAGCGATCAGCGTCTGCTGGCTCGACAAGTGAGGGACACCCAGTTTTTCGGTGAACTCGCTACTCGGAATAGGACTCGTGTCCTTCCATTCCATGTAGTGCTTGGGCCGAGCCAACACGGTACCGATGCGAGCCTCGTAGTAGGTCGTTGCCACCATGAACAGGTTGAAGTCGAACAGTGCCTCGACGCCCTCGACCTCGTCGCCGTCGCGCTGGTTGCTGTACTTAAGCAAGTCGACGATCGCCTTTTCCATCGGGTTGGTTTCGGCGGGGCTTTTGCATTCGACCACAACGATCGGAATCCCGTTGACGAACAAGACCAGATCCGGAATGCAATATGTTCGCGTGCCGGGGATATCGACGCGAAACTGGTCGATCACCAGTAAGTCGTTTTCAGTGGCATTTTCAAAGTCAACCAACATCGCAGTCTTGGTTTGGATCCCGTGCTTACGAGGATCGACATCAACCGGAACGCCTTTGACTAACAACTCCATCGCTGCCTGGTTGCGCTCCATCAGCTTGGTGCCGGGCAATCGCTCGATGGCGTGCATCGCTTGCGTGATTTGGGCGTCGCCCATCCACGGATTCAGCTTCAAAAACGCCTTTTGAATTCGCTCGGTCAGCAGCGTTTGTGAGAACGAGGTGCGATCGGTCAACGACGGCACACCGGTGGAACCGGGCAGGTGTGTCCATCCGAGTCCTTTCAATTGTTCAATGAAGGGTTTTTCAACATCGTTCAGTTCGTTGGAGTCGTTGCTCATGGCAAGTGGTTTTTCAAAGGTGTCGATTTAGGAGGCAGCCGCAGCTTCGGCAAATACCGGCTTCTTGCCAGTGAGAAGGTCGTTCATCAGGCCAGCTTTCAATTTCCGTAGTTTTTCGAGAGTCTGCATTTCGCGACCAATCCAGCTTTCATGAGCGATCATACGTTTGCAAATTTCATCTGCCTCATCTACGCCAGGAACTGGAACAGGCATCTCGGCAAGCTTGCTGATGTAGATGTGTTTTATGGTTGACCCGCCCGCATCTGCCAACATTTGCTGCTGACCATGATTTGACTTCAGGTATAAAGCCAGGAAGTCTGCGTGTGTATCTGACAGAGGCCGAATACACGCGACCGATTGGTTGATGCAGATATCCGAGCGATCAACGAATGCCACTCGCCCAAGAGTCCCATCTTTGGTGATCAAAATGTCTCCAATGATTGGACGGCTTTTTTGCGTCAAAGACTCGAACGCAGACTGTGAGGTATGCCTGGCAGTTGAGTAGTTGATGCTTCCGTTAACAACATCTACCGCAGTAATCATGAATGGACCAGATTCTGTCGTCGGCATTGGGCACGTAAATCCGTACGACAGATACTCACAGAGTTTATTGATTGGCGACACGTCCCACGAAGCAGGAAAGCCCTCCTTCGAGACCACTGCGCTCGCAGGACGAAGTCCCCCATTTTCGTCGATGCCTCTTGTGAGGAGGTCGTGGAGCAGTCCGGCCTTCATCTGCTTGAGCTTGGCGATCAAGGCCTCGGTCTTCGCGATTGCCGCGTCCGCCGTGTCCAGAATCAAAGCAATCCGACGCTGCTCGTCCAGGCAAAAAGAAGGTAGCCGTAACGCTCTAAAGTCTCTCGACGACAACTCCAAAAACGTACTGCCAGTCGCGAGACGTTCCATCTCTGGACCAAAATGCTCGATCAGATGGTAGTAGAAGTCTGGTTCATGATATTGATTTACAACAATGTTCTTGAATCCTTGGTTGGTGCAAACGCTACTGCGATTCATTGCCACGTAACCAAGGGTCGCTCTAGTCGTCACCAAAAGCGATCGAGGCGGCAATATGCGAGTTCCGCAACTCGCCAGTCCAGACTCAGTGATTGACTCACGAGTCGACTCGAGCCATTTGGTTGGTAGTTTAGTAATCTCTGCGGGAGTTACCCAAGGAATGTCCCCACCCCAAAACTGAGCACACGAACGTGCCGGCGTGCTACCGCCATGAATCTCGCCGATTTCTTCTAATGCGATAGTATCGCGTGACTTGTCGCTAGTAGACATACCCAAGCTCCCCTGCAAATTCACGCAGCAATTCCGCTGCTTCATCCCGATCATTCTCGATTGTGGTCAGATCGACCGAGTACTTGTCCCATAGTCCCTCGCAAAACGCAATCAACTGCCGACGGTGGGCCGCGACATAGTCGTCGAGCATCTCGGTAAAATCATCCTTCAACATGCCGACGACTAAATCGGCCAGTTGTTTCTCGTTCATCGCCGCGATCCGTTCTTCCAATCGCTCCAACAACGCCGCCTTCAACTCCTTCACCCGCCGTCGCGCCGCGGACAGCTCGCGTTTGATCTCCTTGTACGGTTCCAGCAACGCTTCCAACTCGTCGATACGAGCTTGGGCCGGTGCGATCTCAGAGTTGAGTGTGAATTGCTCCGCACGAAGCTCCTTCGCCTTGTCCTCGTCTTCCTTGTGTTCCGCGTGACGAATCGAGCCCGCGCGGTTCTTGTTGCCATTGATGATCTTCAAGCGATCGGTTTGCGGCTTAATCGACTCCTTCAATTCTTTCCGCTCGTCATCTAAACGCTGAGCGTAATTGCGTTTCTTCTCGGTTGATTCTTCTTCCTCTTCCTCGTCTTCATCGTCCTCTTCTTCTTCCGGACCAAGCTCGAACTCTTCTTTGCGAGCGTTCCACTGGGCCACGTCGGCCTCCGCCTGCGTGATCTCGTCCAAGTACTCCGGCAACAACGTCGTCACCAAACGATGGTCGAACGGATCGGCCGCGTCTTTGTCCGGCTCGTCATCCTCATCCGGCTCGACGACCGCGCGGATCGCATCGACCCAACTTTCGATCAGACCCGCAAAGCCCTGAGCGACCAGCGTCTTCAAATCGAATTGGTTGTCCGACCACCAACTGGCCACCACACCGCTCAACTTGTACGAATCCAACAACCCGACCGGCAACAACCCCTTGTCAAACGTGCTGACCAGGTCGCCGCGGACCTTCATCAACTGCTGCGACTCGGGCAACTTGCGAAGCCCCTTGGAATGTTTTCGCCACCACGCCTCAAACGCCTCTGTCATCGCGGTCTCTTGAGACATCACGCCGGCATCGGTTTCGATCCGCGTTTTGATCGCACCACGCTGGTCGATCGCAGGGTCGAAGTCGAAATACTCTTCATCGCGGTCGACAAACAGACTCGTCGCCGCAAGCCCATGAGCCGCGAATAGGTCGCCAGCATCACCAACTTCGCAGCGTGGCACACCACCGACCAAGTGAGCACGCACGTCGTGCGGTTCGGGTGGCGGCGCGTTGTCGGCGTAGCGTCGGACGTTCAGGTTGTAGTCTTCCGCTTCCAATTGCTCGTGCGTGACGACGGTCGCGTAACCGGGCACGTCGGCGAACGCGTCAAACGTGGTCGTGATCTTTTCGATGTGTTCGGGACGCAAGTAGTTTTGAGCGCGTCCGGAAAAGAACTCGGCGTCGGCGTTGATGAACAGCACCTTCTTCTTGCGAGCCTTCGGCTTGGCTTTCTTGGCCCGCAGAACCATGATACAGGCGGGGATCGACGCACCGTAGAACAAGTTGGGTGGCAGCGAGATAACCGCTTCGAGCAAATCGTCTTTGATCAGCCCGGTGCGAATCTTCTTTTCTTCGCCGCCACGGAACAGCACTCCATGGGGCATGACGGTGGCCATCATGCCGCCGTCGGCAAGCACGCTGTGCATGTGCTGTACGAACATCAGATCGGCACGTTTGGTTTCGGGCGTGTATCCGTAGCCAAAACGATGCTTGTACGTCAGCGTGGATTCGGTGTAGTTCATGCTGAACGGCGGATTGGCCAGCACGCGATCAAATCGCATCAATTCGCCGTCTTGTTTGTGCAGCGGATCGGTCAACACGTCGCCCTTGCGAATGTCGGCCGACATGATCCCATGCAGGATCAAGTTCAACTTGCACATCGGGTAACTGTCGGGATTACTCTCCTGGCCGTAGTACGCCGCTTGGCTGCTGTCGCCGCCGTGCGCGTCGATGTGTTCCTTGGACAGAATCAACATCCCGCCCGAACCAACGGTGGGATCGTAAACCTTCATCCCCTCTGCCGGCTTGACTAGCCCAACCATCAACCGAACAACGTCTCGGGGCGTGTAGTACTCGCCGCCGCCGCTTTGCACTTTGTCGGCAAAGACCTTGATCAGGTACTCGTATGCAGCCCCCGGCAAATCGGGGAATTCAAAATCGACGCTCCGCAATGACAACTTGTTGAAGTGAGCGATCAGCTTCAACAGTGTCTTGTCGGTCAGATTCAGCCGCGTGTTGGCAAAGTGAATGTTGTCAAGAACGTGGTTCAGGACGCTCAGGTTTTCGTTTTGCAGCGCCGAGAGTGCCTTGTCGAGTTCTTCACCGACGTTCTTGCTGATGTCATCCCGCAACCGCGGCCACCGAGCCGCTTCGGGGACGTAAAACACATGCTTCTCGGCATAGCGTTCCTTAGCCTCGGCACGCTTCTTAGCTTGAGCTTCGGTTCGGCCTCGCTTGATCTGCTCGTCGAAGATTTGCTTGTAGTGGTAGTGGAACTCGTCGGACGCCCGTTTTAGGAACAGCATGCCGAAGATGTAGTTCTGGTAGTCCCAAGCATTCATCTTGCCGCGAAGAATATCCGCAGCCGCAAAGAGGTGTCGTTCTAGTTTTCGTAGCGTGATTTTTGCCATCAGATCCAAATTTTCATTCACCGTTGTCGAGATAGGCGTTCTGGGGGAGCATTTTAGCGGAGGGTGAGCGAAACATCCATGCGACCGATTTCGTGTTGCAATCGCTAAGGTCAGCCAATTAAAAGGGGCACCGTGCCTGCGGAGATTTTTCGGACTCGGTAACAATGGCCGCGGCATATTCAGGTGTGACATGCATAAATTGAAGGTCGCGAATATCGATCGACATTGCAGAGATCCCCCGCATTGGATCGTGAACGCGGACGAATAGGTACGGCAGGCTGACGGCAACGACGTCTAAAACCGCGCCTTTGAGTATGTCCAACGAATGGCAGTGGTGGTGAGGACCGGAGGTGGTGTTGCAATCGAAAACGGTCATTTGTGTCCCGACACCGATGTCGTCGACTTCGAGTCTCTTTTTGGGCTTTGTTCGCATTTCTTGTCTCCTTGAGTTGAAGTGGTGATGCCTACCCATACAGCAATGCATTCACGAATTTCACGGATGGCAAAAAAAAGAGCGAGATTTCTCTCGCTCGATTGATTGACTTGCCTGAACTGCTGGCAACTGCCTAGCAACGAATGATGTTTGGCCAACACCTTAGGGCATACCTACGACTGCCTCGATAGCCAACCGGATGCTCAACAGCACCACAGTTGATAAGTCTTTGCATCAAAACCGAAAGATCCTGCTCGGTATTCGCTCCTTTCATCAAAATGCCTGCACCGCTATGCCGGCTCGCGGATTTGGTTTAAGCCAGGAATTATAACGAAAAACGCCCGCGGTGGACTTCTCCTCCGCGGGCGTTTCGGATGTTGTTCGTCGCTGTGAGGTTTACAAAAACTTACAGTTCGACGGACTCGACTTTGCGGACGAAGCGGGATGCGTCGTTTTCTAGGAACGATGAGACTACGTTGAACACGGCGTCACT
This sequence comes from Novipirellula rosea, assembly GCF_039541335.1. Classification (NCBI taxonomy): domain Bacteria; kingdom Pseudomonadati; phylum Planctomycetota; class Planctomycetia; order Pirellulales; family Pirellulaceae; genus Novipirellula; species Novipirellula rosea. The sequence goes on along the minus strand of NZ_BAABGA010000077.1, from coordinate 2,342 downwards.
GAAGCCGCCGATGTTTAGGATGTCGTCTCGCTCGGGTGCTTGGCTGGTTCCGTAGGGTTGAATGTCAATGCAGACTAGCTTTGGATCGGCGATGCCGTGTCCGCGCTGGGTCTTCTTGAACATCTCCCACTGCGTCATCACTCCGGTTAAATCGTTTTGGCCGTAACCGAAACGAATCAGGAGTTCATTTTCGATTCCAATCTCCGGTGCTGTGTGAACTCATAATTCATGGGCGAGCGGCTGGTGGGCGGCCACGGCCAATCCTCGGGCCACCAGTCGGGCCGTGATCCCGAGCTGAAAGTTTCGTCGTGGGTGTTGCATCCTTCAGGCGGATCCGGATCTGTTGGCAGTGATGGTGATTCGCTCCTAGGCGGATCAAAGGGGGGTATGAAGGCAGGCGGCGGCATTTCGGGTTCGAACGAATCATGCGGGGTCATCGCAGGGCACTCCGTTGCAATGGATTTGGATGAACAAACCTGGTGCGGTGCGATGGACACAGGCCGCACTGTGGGATCGCTCTTGTCTGCAAGAACCGGTGAACTTCATCGTCGCTCGCGTCGGGCGGGCAGGCTTGGTAATCACGGAACGGCAGCCACTGCGGTAGGTGGTGCAACTTCAGCTTGGCTTCGACTTGGTTGAAATAGGCCAAGGCCGGACATTTCCACAACATTGTGCGGTAGAGCTGCGTGCAGGTTTTCTGCATGCATACGCGGTAGGCTGCGTCGGGCTTCGAATCAAATGGGATCGGCTTGCCGTCCTCGACGTTGTATTGCCGCATCCACCCGCGATGCGACTGTCGGATCTTGATCTGAATGCCCGGGTACTCTTCACGCCATCGCCAGACGAGATGCTTCACCTCCCGAAACCGTTGCACGTAGGCTTCGTGAGTTCCGTGTTGACTGACTTCGAGGCGGCAATTCGTTTCCAGCAGGATTTCCGGCAACTTGGGAAATCGGTGCAAGAAGAAGCCATTCGTCACCAACATCAGATGACTTTCAGACCAGTGCTGTCTGGCGAGCTGAATGTGCCCGATGATCTGTGGGTTCAGTAGTGGCTCGCCGCCTAGCAGTGCGAATCGCATCGGCTTCAACCGATGCGACCAGTTAGAATACTCCGCATCGGCGTCATCAACCGTCGGCAATTTTCCTGCGACGTGAAAGTTGCTGTAGTGGCTGCACTGCTGGCAGGAGAGATTGCAACCGTGGGCGAGGTGGTATTCCAATGCTGGTATGTCAATCATCGCCAAATCACTTTCTCTAATCCGTGTTTCCTAAGTGCTGCTTTAAGGAACTGTGGCCGCCGCCGAATGTATCCTGGCGGATCGACGTGCTCGTGGCGAAACGAATGATTGATATCACAGGCAACGTTGACGCCGGCAATCTTGCATCGCCAGAAGAAATCCCAATGCTCTTCGACCTTGAGCGATTCATCCCACCGGATCGCTTGCAGGACGTCGCGATAGGCGACGAAACAGTTGCCGACATAGTGGCACCAACGAATCGAGCCTCGCTGTCGGTAGTGGCCGCGAGGGATCCGCAGTGTCTTGCCATCAACTCGCATGAGCTTTGGGCGTTCTTGCTGATTCGATAGAGCGGCGAGCAGGTCGAGGTCATGATGCTTTTTCAGCGTTTTGACCAATTCAACCAGTCTGGTTTGCTCTGTGACCAGGTGGTCGTCGTCAGTAAAGACCACGATCGGAGTTTCGCTGGCATCGAGCAGTCGGTTGCGTCCTGCGGAAAGTCCAATGTCGTATTTTGTCTCGAAGATACGATCGACCATTGCCGCTTCAGTGGGACAATTGGCCGAGAATCGCAATTCGGGTTTGCCATCATCGAGCACGAGAATCGCGGGGCGATCCTCGGCACAATGCTGGTGAATGCTGCGAACAAGGGCGGCACAGCACTGGGGGCGATGAATCGTTTTGATGCAAAAAGTAACTTGATCACGCACGGACAATTTGGCCTCCGGGATAACGCATCGAATGAAATCCGTGCTTACGAAGTCCCATCGAGCGGAACTTTGATCGTCCGCGGAGGGGGCGGTAAGCGTCGCTGGTCACGTGGGCGTGGCGAATGAAACAATCGCCTGCGACTGCCACCTGTAGCAGAGCCAGCTTTGCACGGTAAAAGAACTCCCAGTGCTCGTACGTCTTCAGCTCTTCGTCCCACCGAAGGGACCGGATCGTTTCGGTGCGAGCGAGAAACGCATTGGAGGACATGTGACACCAAGCGACGTGGCCGTTTCGCCGGATCTCGCCGCGATGCATCCAAATTCGCTGACCGTTCATCAACGGCGATAGCATCGTCGGCCGACCGCCGGATCCTTGCCGGACACCCAGAAGG
>NZ_BAABGA010000076.1:0-56358 GCF_039541335.1 Novipirellula rosea | reverse complement strand
AAAAGGAATCCTTCCCCTCGTCCAACTCAAAGTCAACCCCCAAAATTAAGCTATGTCCCCAAGCGGATGATGTCCCCACGCGAGGACGTTTGATGCTGTGTCCCTGAGCAAAGGGGAGGACAGGTTGTGGGGGATGTTGTGATCGCTCAGTCTGACCGTGCTTGCCCAGTCCCTCTTACGATGGTTCGTCAACCTCGATCTTGTTGGCAAGGCTTTCGATCACGATCACAAGCACCGCCGCCCCAATGGCCAAGCCGATCAGTAGCGAGATGCTGCCAGGCCACTGACTCGCCGAGACAAATTCCATCTGACGAAACTTTGTTTCTAAGTTGGCTGTCTCCGGCGTCGCTTGCTGTAGCGGCCATAGCTTGCCAACGCTGCCGATCATCAATCCAATCAATCCCGCCATCGTGGTGCTGCGATGATGCTCTAACATCCATCGCAACAATCGCGAAAACGCCAACAGTCCAAATCCACAACCGCTGGCGAATACGACGATCTGAACGAGTGACTCGAGTGTCACGTTTCCTCGCACGGCGTCCTTTATCAAACCGGTCACGGGGTGATAAACCCCGAATAACAACAGTACAAATGCACCACTGATCCCGGGCAGAATCATGGCACAAATCGCTACCGATGCGCTCAAAAACAAAAAAGGCAGACTCATGTTGCCTTCGCCCATCGGCATCATCGTGATCGCGACCGCTGCTAGGATGCCCGCTCCACACGCGACCGCTTGAGGCACGCTCCATTTTTTGACGTAGCTCTTTACGATCCAAATACTGGCGACAATCAAGCCAAAGAAGACCGCAAACGTCTCGGGTTGCTTGTGGTCTAGCAACCAGTGCATCACGCCTGCTAGCGAGACGATCCCAGTGGCGATGCCAACGCCCAGTGCCGCCAAAAAGCGAATGTCCACATAGCGTCCGGCTTCGCGAAACTTCGACTGCACAAGCAGTGAAACAAAATGAGAGTCAATCCGCGAGATGCAGGTCACCAGTCGCTGGTAATGCCCCAGTATCAATGCGACTGTCCCTCCGCTGACGCCGGGCACCGTATCCGCCGCTCCCATGCAAAACCCGCGAACCACATTCACAATGTCGCCCAAAACGGTCGGACTTGGCGCGAGCTTCGTCGCTGCTTCGGCGGGACAGGACGCTGGCTCGTCCGTGGCAGCACGACTCGCAACCGAGTCTTCGGCGTGATGCTCGGCTTGATGCATCGAAACTTTCCTTTGATTTGAATTGAGTCGCGGTGGATACAGCGACAACTATAATCCGATTTTCTAACACTGGACGTTGCCCTTTCACAACTCAGGGGCGCCCTTTAAAACCCGCAGCCTCGCCCGAACTTCGCCAAGGACCAACCTAGCCGTGTTACAGATTCTTTTCCTCGCTGTCGTTCAAGGGATTGCCGAGTTTCTGCCCATTAGTTCTTCGGGGCATTTGGTGGTGCTGGGAGCATTGACGGGCAAATTGAGCGAATCGCCAACGCTGGAGATTATTCTTCACGCCGGCACACTCGGTTCCATCCTGGTGATCTATTGGCGACGCATCCTCGATCTTTTGTTCAGCGATCGCCGTGTGATCGGAATGATGGTGGTCGGCACCATCCCGGCAGTCATTGTGGGTTTGACGATCAAGAAAAACTTTGAATGGTTGATGCGTTCGCCACTTTTAGCAGGTTGCATGCTGGTCGTAACCGGCATTTTTCTGATTTTGCTCGGTCGGTTGCGGCCTCGTGACGGCGAGTACCAAAAGATGAGTCTGATCAGCGCGTTCGGCGTGGGGTGCTTCCAGGCGTTCGCGATTCTGCCAGGGATCAGTCGCAGCGGATCAACAATCCTGGGCGCGAGGTTGCTGGGGATGAAAAACGAGGATTCCGTCACATTCTCGTTTCTGTTGGCAATCCCCGCGATTTGTGGGGCAGTCGTGCTGGAACTGAAGGATTTCATCGAAGCGGGACAGCCGAATTCAGCGATGCCAATCGAACCAAATGAGCTGGTTTTCTCGCCCACCGTGCTGGCGGTCGGAGCCGTCGTTTCCTTTTTGGTCGGGATCGTGGCGCTGAAATGGCTGATTGGTTGGAGCCGTCTGGATCGACTTCATTGGTTCGCCTGGTGGTGCATCCCCGCCGGAATTGCAACAATGGCCTGCGTTCTAGGGGGTGCCGTATCCCCTTGGTGAACTTGTTGTCATCATTTTGCACACCGCACAGACGGGGGCAGGTCGCCCACGCCAGATTATTGTGGACACGCGTTTAGTGCGTGGTACAATCGATGGCATTCGCTTGTTATGCTAGCGACATCATGACCCCCAAAGCGTTAGAAAAGGCCCCCTCGATGTCGGCTCAACTCACAGACCGCCAGCAGAACGTATACAACATGATTCGCTCGCTGATCGTTAAGCGAGGCTACGGGCCTACCGTCCGGGAAATCGGTGAACATTTCGGCATCAAAAGTCCCAACGGAGTGATGTGCCATCTCCGTGCCCTTGAGCGAAAGGGCTTGATCATCCGTAGTCCGAACAAGTCGCGGGCGATCGAATTGACGCAGGCGGCCGACCGCAATCCGAACAGTTTGTCGATGGGCGGGGTTGTTGCCGGATCCCCCACTGCGTTGCCGTTTGAGCAAAACGAACGAGTCGACTTTAGTGAGATGCTATTTGGCGAAAACCGTTTTGTGCTGCAGGTCAGCGGCGACTCGATGATTGATGCCAAGATTGCCGATGGCGACTACGTGATCGTGCAGCGACAAGATCACGCCTTTCCTGGGCAAATGGTTGTCGCGCAAACCCCCGATGGTGATTCCACCTTGGCGTACTGGCATCCTGAGGCGGATCGTATTCGTTTGCAACCAGCAAACGCTGCGATTCCACCTCGGTTCGTCAAAACCGCGACCGTGGTCGGAGTTGCGGTCGGGCTCGTTCGCACAGGAATCTAATTGACCGATCTGATGCGAACCGAGATTTCAGCTTGCTGGAAATGGCAACATGACTAGCTAGCCAACTTTTTCTCTTCGGCTGAATTGATCTTGTTGTAAAGCGTTTTCAGGCTGACTCCCAGCTCTTCGGCAACTGCGGGTTTATTGCCATCGTGTCGAGCCAGCGAACGCTCGATCGCGATCATCTCCATGTCACGCAAGGTCATCGGTTCAGAGTCTCGCAGTTCTTTTCGCAATTGTCGCCGACCAAAATGACGCGGCAGGTGCTCGGTTCCGATCGGCAGTGAATCACAAAGGATCGCAGCGTGCTCGACCACATTCGCGAGTTCGCGGACGTTACCTGGCCATTGATGCGACTTAAGTTCCGCGATCGCTTCGGGAGTAAAGAGATGTTCGTTTCCGCCATCGGTACGGTGTCGACACAGCAGATGTGAAGCCAAGGGAACGATGTCTTCGGTTCGTTCTCGCAATGCGGGGACATGGATTTCGAAGGTGTTGATACGGAACATCAAATCCTCGCGGAACGTTCCCTCTTCGACCATCTTTTCCAGGTCACGGTGAGTCGCGCAGACGACTCGGACGTTGACGTTGACGGTTTGATTGTCTCCGAGTCGGCGAATGTCACCGGTTTCGAGTACTCGCAGCAGTTTGGCTTGCATCGCCAGCGGTAACTCGCCAATTTCGTCTAGGAAGATCGTGCCACCGTCGGCGACTTCGAACAATCCGGTACGTGCGGCGTCCGCCCCGGTGAACGCGCCTTTGCAATGGCCAAATAGTTCGCTTTCAATCAGGTTTTCAGGCAACGCTCCGCAGTTGATCGCCACCATCGGCTGTTCGGCACGCAAGCTCGAATCGTGGATCGCGCGAGCGACTAGTTCCTTGCCACAGCCCGTTTCGCCTCGAATTAGCACACTGCTCTCCGTCGGGGCGACCTTTGCGATCAAATTCCGCACCGCTTCCATCGCGGCACCGCTGCCGACCATTTTGCAGTCGCCTTCGGCTCGTTTTAAGCGATGTTGAAGCGCTGCGAGCTGACGTTTGGTTTGGCGACGCTCGGCGACCCGCCCTAGCAAACCGGCAATGTCGGCCAAGCGGCAAGGTTTGGTCAGATAGTCGAATGCCTGGTGACGCAGCGCCGCGATCGCGGTTTCTTGACTCGGCTTTCCGGTCATCACCACCGCTTCGATTTCAGGACGCAGTTCGCGGGCTTTGCCGATCACATCGATGCCGTTCATGCCCGGCATATCAAGATCGACAAGCAGGCAATCAAACGGTTCTTTTTCCAGTGCGGCGACCGCCGTCAAACCGTCGGGGCACACTGTCACGGTGTAGCCCATGCGTGGCAATTCGCTACGCATTAATTCCTGTAGATTTTTTTCGTCGTCGGCAAACAGGATATGCATTGCATTTCGTTTAGGCTGCTTTGACTGACTCATGATTCCATCCAATCGTATCGCGACTTTTTGTGGGATTGTCTTCGTGTTCGGCGTGGGCAGGCAAGGACACTTCCATTCGTGATCCTCGCCCCTCGCCATCGCTGTGTGCGGTCAAGGATCCGCCGTGTTGGGACACGATGCGGTAGGTGATGCTCAATCCGAGTCCCGTTCCGGTGCCATCACGTCGACGTGTGAAAAAAGGTTCAAATAAGTGCTTCAGCACATCGGGGCTCATTCCACAACCGTCGTCTTGCACTATCACGGTAGTCGTAGTGCCGTCGCTGTGGACGTGAATGTCAACCGCGCCATCGGTGTCCACGCTCTCCAGTGCATTGGTGACCAAGTTCAGCACCACTTGACGAATCTCTTGTGGATTGACATGAGCATAAGCGGACTCGGCGATATGCGTGCGCAACGTTTTGCAGCGATACTTTCCGACCTTGCTGACCATCGACACCACTTCTTCGACAAGCTCTTTTAGATTCGTGGCGGCGCGTCGTACTTCGCTTAAGCGGCTGAAATCGAGCAGTCGTTCGGTGATCCCTTTGCAGCGGAATGCTTCGTCTTCGATCCGTCGCAAATTCGTTCGCATGACGGCGATAAAGTCATCGTCAAATTTGTTTTCGGCGCCGGTCAAACAAACCGCTTCCTCGAGGCGTGATTCGAGTGATTCCGCACTCCATGCAATCGTTGCCAACGGATTGTTGATTTCGTGAGCCACGCCCGCTGCCAAAAAGCCGACACTGGCAAGTTGCTCGTTCTGGATCACTTCGCGAGTCCGTTCGCGAACCTGCCGGTCCAGGTCCGTGCAGAGCGAATTGACTTTCTTGTACGCTTTCTGAAACCGGTCTGTCATTTCGTTCATCGCCGCGGCTAACTCGCTCAGCTCGTCGCCAGTCCCCAAGTCGATGCGGTGACTCAGTTGGCCACCGGCGACCAGTCGTGATCCGACAATCAGCGTGCGAAAGGGTTTGACGACCAGCGAGTGAAAACCCCAAACTAACAATGCCACCAGGCTCATCGACACGATCGTGCACAAGCAAGCAACCGCAAACCAAGTTCGGTATTGACCGCGGACGTCGTGGCTGAATGCGGCCATACCACCATGGATTAGCGACAGGTGGTCATGAGTTTGTTCCACCAGAGAATCAAGTCGCTCGGACAATTCGCTCTTCAACGAATAATCGATCGTGACGGGGCGACGATGAAATCGATCGAGATCATCGACTGATTTTCGTATTTCCCCGAGACTCCGCCGTTGCCGCACTGCATCAATGAGCAGGTTGGATTCGGCATCAATCGAGTTCAGTACGTCCTCGTAAAGCTGAAGACGCAGATCAAGTTCCAGTAAGACTTGTTTGTAGCGAGACCGCTCAATTTCAACGAGTGGATTTTCCAGCAATGCGGCATCAATCATGCCTCCGTTGTGCTGCAAGTCCTTGACCCGGCTATTGCGATCCCGCAGCGTTTCCGCCAAACGATTGATGTCATTGGCATAAGGGATCTCCGTCGCCCGTTGGCTAATGGCATTGGCGAGTTGCTGGTAGCGATTGAGCCCCCAGAAACCGCTAAAGGCAAGGATCAACATGATCGTTGAAAGTAGCCCGAGAGCGGCAAACAGTTTTGTACGAATGGATCGTCGACGAAGCACGAAAATTCCCCTCCCTGGCCGAAAACGCGTGAAACATCCTTTTCAGCGGCGCGAAACTTCAGCCTATCGATCTGCCTCGAATCGGACAAGATGAACCCACCGAGAAACTTGCGGTACGGCAGCCCGAGTCCAAACCAACCCGAGTCCAAACCAACCCAATCCCGCGTCATGACAGCAATCCATGCCAAGATTTGCGGCAACGAAATGCAAGCATTGGTGTGCTCCCGTATGCTAGCTTCGGTATTCAGCAATGCTGCAAATTTTCAGTGTAAAAGGCAAAGGGGGTCTCTTGGAAATGTCGAAATAAGTCGAGTAGACTGTCTCGGGTGCCTGGTGATGATTGCATTACTAGTTCATGCCGCGCTGTCTTAAACGCTATCATGGTGAGGCGTTTCATCTACCTCCGAGCTGCCGGTGGCACTTGATTCGTTCTTTTAGCCTCGTCCGTTTTCAGCGTTTGCGTTCGGCAAAACGGGCGTTCGTTTTCGCGTTGCTATTGTTGGGCACGGCGACGGAATCGACGCGCGGCAGCGATCTTTCGCTGTCGCCTCTGAGTCTGGCCAGCTATGCAGAAGAGCCGTCTGCGATCGAGTTGCCTTGGAGTGAGCCGCGTGGCGATGATAGCCTTTCGCTTTCGGATCCCAGTGGATTGCTCGAGCAGGATGATTTGCCTGCGGACTTATTGCCCTCTTCGCTGGCACCATCGCAAGTTCATTCATCGCATCATCCGAGTCGATCGCAACTGAGTCGATCGCAACCGCGGCACGATTGGACTATTTTGCCTGAGGGGCTGCTCTACAAATCGTATCTCGCCGGGCCGCACGAGCCGCGGATCTCGACGGTCATCTTCAGCGATACCGAAAACGGAGTGTTGTGGGATGCAACGCTCGGAGGACGCGTCGGGCTGTTGCGCTACGGAACGCCTGGCGCTGTGGCTCCCCAAGGTTGGCAATGGGATCTCGAAGGCGCCGTGATGGTGCGACTGGATGTCAAAAATTCAGAAGACGTCGAATCGATGGACTTTCGTTTTGGAACGTTGATCACGCGTGCGGATGGGCCATGGTCGGCAAAATTCGGCTACTTCCACATCTCTTCGCATGTCGGCGACGAATACATGGAGCGTTTTCCGTTGTTCGAACGAGTCAACTATGTGACCGAATCGTTGATCATCGGCGCCAGTTACCAGGCATCGGAGCCGCTTCGTGTGTACGGCGAACTCGCTTATGCCGTAAAGACCTCCGGTGGCGCCAAGCCGATCCAGATACAAATGGGCGCCGAGCATATTCCTGTGCCACTGCAGCCCCAACGTGGTGGTCCCTTCAGCGCGATCAATCTTGATATTCGTGAAGCGGTTGACTTTTCGCCCACGATGACGCTGCAAACCGGATGGCAGTGGCAGGGGATGACGTCACAGCGTCGCATTCGTTTTGGACTGCAATACTTGAACGGCTACACCACTCAGTTCGAGTTCTTTGACAAGCGAGAAGAGCAGATCGGCATAGGCAGCTGGTTTGATTATTAAGCTATTTTGAAGCTGGCGAGCGAGCTGGCGATCGACGCAAGCGTGTTGGCAGCCAAATCGCAATGCAGCCAAATCGTTAGAGCTGCGGCAGCCGGCGATCGCTTGAATCAAAATGTCAATCGTCGTGATGAGCCGCGAGCCGTTAGGCACCGGGTGATGCGGCAGAGCCATCTGTTAACGCGCGAGGGCTTTGCGCAAAGTGCCATCTAATTTTGCACTGTACGGGTGGCGTGCGATCGCGAGACCACACGCACAGTGATGCGGCGTAATTATTTTGCACCCACATACAAAAAAAGCGGCGAACCCGTTGGGGTCGCCGCTTCCGTTATTTCGTTTCGTCGCGTGAAGCGTCACGCAAACCGATTCGCGGAAATTGAGCTATCGTTTCGCGGGGGTGGGGACGCCGCGGGCCACTTGTGGTTTCGAGCGGAAGATCTTGCGAGTCCGTTCGGGTTGGTAGGCAGGCTCTTCGGATTCAACGATGGTTTCGCCGGGGTAGTGCGATTCGCCTGAGATGTATTCGCCGCCTGAGTGGAATTCGCCCGGGTGGAATTCGCCCGGGTATGATTGCGAAGCACAGGATTCGCAGCCGCAGCCGACCTCGCAGCCTGAGTCGCAACCGCTGTCACAGCCCGCTTCGACGCCACAGCGGTAACCCCACAGGCTTTCGACGCCTGAGAAGACCGAGCGGCATTTGCCGCAGGATTGGCCGTTGTGATTGCCGCACTTGTCGCATGGATCGCATGCGTCGGCGGGATGGTTGATCCAGGGATCAACATACAACTCGCCACAGCCTTCGCATTCACCGCACCCTTGTGTGCCGCAGCCACCGCCGCCTAGCATGAAGGGGCCATTTGCCACGCCGCCACACGATGGACCGCAACATCCGGTGAACCAGAGTAGGGCGATAGAGAGAGTCAGGATTGAGAGATGCTGTGTCGGTTTCATTGGATTTAGACCTTCGTCGTCTTGCCGAGTGGATAATTGTCAAATCGGCCATCTCAATCGTTTCAATCCAATAAATCCCTACAATCGGCAAAAGTTACCAGCCGCGGTATGCTAGCGAACCAGCTGATTGGGAGCCAAATTCCCACAGCGGCGCGCGGGCGAGTTATCATTGATCGTTCGCTGGAGCAGCGTTCTGGTCGGCAGTTGGCTCAGACCAGCCGTTTTCCTTGTGGCCCGCGGCTCCGTTCGGTTTCCACACCCACACCCTCCCCTCCCCAACCCTTTGCTAATCTGCTTTGGAGACGACTTCATGAATTGGCGTTTGCTTGCTGGAACTCTTTTCGTTTGTTTTGCCTGTGCTAACGCCGGTGCTCAATCGGCTACTGAATCAACCTCCGGTGAACTGCCCGCGGTTGCCAAGATCGAAGACGCTAAACCTCGAAACGTCGTGTTCATTCTGACGGACGACCATCGCTACGACGCGATGGGGTTCATGGGGCATCCGTTTCTCGAAACGCCGCATCTCGATTCACTCGCGTCGAACGGGGTGCATCTGAAGAATGCGTTTGTTACGACGTCGCTTTGTTCGCCCAGTCGAGCTTCGATTTTGACGGGACTGTACACACACAAGCACCGCGTGATTGACAACAATCGTGCTGTGCCTGAAGGAACGATCTTTTTTCCTCAGTACCTTCAAAATGCAGGCTATCGCACCGGCTTCATTGGCAAGTGGCATATGGGCGGCGAGCACGATGACCCGCGGCCTGGATTTGACCACTGGATCAGCTTTCGTGGACAAGGCAACTACTTGCCTCCGGGGCCCAAGTACACGCTGAATGTCAACGGCAAACGGGTCAAGCAAAAAGGTTACATCACCGACGAATTGACCGATTACGCGATCGATTGGCTCGATTCGCAAAAAGACTCGGACGAGCCGTTCTGCTTGTATCTGTCACACAAAGCGGTGCATTCGAATTTCACGCCCGCCGAGCGACACGCTGACCGCTATGCCGATGCGGACCTTAGCTTTCTGCCGCGTGGCAAAGAGATCTCGGCTGAAAACAACGCACCTCGCTGGGTTCGCGATCAACGCAACAGTTGGCACGGCATCGATTTCTCGTATCACAGCAACAATGGACTCGATTACTTGTACCGCCGCTATTGCGAATCGCTATTGGCGGTAGACGACAGTGTCGGTCGGGTGCTCGATCAGCTTAAAAAGATGGGAGTCCACGATTCGACGTTGGTGATCTACATGGGTGACAACGGGTTCATGTGGGGCGAACATGGCTTGATCGACAAGCGTGTGTCCTACGAAGCGTCGATTCGAGTGCCGATGATGATGCAGTGTCCTGAGCTTTACGAGGGCGGGACGGTGGTCGAATCGGTAATCGGCAACATCGATATCGGGCCGACGATTCTGAACGCTGCCGGTTTGAAAACCCCCGATTACATGGACGGCAAGAGCTTTTTAGAGCTCCCCAATAATCCCGATCTCGATTGGCGAGATTATTTTCTTTATGTCTACTACTGGGAAAAGAACTTCCCCCAGTCACCCACCCAATTCGCTCTCCGCGGCGATCGGTTCAAGTACATCACGTATTACGGTCTGTGGGACGTCGATGAATTGTATGACTTGGCGAGCGATCCTGGTGAAACAAAGAATTTGATCGCCAACCCCGAATACAAATCGGTTGCCAAGCAGATGGAGAACCGCTTGTACGAAATGCTCGGCGACGCCGGCGGGATGGATATCCCGATGAATCAGCCACGCGGCGGTTCGCAAAACAAACGCTGGGAGAAACGCGGAGGAGACGAAGCTGCCGATTTCCCAGCCGCGATCGTCGTCGAGGAACCGCTGAACAAAGAGGCTCACTAAGCGGAAACCGGCTAAGGGGGCGTCCAAGGTTTGTCGAGCGTTCGGCGATCCTTGGATGTCGGACCAGCGGTCTATTTTACCCAGCCGGCACCAGCGGGCTGGGGGGACTTGAACTGGTTGGTGACCGCAGCGATTTTGATATCGGATTTTGAGCAATTTTCCGAACGAAACTTTTGGAGGCAGTCGGTCATCGCGATCGACAACGCGGATTGCCACTTCAAAAGTGATCCTGCGCCCACCCTTTCGTTCGATCCCCCGTCGGAGTATTCCCGTGAGCCGGTTGCCCCAAACGCCCGAAGAATTGGTGCTTCAGTTCGAGCTTGCCGAAATGCTCGAGTTGCTAGAGGATCTCGGCTTCGAGTCGACTCCTCAATCTGCAGCCCAGTTCAAACAAACGCTAAAAACGCTGGGGTGTCTCGAAACGACCCTGGCCCACTTTGCCGCGCCGACCTCATTGCGTCACGCCGCCTAGGCTCTGTGTCAAAGCCGTAGCAGAAGCCGTCAAGCCAATCGGCAGCAGGGCATAAACCCTTGGAAAACCGAAATTCTTGACGGCTTGTTGATTTAGTCCAAATGCGAATTGCAATGGTGAGCCGTGGGCCGTAAGGCACCGGGTACCGCGTGGGACCCGGCCGCTGACGCGTCACGGCTCAATAAATCAACAAGCCGTTGACGAATTCCGCTACCAAGTTTCCGCCGCTGATGCGTTCTCAGACAAAGCCTAGTGGAAACGCGTGGTTTTTATAGCCGAGCGGCACAAGTTGTCTGGTAAATTTTGAACGTTTCTTTCGATCCCACCACGCGAAAACCGGCGGGCTCGCGGCGAGCCGATAATGCATTTAAAATGCTTTGCTTCCCTAGGAATCGGAGCGTTGGACATTGGACCTCGAAAATACGAATCAGCTCGCGTTGAGTTTGCGACACCTCGACCTCGAACATGTCGACGCGCTCGCTCGGCGAATGGTCGACGCCCTCGCTCCGGGGATCGTATTTGGATTGGTCGGGACGTTGGGGGCAGGCAAGACGCGGATCGTCCAGTCGATGGCTGCGGCGACGGGCGTCGATCCTGCGGATGTGACGAGCCCCACGTTCACGCTGTTGCAAACGCATCACGACTCGATCACGCTGCATCATTTGGATGCCTACCGCGTCACCGACGACGACGAATTTTTGGAGTTGGGCGTCGAGGAACTTTTTGACGATCCCCAGGCCTGGACCCTGGTTGAGTGGGCCGATCGCGTTCGCTCGGTGATGCCACGCGAAACCGTGTGGATCAAAATTGATATCCAGCAGGATGCCAATCTCCGTCAAATCACAATGTTCACCGAGGACGACGCGCTGTATGAATCGCTGCGTATGATCCACCAACGGTGTCTCGACGATGGCTGGGACGCCGCATGATCGACGCCGCCCGTTCGGTACTCGAAAATTGGCTCCAGCGATCCGGCATCCAAGCGATCGACCCGATCGAGTCGGGATTGAGCGGCGCGGCCGTATTTCGAATTACCACCACTGACGGCGAGATGTGGGCACTGAAACGCTATCCCATCCACACCTCGCTCTCGCGTGTGGACGAGATCCATCACGTGATGGTCACGGCAAAACACAATGGCTGTGATCTTGTGCCTCAGTTGAAGCGATGTTCGTCCAACAACGCAGCGGTGGCCGATTGCAGCGGCATCGATGACGGACAACATGTTTGGGAATTGGCGCAGTGGGTTGCCGGAGAACCTTGGGCTGAGCCCATCGGGGGTGGCGATCTGTTTACGAGAGATCCATCGGCGGATGCGGAAACCGAGCGACAACGTCACGAAGTGATGTCGCGCGGTGCATCTGCGATTGCGATTTTCCACCGCTCGGTTCGCTCGCTGGGGACTCACCAGCAACCGCCACCGTGCGTCTCGGCTCGTCAAAAACGGCTAAAGGAATTGATCCCGCAGATGAATGCGATCATGGCGAGTGATCGAGCGCGGATCGAACATCCGCGTTTGCGGTTTTCGCTACAGATGGCGATCGAGCGATTTCGAGCCGACTGGAACCACGTCGCAGACTCGTTTCTTGCCACGCTCGCGGCGTTATCACGTCAGTCTGTGCAAACGCAAATCGTGTTGCGTGACGTGCACGCGGAGCACATTTTTTTTGCGGATTCGCATGGCGGGGACTCGGTGACGACTCGCGTCGTGACGGGAATGATTGACTTTGACGCGGTTCGTATCGACGCACCCGCAACCGATCTGGCTCGCTGGATTTCTAGCTTTTTGCCGATGTGTACTGATGTTCACAGTGCATGGCATTCGGTATTGGCGGGTTATCGGCTAGAATCGTCATTGAATGAACAGCAAGAAGTGCTTGCAAAACACGTAGCTCAAGTATCGGCCTGGATTAACCTCGCAAACTGGGCATCTTGGTTATTGCTTGAGAACCAGAATTTTTCCTACGATGACGAGCACATTGCCCAGCGGATTGATCATTGGATTCGTGTGATTGATAAACTCGGAAGATGATCGGTTGGCTAAGCGAATTGGATTCACGGCAGAGAGCTTATTTAAAGCGTACTGAAAATGATAAATAAAAATGGCGGCAGTCTTCTAGGACTCGGATGTTTGTTGCTGACGTTGTTAGTCGGCGTCCCGCAAACCGCAACCGCGCAGACGGGATTCGACAATGACGGCAGTGTCTTTTCCGATTTCTCGCTCGGCGGTTTTGGGCAAGATTCTGGTGATCCGGCGAAGTGGGAGGCAAAGTACTTTGTCGACGCTTCGGGAACACGCGGTCGATTGGATGTCATTGTCAACGTGGACCGGGGATGGCATATCTATTCGGTGACCCAGCCTTCGGGCGGACCGATGAAGACAAACTTGTCGATCGAGTCACCCGAGTCAGTGAAATTGGCGGGCAAGTTTGCTCCCGACGAAGCGCCGCACAAGAGTGTGTCAGAGATATTCAAGGGGATTACGATCGAAGAGCACGGTGGACGTGTGGTTTGGTCGGCACCGCTTGAGATACCCGCCGATTTTCGTGACCCTATTTCCATCGCGGTCGAGGCGCAAGTTTGTAAGCCCGACGGCGCTTGTATCCCGATCTCGGAAACTTTGACAGCCGCGTTCGCAGGCAACGTCACCGTTTCTGCCGCGATGACGCAAGCTGGGAATGCATCGGTTGAACCGGAGGAGAGTGTTGCCACAAAACCGTTTCGCGACGATGGTTACGAAGTCCAGTGGACTGCCGAGTTAACGCCCGCCACGGTGGCACCGGGCGAGCGTGCGACGTTAAAGCTGACAGCGATCCCTGATGCTGGATTCCACGTTTATCAATTGACCGTCGATGATGGTGACTTTTCGACCAACATGGTTGTGTCCGAGAAATCGGGACTTCGCGTTGGCGCACCCAAAGCGAGCAGTATCGCGGTCCCAGTGGATGCCAAATTGTTGCCAGGCGTGATGTTCCACAAAGGCACCGTCACATGGTCGGTGCCTGTTGAGGTTCCGAAAGACACTGAGCTTGGCACCCACAAAATCTCGGGCATGATCGCGTACCAAGCCTGTACCGATAAAAGTTGCCAACAACCAATGGCGCTGTCGTTTTCAACCACGCTGGAAGTGGGCAAGACAAACGCTTCTGCCACCTCGGCAGCGGTGCAGTTCACCAGCGCCAAACGCGCCGATGTCCTCGACGCGGCGGCGGAAACCGATTGGGTCGACAAACTGCAAGCCAAGCCTGCACCGGCTCCGCAAAACACGGGCAGCGATACGAACACGCTACCCACGGATGACAATGATGTGGCTGCGGCAGCGACCCAAGCCCCACGTAAAGATTCACTCGATGGCAAGGCGGCGGATTCCGCCGCTCATCCGGCAACCCCAGTTCAACCGATCGTAATCAACGATGGCGGCGACACCGAAGGACGCCCGTTTGCGGTCGTTCTGATGTTTGCGTTTTTGGGCGGGGTGATCCTGAACTTTATGCCGTGTGTGTTGCCCGTTGTGGGGCTGAAAGTGATGAGCTTTGTCCAGCAAGCGGGGGCGGATCGTAAGCGAGCGTTCCTGCTGAACTTCTTTTACGCAGCCGGTATCCTTTCGGTGTTCGCGTTGTTAACGGCGTTGGCGGTTGTCTTTTCGCTTTCCTGGGGCGAGCAGTTTACCTACTTGCCCGTGCGGCTTGGTTTGACGTTGTTGATGTTTGCGATGGCACTGAGCTACCTTGGCGTGTGGGAGATCCCGGCTCCGGGAATGGCGGGTGGCAAGGTGTCGCAAGACTTGCAAAAACGCGAAGGTTATCCCGGCGCGTTTGCCAAAGGTGCGTTTGCCACGGTGTTGTCGACGCCCTGTAGTGGCCCGTTTTTGGGAGCCATTTTTGGATTGACGATCGCCTTAACGGCCGCTGAAACGACCGCCTTGATGATGACGATCGGATTGGGAATGGCGATTCCTTATATCATGATCGGCATTTGGCCCAAGCTGGTCGCGTGGTTGCCCAAGCCAGGCAATTGGATGGAAACGCTAAAGGAATTTTTGGCGTTCCTGTTCTTGGCGACCGTGGCGTTCTTTTTCAACCAGTTCAGTGACGACCACAAAGTTCCTGTCTTTGTCACGCTGTTGGGCGTGTGGTTCGGTTGCTGGATCATCGGCAAAGTCCCGAACTGGGCCGACATCGAAAAACGGTTGGTTGCTTGGGTCAGCGGCGTGGGGATTGCCACCGCAATCGGTTTCATGGCGTTCCAGTACTTAGGTGCCGAGCCAGCGCCTCAAGATGGAGTCAAGACAATCGCTTGGGAAGAATACAGCGAAGATCGTTTGCAAGAACTGCAAGCCGAAGGACGCACGGTGATGATCGACTTTACAGCCAAGTGGTGCGTGAACTGTATCGTCAATTACAACGTGGCACTGAACACCGAGGAAACTCGCAAAGTGATCGAGGAACTCGATGCGGTGCCGATGTTAGCTGATTGGACCGATCATAACCCCGAGATCAAATCGAAGCTGGCTGAATTGCAGAGTCGTTCGATTCCCGTTCTGGCTATCTACCCCGGATCCAACCCGAACCAACCGATTGTCCTACGCGATCTCGTCAGCCAATCCGCGGTGATTGACGCGTTACGGCAAGCCGGGGCGAGCGTTGACGATCCGGCGATCGCACGATCGAAAAAGTCGCCTTCCAAGTCGACTGCGTTTGTTCATTAACATGCTCGATTCCAACGAAACCATCGTGGCGATTGCGTCACCGACAACGCCTGCGATGCGAGGCATTGTTCGCATGTCAGGGCAATCGGTCGTCTCGATCCTGGAATCGGTGGGCGTCTCGACATCACACGCGAAACGCCCCCAGATCATTGACAGCCGGATCGATCTCGGGACACCGCTCGGTCCGATGGACGTGACGGTTTCGCTGTGGCCGACATCCCAAAGTTACACCGGGCAACCGTCGGCGGAACTGCACACGATCGGCTCGGCGCCGGTGTTGCAATCGATCGTAAGTGTATTGAGCTCTGCGGGAGCTCGCGCGGCGCGGCCTGGTGAATTTACGATGCGGGCGTTTTTGGCGGGACGGTTGGATTTGCCGCAAGCCGAAGCGGTGCTGGGGGTCATCGAGGCAGAGCAACGTGGATCGCTTGAGCATGCGCTAAAACAATTGGCGGGTAATTTGTCCCGACCGCTCGAACAGATGCGTAGCGAGATGCTCGACCTGCTTGCGGATGTCGAAGCGGGGCTCGATTTTGTTGACGAAGACATTGAATTCATCAGTGACGAGTCATTGGTCGATCGGCTGAGTGTGATTCATGCGGCAGTCGAAAAGACGCGGCAATCAATGGAATCCCGTGGAGGCAACCGTTCGCGAGCGATCGTCGCGTTCCGTGGTAACCCCAACGCGGGTAAAAGCCACTTGATCAATGCATTGGTAGGGCACGAAGTGGCGATCGTTGCGGATGTCGCAGGCACCACACGCGACATCGTATCGGTGGAAACCGTTCTCGATGGGCATGCGATCCAGTGGGTTGATACCGCCGGAATCGAAAGTCGTGCTCAGGAAGATCCGCTGTTTGAAATCACGGTCGCTTCGCAGGCTCAGGCGCTTCGTGCATCACAGAATGCCGACGTGCGAATTTGGTGCGTCGATGCGTCCAAGGATGATTTGGATGCACAGCGACGCTATTTTGAAACGCATGATGGTTCGTCCAAACGGTCGTCGATTGATATTTGGGTCGCCACAAAATCTGATCTGATCGAAACGAGGGTGGCGGAATCCGATTGGATTTACACCAGCGTGATTACGGGCGATGGTGTGGACCAGTTGCGTGATCACATTTCGCAATTTGTCGCGTCGCGTGACCAGGAAGAGGTCGGTTCGATTATGGGCACCGCCGCACGCTGCTCGGGATCGCTCGCCCATGCTGCCGCCAGCATCGAAACGGCGATTCGTCTGGTGCAACATGGCGATGGTCATGAATTTGTCGCTTCGGAACTTCGCGTCGCTGTCGAGTCGCTTGGTGAGGTCACCGGGACGGTCTACACTGACGATATCCTGGATCGTGTCTTTGGTCGCTTCTGTATCGGAAAATAGACATGCAATCGCGGAATCAAAATATGGCTGCCCCGCGCCAAGATCGCTCGCGCCAAGATCGCTCGCGCCAAGATAGCTCGCGGGGGAAACCGATTCCAGCCGCAGTGCATGTGGCTCGGCATGATTCTCCGCTGGGCGTGATCTGGTCCGTATGGACAACGCGTGGGTTGTGGCGTTTGCAGTGGGGAAACGAACGTCCTGAATGTGCCGGGCAGATCGCTGCGAAAGCGGTTCGGAATTGGACGCAATCGCTCGACGAACGATTGAGTTCTTTTTTCGAGTTTGGTTGCACCACGTTTGAGACGATCCAGGTCGACGAATCGAATTGGACCCCCTTTATGAAGTCGGTCTATCGTCATTGCCGTGATATCCAACCCGGCACCACCCTCACCTACAAACAACTTGCCGAGCGAGCGGGAAGCCCGCGTGCGAGCCGGGCGGTAGGCAGCAGCATGGCTCGCAATCGGATTCCCATCGTGATCCCGTGTCACCGCGTCGTTGCATCGTCGGGGCACCTTTGCGGATTTAGTGCTCCTGGTGGTCTAGAAACCAAACAATATTTGTTGGACTTGGAAAGCGACCAAGCGGTTCAGCTCACCGCAGCATTTGCATCGTAGTTGGCTCGGCGATAAGCTTGCTCGCTTGCAATGTCCCTCCCTTGGCTGTGTTTCATTGCCAAGATGATTCACAGGAACCACCACCGAATTGCTGATTGCCAGCGTCCGCGGTGACGATGTTCACCTCAGTGGCGTGATGGAGACGCCGGTGGCTTGAATCGATTACGATTACGACAAAA
Source organism: Novipirellula rosea (assembly GCF_039541335.1). Taxonomy (NCBI): domain Bacteria; kingdom Pseudomonadati; phylum Planctomycetota; class Planctomycetia; order Pirellulales; family Pirellulaceae; genus Novipirellula; species Novipirellula rosea. The sequence continues at coordinate 38,627 of NZ_BAABGA010000076.1, read as the reverse complement.
GCAAACTCGACAAAAACGCATTCGCAAAAATTCGTACTCGCAAGAAAACTAAAACTCATGAGCCGCGATTTTATTTATTCCGACATTGCGAAAATGATCGATCACGCGTTGTTGGCACCTACGCTTTCGACTGCGGATCTCGATCATGGAATCAGGTTAGCCTTGGCTTATGATGTGGCAAGCGTTTGCATCATGCCGTGTGCGGTGCCGCAGTGTGCAGAATTGCTTTCTGGCAGCACGGTCAAGACATCGACGGTGATTGGATTTCCGCTTGGGGTGAATACCACTGCGGTCAAGCAAGCCGAGGCCGAGCGGGCAATCGCCGATGGCTGCCAAGAACTGGATATGGTTGTCAATATTTCCAAAGTGATCAGTGGCGATTGGACGTACGTTCGCGATGACATCGCTGCGGTAATCGATGTCGCCCATGACGCCGGACAAAAAGTAAAAGTGATCTTCGAGAATTGCTACTTGAATGACGATAATAAGATTCGCCTCTGTCAGATTTGTGGCGAATTGAATGCGGACTGGGTCAAGACATCGACCGGTTTTGGAACCAGTGGTGCAACGGTCGAAGACCTGCAGTTGATGCGATCCCAGGCTCCCGACCACGTTCAGGTCAAGGCTGCCGGAGGTATACGTGATCTTGAAACGGTGTTAAAAGTGCGGGCGATGGGCGTCACACGCGTCGGCGCCAGCCGGACAAAAGAAATGCTCGATGAGTGCCGATCCCAGCTTGGCATGCCTCCCATCGACGTAACCGCAGGCCCCACAAGCACTTACTGATTCCGGTAAAAAAAGGTGAGTACATCTTCTGGATTCCGTCGTTAGAAGTTTGCGGTTCGTTAACGTTTGGGAACTCATTAGGGGTAAAAGTACTGGGAATTTAGGGTGAAAGTGCTGAAATTTGCGCCAGATTCTTCCGATAATATGAGCCCCCCACATTGCGGAACAACGATTTTTGTAGTTTACTAGCGGTGTAGCGTAGCTTTACCCAGCGAACAGTTATCAGGCCCCTGCAATGAGGGGCCTGGATCAAGCTAGCTGGCGGGTGACCATTTCCGTCGTTTGCCCCACGACGCATTGTGTTGCCCGCCAGCTTTTTTTGTTTGTGGATTGACGGAAAACGGCAGCTTTTCCGCACCTGCTATCCCAGCGGCCTGTTTCTCTCGCCGCCCGACCGTGATCGATATTCACGCTCTTTTGTCGAAGGGCAATCGCAGTCGAATTGTTTTTTTTCGAGTAAGCGGTCAAAATAGAAGCACACGGCAGGAAAGCAGCCATTAACATCGTCCGTCAATTTATTCGACGTGTTCCCAGAGTTCCCTCATGACGACTCCTCTTCAAGCGATCCGCGATTTACTTAACGAAGACAAACGTTATCGCATCGAAGCTTATCAATTCATTCGCGAGTCGCTGCATTACGCTCACGAGAACAACGAGGCGACCAGCGCGGCGATGGCGGATGTCGATCCCTCGCCGGGAATTTCCTCCGAAAATCCGAATCACGTGACCGGGCAACAACTTTGCGAGTCGTGTCGACGTTACGCGATTGATCAATATGGCTACCTCGCCAAAATGGTTTTAGCGAATTGGGGCATCCGCTCGACAAGCGACCTCGGTGAATTGGTGTACAATCTGATTCGCATCGAACAGATGCGTAAAAGTGAAACCGATCGCCGCGAGGATTTTGATGACGTCTTTGATTTTGACGACGCGTTCGAGCCTCAGTTTGAACTTGTCGCACGCGACGAAGACTGAGTCGAAACGAACGCAGTCGATTTTTTGCGCCGGATTTCTTGTTGTCTGGCTGATTGCGATTTCGGCGATCAACGCAGCGGCTCAAGATACCGCGACTGCCGAACCCTCCACGCCAGCAGAATCCGCGGAGCAGGCGTCTTCCCCCCCCGATGAAAAGCCGCGTCGTACTTATCTGGGCCGCATTGTGGCGCAGCCGATGGGGCATCAAGGCGCACCGTGGCTGATTCGTGACAACCGCGATGACGAAGAAAACGCGTCGGAGTCGTTTGTCCAATTGCAATTGACCGAGGGCATGGTCGTTTGTGACCTGGGATGCGGCAACGGTTACTGGACGCTGCCGATGGCCAAGAAAGTGGGCGAAAGTGGTCGGGTGCTGGCAGTCGACATCCAGCGTGAAATGCTACAGAAACTTCGCGTACGTGGTGCCAAAGCCAAACTGCGAAACATCGAACCGATTCTGGGAAAAGTCGACGATCCTAATCTGCCGCTCGGCGAAGTCGATCTGATTTTGATGGTCGATGTCTACCACGAATTTTCGCATCCCGAATCGATGCTGTGGCACATGCACCGCGCATTAAAACCCAACGGCGTCATTGCGCTGTTGGAGTACCGTGAGGAGGATCCTTCGGTGCCGATTAAGCCACTGCATAAGATGTCAAAAAATCAGATCATGAAGGAGTATGAAAAGAACCACTTCAAGCTGGTGAAAGAGTATAACATGCTGCCTTGGCAACATTTAATGTTCTTCGCCCGTGACGACAGTCCGCTTGAATCGGTGGATCCCATTCCTACCGCACAAGTTCTCGAAGCACTTCCCTAGACCGACGTCGCCTACCAACCTGCCTTAATTCCTCCCACCAAACGGAAGTCCCTCGCAATGGCTCCTAGTGTTCGCATCCGTCTTTCCGTCATGATGTTCCTGCAGTTCTTTATTTGGGGATCATGGTATGTCACTGCCCCCAATTTTCTGAGCACGATCGGATTCGAGGCGGCTGATTTTGGTAATACTTACTCGGTCGGCCCGATCGCCGGATTGCTGACCCCGCTGTTGGTTGGCTTGATTGCGGACCGTTTCTTCTCGGCTCAAAAAGTGCTCGCGATCCTGCATTTGCTCGGGGGCGTGATCATGTTTGGCGCGGTTTCGTTCATGAAGGGGGAATCGCCTTCGCCGTCGGTCATCAACTGGGGATTCTTTCTCGGCTACATGCTGACCTATTATCCGACGCTGGCGTTGACCAACACGATCGCGCTGAAAAACATGTCGGATCCGGAAAAGGAGTTTCCTGGGATTCGGGTGCTTGGCACCATTGGCTGGATCGCGGCGGGTTTCGCATTGACCTTTACCGGTTACGAAACTAATTCGGGAATGTTTTACATGACCGCCGTTGCGGCGATCGCACTGGGCGTGTTTAGCTTTGCACTTCCCGATACCCCACCAGTCCGCTCGGACGAAAAGGTTTCGATCCGTCAGTTGTTCGGGCTCGATGCGTTGGCGCTATTAAAAGACCGTTCGTATTTGGTCTTTCTGGTCTCGTCGATGCTGATCTGTATTCCGCTCGCGTTCTACTACCAAATCACCAGCCGCGTGGTGGAGTTAACCGGGTTGCCGATCGGCACAACGATGTCGTATGGCCAGATCTCGGAGATCGTGTTCATGTTGGTCATGCCATTCTTCTTCAAACGTCTCGGCGTCAAATGGATGCTCGCGATTGGCATGTTGGCCTGGGTGGGACGCTACACCTTGTTTGCCTTCGGTGCGACCGATGAAATTCGTTGGATGATTATTCTGGGCATCGTACTGCACGGCATCTGTTACGACTTTTTCTTTGTCACCGGACAAATCTATACCGACAAAAAGGCTCCGGAATCGGTTCGTGCCCAAGCCCAAGGGCTGTTGGTCATGTTGACACTTGGACTGGGCATGATGATCGGGGCTCAGGTCGCCGGTAAAGTCGAAGGCCAACATACGACCCCCGAGTCCGTCCAATTTAGCGAGGTCGTGGTCGCCAAGACCAAACAAATCGACGAGGCCACAAAGGCGAACGTCAGCGAATCTGAAATTGCCATCATGCAAGAAGAAAAGACAGACGCTCGTCATTCCGAGCTCGCCGCGATCCAGTGGTATTGGTTATGGATGAAACCTGCTCTGTTTGCCTTGGCCGTGTTGGTCGGCTTCATCCTGCTGTTCCACGAGCGTGGTGTGGATATCGCCAAAGCCGACATTGAACCCATCGAGACCGCTCCCGTTGAGTGAACGCGGTGAAACAGATCCGCTCACGTCGCCCGCTGATTTTCTGGCGGCGTTTCGCGACCAAGCCTGCGAGCTTGGTTTTATCGCAGTAGGAGTCGCTCCGGCGATCGAGTCGCATGGTTTTTCGCAGTTAGCTCGCTGGATCGAAGCGGGCTACGCCGGCGAGATGGACTATATCGCAAACCGGCTAGACGCCTACCAGCATCCAAGCGGAGTGCTCGAAGGTTGCCGCAGCGTGATCGCGATGGCGTATCCCTACGACGCCGCGCCGCCTCGATCCGTTGTCTCGGGGGTGGGGCGGGTGGCACGCTATGCATGGCAAGGCGCCGATTACCACGACGTGATTCACCCCAAGCTAAAACAACTCGCAAAATCGATTCGCGAAACGTTTCCGGGGGCGACGGCACGCGGCGTCGTTGACACCGCACCGATTATGGAACGCGAGATTGCTCAACTGGCGGGGCTGGGATGGCGAGGAAAAAACACGCTGCTGCTGAACAAACGCCTGGGCAGCTATTTCTTTCTCGCCTGTGTTTTGACGGATGTCGAACTGCCCACCGACACGCCGCATGAATCGTCGCACTGTGGCACCTGCACAGCGTGTCTTGACGCCTGTCCCACCGAAGCATTTCCGCAAGCGGGGGTGCTCGATGCGACACGCTGTATCAGCTATCTGACGATCGAGAGTCGTAGCGAGATCGCAGACGACCTGCGTGAATCGATGGGGGATTGGGCATTTGGGTGCGATGTTTGCCAAGAGGTGTGCCCGTGGAATCGCAAACCGATGCGGCAGTACGAAGCTGAGGCACCGGCGCATCAACCGCTTGATGTTCTCGAGCTTCGATCTCTCTTCTCGCTCGACGAGGCGGGGTTTCGCGAGCGATATCGCAAGACGCCGCTGTGGCGGACACGTCGCCGTGGCGTGTTACGTAACGCCGCACTGGTGCTCGGCAACCAACGCGATCCCGAATCCTTGCCCGCGTTGCGAATCGGGCTCGCGGACGAAGATGCCCTGGTTCGCGAAGCGTCGCAGTGGGCCGTCGACCAGATCCAGCGTGATTCACTTGGCTGAATTGACGAACTGGGACTTGTCCCAGGCGAGGTAACTCGTGATTTGTAGTGACCTCTCCCAAAACGCAGTTTAGGGAGAGGTCGAGCAGAGCCTTCAGCGATGCTCGGGTGAGGGCCTGCCTCCGGCTGACTGGCACGTCACATCGGGTTCGACAGTGAATTGCTGCACCACTTGCTCGGACGGCCCTCACCCGGACGAGGCCTGCGGGGCCCGTCCGACCTCTCCCGTGCTTCGCTCGGGCGAGGTGACTCGTGATTTGTAGTCACCTCTCTCAAAACGCAGTTTAGGGAGAGGTCGATCAGAGCCTTCAGCGATGCTCGGGTGAGGGCCTGCCTCCGGCTGACTGGCACGTCACATCGGGTTCGACAGCGGATTGCAGCACCACTTGCTCGGACAGCCCTCACCCGGACGAGGCCTGCGGGGCCCGTCCGACCTCTCCCGTGCTTCGCTCGGGCGAGGTGACTCGTGATTTGTAGTCACCTCTCCCAAAACGCAGTTTAGGGAGAGGTCGAGCAGAGCCTTCAGCGATGCTCGGGTGAGGGCCTGCCTCCGGCTGACTGGCACGTGACATCGGGTTCGACAGTGGATTGCACCCCGACTTGCTCGGACGACCCTCACCCGGACGAGGCCTGCTGGGCCCGTCCGACATCGCCCGTGCTTCGCTCGGGCGAGGTGACTCGTGATTTGTAGTCACCTCTCCCAAAACGCAGTTTAGGGTGAGGTCGAGCAGAGCCTTTAGCGATGCTCGGGTGAGGGCCTGCCTCCGGCTGACTAGCACGTCACATCGGGTTCGACAGCGGATTGCTGCACCACTTGCTCGGACAGCCCTCACGCGGACGAGGCCTGCGGGGCCCGTCCGACCTCTCCCGTGCTTCGCTCGGGCGAGGTGACTTGTGAATTGTAGTCACCTCTCCCAAAACGCAGTTTAGGGAGAGGTCTCACAGAGCCTTCAGCGATGCTCGGGTGAGGGGCTGCCTCCGGCTGACTGGCAGGTCACATCGGGTTCGACAGCGGATTGCTGCACCACTTGCTCGGACAGCCCTCACCCGGACGCGGCCTGCGGGGCCCGTCCGACCTCGCCCGTGCTTCGCTCAGGCGAGGTGACTCGTGATTTGTAGTGACCTCTCCCAAAACGCAGTTTAGGGAGAGGTCGAGCAGAGCCTTCAGCGATGCTCGGGTGAGGGCCTGTCTCCGGCTGACTGGCACGTGACATCGGGTTCGACAGTGAATTGCACCCCGACTTGCTCGGACGACCCTCACGCGGACGATGTACCACGATTAAGCGGGCCAGACTTATCCTGAAACGGGTTTCGCGTCCTCACGCGTGGGAGTGACGTTGGCCAAAGCTGCTTCGAGTTGTTCGATCAACACCAACGCGGCATCGGCAATCTTGGTGCCGGGGCCAAAGATCGCCGTGGCCCCCGCTTCGTACAACACCTCGTGATCTTGAGGCGGGACAACACCTCCGACCACGATCATGATGCTTTCGTGACCGCGTCGGACGAGTTCCTGGTGCAGTTTTGGAACGAGCGTCAAATGGTTCGCAGTCAACGAACTGACACCGATCATTTGCACGTGTTGTTGGATCGCTGCATCGGCCGTTTCTTCGGCCGTTTGAAACAGCGGTCCAATTTCAACGTCAAAACCGACATCGGCCAGCGCCGATGCAATGACTTTCTGTCCACGATCGTGACCGTCCTGGCCCATTTTCGCAACCAGGATTCGCGGAGGCTGTCCCGCCGCGTTGGTATACTCTGCCACTTGCTGTTGTATTGCTGAAAACGCATCGCCCTGTTTCATGCCCGACGAATAGACGCCGCGTACGACTCGCGCCGGAGCCGAGTAGCGACCGTATACCGATGCGAGTGCATCGCTGATTTCCCCCACCGTCGCTCTTGCTCGGGCTGCATCCACGGCACACGCTAACAGATTGGTGTGGGGATCCGATGCGGCATTACGGAGAACGTTCAAGCTTTGCCGCAACTCGACCGGATCACGCTCGGCACGCAATCGCTGTAGCCGATCGAGTTGATTCTGCAGCACCGCTGCGTTGTCGATCTTGCGAACTCGAAATTCATCTTGATACCGCAAACAATGTCGATTCAAACCAATCACGGTCTTCGCCCCCGACTCGACATTCATCTGGGCCCGCGTCGCCGCCTCTTCGATCCGCTGTCTTGGTATGCCTAACTGGATGGCCTGCGTCATCCCGCCCACCGCTTCGATCTCGTCGATATGCTGCTGGGCTCGGTCAACCAGATCACGAGTCAAACGTTCGACGAAGTAGCTGCCGCCCCACGCATCGACGACTTTGCAGGTATCCGTTTCGTGTTGCAGAAACAATTGTGTATTACGGGCAATCCGAGCTGAAAAATCGGTGGGAAGTGCAAATGCTTCGTCGATCGCGTTGGTGTGCAGCGATTGGGTATGCCCATGGGTTGCCGCCATCGCCTCGATGCACGTTCGCGTGGCGTTGTTGTACACGTCTTGCGCGACCAAGCTGTAACCACTTGTTTGGCAATGTGCCCTCAGACACATGCTCTTGGGATCGTTGGGGCCGAACGCTTTGACGATATTTGCCCACATCAAACGGGCCGCACGCAGCTTGGCTACTTCCATAAAGTAGTCCATGCCGACGCCCCAGAAAAATGAAAAGCGGGGACAGAATTGGTCAATATTCAAACCCGCATTGACTCCCGCTCGGATGTATTCGAGTCCATCGGCTAGTGTGTAAGCCAATTCGAGATCCGCAGTAGCGCCGGCTTCTTGCATGTGATAACCGCTGATGCTGATGCTGTTGAATCGCGGCATCTGCGCGGTTGTGTAGTACAAAATGTCGGCCACGATCCGCATGCTTGGCTGCGGCGGGTAGATGTAAGTGTTTCGTACCAGGAATTCCTTCAAAATGTCATTTTGAATCGTCCCCATCAATTCGCTGGCGGGGACTCCTTGTTCTTCTGCGGCCACCAGATACATCGCCATGATCGGCAGCACGGCGCCGTTCATGGTCATCGAGACACTCATTTTGTCCAGCGGGATGTCTTGGAACAAAATCCGCATGTCTTCGACGCTGTCGATCGCCACGCCGGCCATACCGACATCCCCGGCAACACGGGGATGGTCCGAGTCGTAGCCGCGGTGGGTTGCCAAGTCAAACGCAACGCTTAGCCCGCGTTGCCCGGCGGCCACGTTACGACGAAAAAATGCGTTCGAGTCCTCTGCCGTCGAAAATCCCGCGTATTGCCGAATCGTCCATGGCCGCTGGCAATACATCGTTGCATAGGGGCCTCGCAAAAACGGAGCGTTCCCTGGCAGCGAATCCAAATCGTCCAAGCCCTCCAAATCAGCGGCGGTATAGATCGGCCGGATCGGAATCGATTCGTCTGTTTGCGTCTGAAAAACGCTGCACGGTGAACATTCGGTTTGGGGATCAACCGCACTCTTGTTGGTGTCGCCACCGCGAAGCGGCACGTCGGCAAAATTGGGAATGGGACTCACTGTGACACCTCTCTGGATGCTTGATCCCCTAGCATACGATTCATTTGCGGAATCGAGGCGCCGCTTTGTGCTGCAACGAACATCGCCTCGGCTAAGTTAGGGCCGTGTTCAAACAGCGGAATGGCAACCTGGGCATCGCCATGTTCCGCACACCGCTGCATCGCAATTTCCCGCAGCCGATCTAAATCTGGCGGTGCACGCCGAACGACGCGATCGCGTGAGTTAACGAATTTGGTCACTCCGACAATGGTCTTCTCGCCATATGCAAACTGGCTTGCCCACTTCTGCGCCGATTGTGCGACCTGCTTCGCGACCCAGCCGTTTCGCACACAGGCGAGCATGCCACCACGACGCTCGACTTCCTGAAACAGCGACCACGCCTGCTCGCACAATTGATTCGTGATCGTTTCAAAAAAGTAACTTCCCCCACTTGGATCGACGACGCGGCGGAGTTGAGCTTCTTCGCTGAGGATCAACACCGTGTTGCGTGCCATCCGTCGCCCGAATGTGTCGGGCAACTGGATCGCGTGATCCAGTGGAAGTGAGGTGATCGTGTCGGCGCCTCCGAGTAGCCCCGAAAACACGACGACGCAATTGCGAAGCAAGTTGAGGTTCAGATCGCGATCCGTCATCACACGCGAACTGGTGCAAGTTTGTATCTTCATTGACGACGGCGATCCGCCACATGCGTTCAACACCCGGGCCCACAACGCACGTGCGGCGCGCAGCTTGGCAATCGATAGAAAATGGTCCGTTCCGAGACTATAGCGAAACAAAATTTGTGCGGCCGCATGATCGATCGATAATGACTCGGTTCGCGAATCACGCGTGGTGGTCATGGCACGTAAATACTGCACCGCCGTGGCGATCGAAAACGCGAGTTCTTGTGTGTCGGTTCCGCCACCGTCGTAATAAGTGGTAGTGTCAACGGCGACGGAGCTGACATGAGGGAACGTTCGCGACGTCCAAGTGGCAAGGTCCGACAAGCCGAGCATCGGTTTGCCGCGGAGCCGGGACAGTGATGGATCTCGCGAGAGCGACCCGATCGGGTCGGCAGCAAACGCGCCTCGTGCTTCAGTAGGATCGACGCCACGTCGTTCCCACAATGCCGCGATCGAAGCTGCGGCGGCTAGAAAACTGTTTCCTGCGTCCAGTGCAATGGCAGTTTGGTCCAGCGGTACCGCCGCAAACGCGGTGTCGAAGTCGCTCGCTTCGTAAAGCATCACGCCATCTTCACCGAGTAGCTCGTTACTAAGCAACTCGTCGCCTCGTATCCCATCGCAAGGCATTTCGTTAGCCGTGGTTCGGTTCACGCTGAAGACTTGCCATGATCCCGAGCGGACCGCACGGTCCAGCCGCAATTCCAACGAAGTCACCCCACCCTGCAAATCGTCCAACGCAGCACGATTGGTTTGTTCAGGATCGGGGTGGGAGTGCCGCTGGCGAAGGTCGACTGACAACGATTGGCCACGTTCGGTGGTCATGCCGCGAAGCAAGTAATCGCGATCCCGAATCATCGGCGACGAAGTGCCAGATCCATTGCGAGTGTAAAGCGGTTGCAACACGACTGCGTCGTTGGATCGCCAATCTACTGTTTGTTGACTGGTTGGCTGCTTGATGTCGGCCGAGTCCACCGATCGAGGATCTTCGGGCTGGGAACACGCGACCTTGGACGCGGTTGAAGCTTGCGCGGAAAAGCATTTAGGATCGAGCATGTTGGAGACCATCGACGCAGAGTCTAACTTCGGAACCAACCGCCCTCATTGTAATCGATGGCAATCACCGCGTGCGAGTTTGACACAATTCTGTCAAAACACCGCCACAACTGTTCGGATGTATAAATGCGACATCCATTTGATCGGCGCCGGGACGTGGAACCGTGTCGATCATGTTCAGCCCGAATTGCGTCAACTGATCGATTCGCGTGGGAAGATCGTCGACCAAGAAGGCAAGGTGATGAAGCCCTTCACCACGTTTGTCGATAAAACGCGCGATCGGGCTTTGCGGATCGGTCGATTCAATCAGTTCAATGCGAACGTCGCCAATCCGGTAAAACGCAACCCGCACATGCTGGTTGGGGACCTCTTCGATCCCTTCAAAGATCGCTCCTAATACGTCTTCGTAGTAAGCCTGTTGCGGCTCGATCGCTCGGACGGCAATGCCAATATGATTCAGAGATTTCACCGGCTTCATTGAGGTTTCCAATTACAAAGCGTCGACGATGGCAGAGGCAGCGGTGAACGAGGTTCAAGGATAAACAAACTCGTCTTCCGAGAGCTTTTGGTCATTGTTCTTGTCAAACTTGGGGAAGCGTTTCGGAGCTTCGTCGGGATCGGGCTGATGCAACAGGAATTCTTCGAGTGTTAAGAACCCATCTTGGTCGCGATCGCGTTTGGCGAACATTGCCGTACGCGACTTGGCATTCTGAGCCCGCTTTTGCTGATCCTGTTTCAATTTTTCGGCTGCAGCTGCTCGCTGTTTCGCGCTTTTCCATTGCGGTTTGGGTTCGGGTTGCTTCTCTAGTTCCGCGTTCATGGTTGCGACGATTTCGGGATATTTGCTGGCAATATTTTGAGTCTCCAGCGGATCCGTCTCATAGTCGTAAAGTTCCATCTCGGCAGAATCCGGTTTCGCGCCGATCACTTTCCATTGGACCATGCGGTACCGCGAGTTGCGGATCGCACGCCCGAGCCGTGAAGATCGCGGGTAAACGTGAGTCACATAGTCGCGGACGTGTTGGGCCGGGTCTCGAACGACTGCCGCTTGGCTGACGCCATCGAGATTGGGTGCCGGTTCGATGCCAGCCAATTCAACCAGCGTTGGATAAATGTCGACGGTTTCCATCATCGCGCTGGTGGACGCGTCACGCGCAGCACCGGGGGCGGCAATGATTACCGGGATCCGTGCGGCTTGCTCGTAATTGGTGTGCTTGCACCACATCCCGTGGTCACCCAGATGCCAGCCATGGTCGCCCCACAAAACGATGATCGTGTTGTCGGCGAAACCGTGCTCGTCGATCGCTGCGATGACCTTTCCAATCTGGGCGTCCGCATAACTTGTTGCGGCATAGTATCCGTGAATCAGGTGACGCGTGGTGGACGAATCAATCGGGCCTTTGATTCGCATGTCGCTGTAATTGCGAAGCTCACCCCCGCTGGTTCCAGCGTACGTGGGAGCATCGGTTGGCGGCGATGTCACCTTCGGCATCGGCAGCTCACTGGGGTGATACAGGTCCCAATATTTTTTCGGTGCGACGAACGGCAGGTGCGGCTTCAAAAATCCAGCGGCAATGAAGAAAGGTTGTTCGAGATTCTTTTTCGCCTCCGCAATACGCTCGATCGTTTCCAACGCGATCTTGCCATCGCCGTACGTCTCGTCGGATACGTCAGCCGATTCGGTTGCCGGACCTCGCTTTTTGCCTTTGGCATCCGGGACAATGTTTTTTACGTTGGCGTCTAGCACATAGCTCGGACCTTTGGGCCGCCATGACGGCACGCTCCACGACGCTTTGTCGTCGATATTGCCATGTCCGATATGATAGATCTTGCCAAGCCCCTGGGCGAGATAACCGTTGTTTTTAAAGTGCTGGCTCAGCGTCACCACTTCGCCCCGCTGGGGATCATTCGCGGTCAATTCGGATGTGGCCAACCGAAAATGGGTGGGCAAGTCATAGACGCCGATGGTTTGCGGACGCAGACCGGTCATCAAAGAATTGCGACTCGGTGAACAAACGGCTTGGTTACAGTACGCGTAATCAAAGCGGACGCCACGCTTTGCCAATGCATCGATATGGGGCGTGACAGCAACGGGATCTCCAAAGCAACCGATCGTCGGCTTCAGATCGTCGACGCAGATCAACAGGACGTTAGGTCGCTCGGCCGCCAATCCGACCGCCGGGCATGCAATAAAAAGAGTTAGGCCAAATAACAATGCGATGCGGGGCATTGATGAACTCCGAAGGGTAGGATCGAGGGTAGGTGGTCGAGACGAGAACCCTTAATATAGTCGCTGCAAGATGTCGCGGAATCCAGCCGCGCGATCGCGCATTGTCGATTTGGATCGTTTTCGTCTTAAACGAGCCTGTGGCCAGCGCCGTCCGCTCGGGGCGTTATCGCAAATCACTTACTCTCACCTGCTAACACCATTACAAATATGAATTTACCCACTCGAAAACTTGGACGCACCGGCATCGAGGTCACCCAGCTTGGTTATGGCAGCATGGGACTTCGGGGGCCAAAGACATGGGGTGTGCGTGATGTCAGCGACCAGGACGCCGAATCGTTCTTGAATCTTGTGCTCGATTCCGGGATCAACTTTATTGACACCGCACCCGATTATGGCGCTAGCGAAGAGCGGATCGGCCGTTTTATTGGTTCGCGACGATCCGAGTACTTTTTGGCCAGCAAGTGTGGCTGCGTCTACACGCAGCACGAAGACCACTTGGAAATCAACCATCACTGGAAAAAGGATGTTATCCAGCGCAATTTAGAATTGAGTCTGGCGCGAATGCAGACTGGGCATCTCGATTTGCTTCAGTTCCACGGCGGAGACGCCGAAACGTTGGAGCGTGAAGGATTGATTCGCCAGTTGGTCGATTTTCGTGCTCAAGGCCTCGTCCGGTTCATCGGCATTTCCACCAAGCTGCCCGAAATCACGAATTTGATGAAGCTGGGCGTTTTTGACACCTTTCAAGTTCCCTACTCCGCGCTCGCGCCCGAGCATCACGAAGCGATTACCCAGGCGGCCAACAATGGGGCGGGAATCATCTTGCGAGGCGGGATCGCCCACGGTGGGCCTGACGCGGAAATCAAGCGGCCGGCGCTGGACGACGTTTGGAACCGGGCAAACCTGGACGAACTGCTGCCCCAGGGGATGTCACGCGCCGAGTTGATTCTGCGTTACACGCTGTCGCATCCCCATTGCCACACTACGATTGTAGGAACGTGCAATCCAATGCATCTGGCCGAGAATATTGCCGCGGCCAAGAAAGGGGCACTCCCGGAGGAACTGTATCAAGCGGTCACCCAGCGCGTTGCCAATGCCGCATCGCCGTGACGCGGCATCGACAACGCGGTTGAAGTTGGATGCTTCGTTTTTTGAACGCTATTCGACCAACGTTGCTCCGCCGTCGAACTGTTGCATCAAGCTGTAGTCAGGAGCACGCGGCTGAGGACGCGATGGCAGACAACAATCGTTGCAGCCACCGATCATGCCCGATTCTCGTGTGCCGGACAGCGTCAGCAAATATTCCGGATCCAATTTGCCTGGATCAATCCACAATCCTTCGGCGGTCAATTCCATCGTGCCAAGATCAAAGTCCAAGCTGCGACGGACCACTTCATAGTTAACAAAAATGTTCAGTAGCGCGTTCTGTGCGTCCAACAAGTCGTTCAACGCACTGATCGCATCGCGGGCCGCGGTCGGACCACTGCTGCGACCCCGAGCATCGTTGAGCGAGCGAATGTCGGCATTCAATTCAATCTGCGATGCTGCGATGCTGACCGCTTGTCGTCCAAGTTCGAAGGTCAAACGGTTGGCCTGCAGTTGCCGAATCTCAGCACGCACTTGCTGCCACACATCGTCCTCGAATCCGTAATAAGCCCGTTTGGCTTGTTCGTAGGCAATCAACGTCGCACGATAATTGTTCCGCTCGATCAAACGAGTGATCGGTGCATCCCATTGCAGTCCGACTCGCAATCGTCCCGTCGATGAACGCAGGTCCAGTGGATTGTTGCCGACATTTTGCACGTCGCCATTGAAGACCACGTCAAGCGAACTTTCCAAATCGTTGGCCACGACTTCGATCAGTCGCCATTGGTCCACCAGATCGGCACGAGCATTGGCCCAATCGCGGCGGTTCGCACGAGCAATCTGCAGCGCCGTCGCTGGTTCAATATCCACCTCAGGAAGCAACACGCTTTCGGTCCTCGCACGGGCTTGGATCAGTTGCAACGTCAGCACGTCGTCGGCAAGTTCGGCCAACAGGTCTTGGGATGCGAGAATAATGGTATCCCGTAACGTCTGAGCCACTTTTCGCGGATCGGTGTCCTCAGGACCTTTGTTCACAATGTTTTCAATCGATTGGTCGAGCTGCTCGATTCGTTGCTGATACGTATTCAAACGCTCGCCAAGTCGATCGTACTGATCTTTCAATAACTCGCTCAGTGAAGCCAAACCTTCGATGTCAAACAGCGATTCGTCAATATCCGATGTGTTCAGTAGCGAACAGATTTGGGTCTTCTGCTCTTGGTACATCTTGCTCAATTGACGGTTCTGATTTTGCCGTTCGTCTAACGATTCGGTAAATCGCTGGATGTCTTCGGTGATTCGCGGCAAGTCTTCCTCGATCAGCGTTCGATTAAATTCTGCAAGTGGTTGAATTTCGCCTCGCAATGTCAGCAGCGTTTTCGCGAGTTCATCGGTCCATTCGATCTGAGATTCGGGCAAACCGGTGGCTTCATCCACTTGAAAGGTTCCGCGTTCGAGGATCGAAACATTCAATCGTCCAACGCTGGTTCGGACCAACGCAAGTTGTTCGCGGCGACCAAGCAGATCACGATCGATCAACTCAAATCGTTGCAGGATCGGATCTTCCAGTCGTGCACAGATGTAGGGCGGCAAACCAAGGTTGCGGAGAAACGCGTCGACGGATCGCTCGTAGCCGGCTTGTTGTGCCACCAATTGACTCTGCGATCGCAGCAAACTCGATCGTGCCTGAGCCACCTGCAATCGTTGACGAATGATGGTCTCGGCGTCATCCGGAATGGTGGTCAATTGTTCGATCAGCGTGTCTTCGAGAATCAACAAGTTTTCCGCTTGGCGGGCAATGTTCTCTTCGAGGTTGCGGATCTGCAATTGAGTTTGCAGCAAGCCGAGATAGCCGCTCGCACTGCCACCGCCGGTTCCGAAGCCCTGTCCATTGATCGCAAGGTTGGGGCCGCCCGTACTGACTTGGCTCTCCAGCCCGCGTCCGATCGTAATGTTCAAAAAGAAGCTGCGGCGGTAGCGTTCAAAGGCGCGAACGTTGGCAAGCAGGTTTCGCTCGGCAAACGTCAAACCCTCCAGCACCTGGTCGCGACCGGCACCACGTAGCAGCGGTTGCAGCAACGTGAAATCGAAGATGGTCGATGCACTTTGCGAATTCGGGCCGCTTAGTTCCCAGACGATATTGTTCGCGACTCCTGCGATTAATTCACCGCCGGTGGCAAAGCGACGTTCCAGCGAAAGCGGGCGACTGCCGTTGCTATACGTGCCGACTTCGAACCGAGTGCTGCTGTTGCCGCCCCCGCCGCTGCGACGGCGACCATCGGCTGTCAAAAACGTCTGGGCACCCCCAAAAAACTGCGTGTCAAATTGGAAACGCTGGTTGCTGACATCCAGCGCCGCCAAATACAGTTCCTCGAGTTGGGCTTGGTATTCGGGCGAGTGCAGCAGCGCGATCCGAACCGCATTTTCAGCATTCAGCACCAACACGCCGTCCTCGTCCAGCGGCAGAAATTGCCACCAATCGGGACTTTCGGCCGTATTGGTAACCCCGGATGCTTCCCACAATGGGTAGCCGCGTCGATCATCAACACATTGCATGTACTCGTACGACGAAGGATCGTCGGTGGGGATCGGTTGAAAATCCAAGTCAAATGGATTGAACATCCGGCTGCGGCGATCGACGTCGATCCGCAGTGCCATGTTAGGGGGGCGAGATATGTGTTGCGATTTCTCGTCCAACAACATATTGGCTTCGCAATCGGCTTGCTTGCGATAGTACTGACGATGGCAGCCCACGCTGCTGAGTATGATGTTGCTCAAAAGCAGCGCACAGCAAAGTGGTTTCATTCTCTTGCGGACTAGGGACCAGAGGGCCGCAAACCGTTCTGCGGCGATCGACGAGCCGACCGCCAATCGGGGGTGGGATTTACTCACGTGGGCATTCGGGTGTGAGAGAATTGATTTATTGGGGACAATGCCTACAAAACGCACATCCGTCAGTACAGTTAACGAATTCGGCCTGCCAACGTGCGGTCTTCACCGGATCGCTTGGTTATGCCGGTGGGGAGGGGCGATGCGATGACGGCGGTACGGGTTGCAGCGACTTTGACGGCGGTCGCAGCGGGGGGAGAGCTCGCGAATCGAATCCGCAAAATGGACCAGATGCCTCAAATTTGCTCACACGTTCACGCGAATCTCCCGCAGATTACGAGAAAAGCTTGACGGCGCATCTTGCCCAACTTATTATCCAACGGAGGCATTTTTGTTTGTGACTCTCAACCACAAACCGCCTCCGAACCCTCGCGGTCGTCTTCTTCGTCTCTTAATGCCTGTTCAACCTCTCGCTTAAACGATCATGCAATACGCTATTCTAGGCTTACTGATCGTTGTCGTGATCGGCTTCTTCGTCCTTGTTTGGAAGGCTGCACCGACTTGGCGGTGGTATCACCTCGTCACCGTCAGCATCACCATGCTGTTGGCCGTGCTGTTTATCTTTCCTACCGCCGGGGCCCTGAAGAGCCGTGCGGCATGGCACCAGATCAAAGAAAAACTCGAAGTTCGAGCAGAAAAGGCAAAACAAGAGTATCAAACGCTTAAATTTGGCAGTTTGACCGGCCCCGAAGCCGGCAAAGGCGTCGTCGCGTTGAACCACGAATTGTCCGTGATTTCGGTCGAAGCAGGTCGAGTTTGGCGGTCCTTGGAACTGAAAAACGGTGACCTCAAAGGGATCGTCCTCGCCAACACACAACCCGCTCCGATCATTCCCGATGACGCTGGCGGAGCCCCTCCGGCGGCCGCAGATGATGCCGCAGCGGCACCAGCTGCCCCAGAAGCTTTGGTCCCCGAAGGC
The DNA here is from genome assembly GCF_039541335.1 of Novipirellula rosea. Classification (NCBI taxonomy): domain Bacteria; kingdom Pseudomonadati; phylum Planctomycetota; class Planctomycetia; order Pirellulales; family Pirellulaceae; genus Novipirellula; species Novipirellula rosea. The sequence continues at coordinate 21,209 of NZ_BAABGA010000076.1, read as the reverse complement.
TTGATCGTTTATGGCTTTGCCGAACGACCAATGCCAAACATGAACTTGCAATTGCCTCGGTTTTATCTGGGCGAATTTCGAGTGATCTCGAGCACTCCAGACCAAGTCACGCTGCAACCGACCGGTAAGCTCGAAAAAAATCAACAAGATGCGATCACCAGCATGCAGGCCGGAAGATGGTCGATCTATGAAATGCTGCCGCTCGATGGACACGAGATCTTCATCGCCGAAGGCAGTACACCTGATGAAAACCATCTGTTCGGACGCGTCGACGACAAACTGCTCGCCGATCTGTTTGAATCCGGGGTAAGCCAAAAAACGTTGGACTCGTACCTGCGTGATGGCAGCCAAGCGACGCCCGACGATCCACCGCTGAGCCGATGGACTCGAGTGGAATTCATCAAAAAACACAAAATCCAAGTCGATGGCCAACGTACGACTGCGGCTACCGATGGCGACTTCTTTGACGGTACCGGACGTGCCTTGGACAGTCGTTTGCAACGCAGCGAAGAAGACGACGTGTCGTTCAACGTGGGCGATCAACTTGTCCTCAAGGAAGAAGCGGCCAACGAATTGATCGATCTCGGCGTGGTAAAGCTGATCAATCAATATTACATCCGACCGTTAAACGATTATCGATTTGTGCTGCGTCGCATCCGCCTTCGTTTGACCGCGTTGGAATCTCAGGTCCAAGAAGCGGATTACCAAAAGACGGTCCTGCAAGAAGCAATCCGAGCGACCGAGGCCATGTTGACGTCCACGCAAGCAGACAAGCTGAAGCTTGAGCAGGATTTCGATCAAACCGAAAAAGAAAAGCTCGCAATTAAGGCGTACCACGACGAGATCGCCACGCGAGTCGAGCAAACACGCCAAGAATTGGTGCGGCTGTACAACCAAAACCAACAGCTTGAACAGCAACTCGAAACGATCCACAAGACGATCAAAAGTCGCATGGACGCGCTCACGCTGGCGCCCTAATCGATCTTCTCGATCGCTCCTGCACCGCCAAACCTACGCCCACCCCACGCCCAATCCGTAGTGGACGAGGCAACGAGTCCTTCCGCGCACCGTCCCTTCCTCTACGCGCTCCGTCCCTCCTCTACGCAAACAGGTTCACCGCAACCAAGCTTCCAAGCCTCTTCCACCAACCCACGCAAGCCTGCTCAATTCACGCTAGTTTTGCGAAAGAAGCTTCCTTCACGTCTTCATGGTTCGACGTTCTGATAGCAGGTCCTGTGGGTGAGTTTGCGAAAACCGCAACGAAACGCGACGTTTCTGGTCATGGTGTGGGTGACTGCTGGGTCGGCAATATATCTCAATTGCGATGCGTGATTCCTACTTGGCGTCAGCCTGGTTTCCTGTCACAATAGCGGGGTGCCATCACGGTTGCTGTCCCACCTCGCTTCCATCAGTGCACCGGCATCACATCCCACCTTCGACGGCAAGAAATCAAAGTTATGATTCGACTCAATGCTCTGTCCTCCGTCCGTCCGCTTGGCCGTTACGCGATCCTGATGCTAGCTGCCTGCGGGGTGATCGGTGGGCTGAGTGGGCAATCCGGTGCAGCCGAGGGCAGTGCATCCTCGGAAACTCCAGCACCGGCGTCGGTCGATTTTATCAAGCAGGTGCAACCGATCTTGGCCAAGCGGTGCTTCGCTTGTCATGGCCCCGATAAAGCCGAAGGCGGGATTTCGTTTGCTGAACAGGAATCGGCGTTCGCCGAAGCCGAGTCTGGCGAGTTCGCCATCGTCGCAGGCGATGTGGACGCCAGTATGTTAGTCGCACGGATCACCACCGACGACGAATTTGAACGCATGCCGCCCGAAGGCGATCCCGTAACCCCGGCCGAAGCCGAATTGCTAACGCAGTGGATCGCCGAAGGGGCCGCTTGGGGGAAACATTTCGCGTTCGAGCCGATGGGCAACCCGGATCCGCCGCGAGTTGCGGATCCTGTATGGAACGAAAACCCGATCGACGCATTCCTTTTCAAGTCGCTCGGCGAAGCCGGTTTGAAACCGAACGCTTCGGCGGACCGCCGAACGTTGGTGCGCCGCGCCTACTACGATCTGACGGGGCTGCCGCCATCGCCCGCGGCGGTGGAAGCGTTTGTCAACAATGATTCTCCCGATGCGTTCTCTAGCCTTGTTGACGAATTACTTCAATCGCCTCACTACGGTGAACGCTGGGGACGCCATTGGTTGGACCTCGTTCGCTACGCCGAGTCTAACTCCTTCGAACGCGATAACCCCAAAGAAAACGCGTGGAAGTATCGTGACTACGTCATCAAGTCTTTTAACGATGACAAACCGTACGACCAATTCGTCCGCGAGCAACTCGCTGGCGACGAACTCGATTCCGTGACCACCGAAACACTGACCGCGACGGGCTTCTACCGCCTGGGGATCTGGGATGACGAACCTGCGGATCCTGTTCAAGCTCGATTCGACGAGATGGACGACTTGATCACCACGACGGGGCAAGCGTTCTTGGGGCTGACGATCAACTGTGCTCGTTGCCATGACCACAAGATCGATCCCATCCCGCAAACCGATTACTACAGCATGTTGTCGTTTTTCGAGGATGTGACTCGCTATGCATCGGGCGGCACCGATCCAGCGAACAATCAAATTGACATCACGTCCGCAGAGCTAAAGGCTCGTTATCACGATAACGATGTCGCCCGCAAAAAGATCGAAGCGGCGATGCACGAGATCGAGCAAGCGGGGATCGTCAAGATGTCCGCTCCGGATCAACGAGCGACCGAAGGCCCTCGTCGTGAACGAGAAAAAGTACTGAAGGAAAAACTCAAGGAAAACCTCAGCTCCGATCAATGGCGCAAGTACGAATCACTTCGCAAGCGACTGCGTGAGAACCAGCGAGAACTGAAACAATTGCCACCGCGAAACTCGGTCATGGGATTGGCCAAATACCCGCCGAAACCGGGCAAGACGTTTGTGATGTTCCGAGGCAACCCGCACTCGCCTGGCGACGAGGTTCAGCCGTCGTTCCCCGAGATTTTTGAAACCGCCATTCCCGAAGTCCAATCCAATAACGATGTGACGCGAGTCGACGCGTTCAATAACCGATCGCTCGGACGACGTCGCGTGCTCGCGGATTGGATCGTCAGCGATGACAACCGCCTGACCGCTCGCGTGATGGTGAACCGAATTTGGCAATTCCATTTCGGACGGGGCATTGTTCGCAGCAGCAATAACTTTGGCCAACTTGGTACTCCACCGACTCATCCGGAACTACTCGATTGGCTGGCCCAGACGTTTATTCAAAGTGGCTGGAAAATCAAAGACATGCACCGGCTGATCATGAATAGTCGAGCCTACCAGATGTCGTCGGCAAGTCGCGACGACGGGTTGGCGATCGATCCGGCAAACGATTTATTTTGGCGGTTTGATCCTCGTCGCCTGAGTGCAGAAGAGGTTCGCGATTCGATTCTGGCGGTCAACGGATCGCTGAACCCGAGTGTTTATGGCCCAAGTTTCTATGAGAAATTGTCCGCCGAAGTGTTGGCGGGGCAATCACGGCCGGGCCAAGGCTGGGGCGATTCGCCCGAAGAACAACGTAATCGACGCAGCGTTTATATCCATGTGAAACGCTCGCTGTTGACGCCGCTGTTGACCGCCTTCGATTTCCCTGATCCCGATCTGACGTGTGAAGCTCGCTTTGCCACGCTGCAGCCGGGGCAAGCGTTATCACTGTTGAATAGTGACTTTATTCACGATCAAGCGACGAAGTTTGCCAAGTCGATTGACGCGGCGAGTGTCGGAAATGACGAGGTCGTTCGCCGAGCCATCATGGCCGCGTTCGCTCGACCAGCTACCGATGCCGAGATTGCCGACGGCGATGCGTTGATCGAAAAACTAGTGTCGCACGACGGTATCACACGCACTCGAGCGGTCAGTCTGTATTGCTTGACTGTGATGAATTGGAACGAGTTTCTGTTTGTCGATTAAACGTGGATCGATGCGGCATCAAACCCATCACGCGGCTTGACTTTCTTCCCCCCAAAAAACAATCACTGAGAGTCCGATCATGACCAAGCGAGACAACTTCTGCGGCCGTACTCGCCGAGAATTCTTGTGGCAAACCGGCGGCGGTTTCGGTGCTGCCGCGATCGCTTCGATGCTCGGATCGGATGGTTTTTTCGATCGCGCGACGGCGTCGGAATCCGATTCACCGTTTGTGAATCCTTTGGCGGCTAAGCCACCGCACTTCGCTCCCAAAGCAAAGTCGGTGATCTTTCTGTTCATGTATGGCGGACCAAGCCATATCGATACGTTCGATTACAAACCGAACATGATCGGCATGGACGGCAAGACGGTCGACGTCAAAACGTTTGGCCGCGGCGGGCACAAAAGTGGCGGCCGCATTGTCGAGCCTCGTTGGAAGTTCAAACAGCACGGCGAATGCGGGAAATGGGTCAGTTCACTGTTTCCTAACGTCGCAAACCATGTCGACGATATCGCGTTTCTGCACTCGATGACGGCCGATTCGCCGATCCATGGGTCCGCGATGTTGATGATGAACAGTGGCCGGATTCTGTCGGGGAACCCCGCGATGGGATCTTGGTTGACCTATGGACTCGGCAGCGTCAATGAGAACCTGCCCGGTTTCGTCGTCATGCTCGACCCCAGTGGCGGGCCGATCAGCGGCGCCAAGAACTGGAGCAGCGGTTATATGCCGGCGACGTATCAAGGCAACGTGTTTCGCGCCGAAGGAGCTCCGATCTTGGATCTGGCACCGCCAAGCGATTTGCCCGAAGGTGTGCAGCGACAATTGATTGATTCGATTCAAAAAGCGAATAATCGCCATCTGATCTCACGCGAAAGCAATAGCGACTTGTCGTCTCGGATCGCCAGCTACGAACTGGCTTACAAGATGCAAGCCGCTGCGCCCGAGGCTGTGGATCTGAGTAGCGAGGATGCCAAAACGATTGCGATGTACGGCGCCGATCAAGAGCAGACACGTGACTTTGGCAAACGTTGTATCATCGCACGACGATTGGTCGAACGCGGGGTGCGGTTCATTCAGCTGTACAGTGGCGGTGCCCACAACGATCACAACTGGGACGCCCACGGCAACCTCGAGGACAACCACAATAAACACGCCGGCGCGACCGACAAGCCGGTCGCGGCTCTGTTGGCCGATTTGAAACAACGTGGCATGCTCGATGAAACGCTCGTCGTGTGGGGCGGCGAGTTTGGCCGACAACCTACCGCTGAATATGCCGAAGGATCAGGCCGCGATCACAACGCGTACGGCTTTACGATGTTCATGGCAGGCGGCGGGATCAAAGGCGGGATCAGCCATGGAACAACCGACGAACTGGGCTCGCAAGCCGCTGAAAACCCACTGCACGTCAAAAACTTGCACGCCACGATCCTGCATCAAATGGGGCTCGACCCCAATCACTTGTCGTACTTCTATGGCGGCTTAGAACAAAAGTTAGTCGGCGTCGAGCACGTCGAGCCGATCCACGAGATCATCGCCTAGCACCACGTGTGTTCCACTGAGCCAGTCTCAACGCGACGGCATGCATGTAGACCTTGCCCGCGCAAGTGGGGATTGCCTGCAAGTCGCAACGCGACGGCAGGAGAGCCCGCGGCGGTTTGATTCACCCTGGAGACGCCATTGCACGTTGTTTCGGCGGGGCGACGCTATTTTGGGTTTCCAAACTTGTAAGGCAGTCGGCCCGCGGATCACGCACATCAATGCGAATGGGCAGGGCACGAAAGCCGCGATGGCGGCGAAAGCAGTTAGCCCCATGCGTAAGTTTTGAAGTTGCGCTTTTGTATTTAGGGGCAAAGCCCCAGACGTTTACCTGGCCCAGCCCAACGGGCTGGGACCTAGAAAACCAATGAATGGAAGGGCCAACGGTCCGGCCGTTTGCTGGGACTTAATGAGGCCGGCTAGGCAAATTGCTGGGCCTTTGGCCAGAAGAATGTCTAAACGCTCAACTTCAAGATGCGTAGGCATGGGGTTCCGAACACAACACACGACAATAGCCGCGGTAGCGGCGACAGCGATCGTGATCCCTGGTTTACCCCTCGCGTCGCAAACGACCTGCATCGGAAAGGTGTCGAAAGGTTAAAAAAATGGAGACGACTCCGGCGATTGAGTTCTGTCAAGAATCGCCGTGGCAGTCACATTTTCCTGTCGCACCAATTTTCCTGTCGACTTTTCGTCCGCGCACACTACATCGTTCCATCGATTCTGAGTCTGCCCTGCTCCATCGTGCAAGCTCGCTCACACCGCAAGTAAAGACAGAAAGATTGGTGCGACAGAAAGATTTCAAAGCCTTTTGAACTGGACTATCTATCTTTGTGCCAACCGATCCAGCCAGTGTTACCAGTCGCAACGCGACGATATGCAGTAGCCACGGACGTCAGTCCGTGGAAAGATGCACCCCCCACCGTACAGAGTCGCGAAGCGACGGCAGGCATTGCGGCACAGTGCAACGCACCCGAGCTGCAGCGAAAGGTTAAAAGATGTGAGATTAAAACATGGGGACGACGCAGGCGATTGCATCGTGTCACGAATCCCGATGGCCGTCTCGTGTTTCGGTCGCACGAACTTTTTTCTCGACCTTGCGTCAGTGAAATCAACGAGCGAAAATCCCGGGTCAATCTCACGAACCATAACGATCTTTGGACTCTGACGTTGGTTCGTCCCAACTCGACAAATTTCTTGCTCCGCAGCTCACGACACAATAATTGGTGCGATAGAACGATTCAAAAGTCGTCACCCTCGCGACTGAGTCTGTGGCGGTTTCTGTACGAACCACGACAGTACGAAAGCGGTGTCTCGCAGTTGATCCAAGTTAGTTTGGACTGGAGAAGCATGTTCATGGGGAACCAGCACTACACGTCAACTCGATCGTGAGCACCGACTTGGTCGGCCGAAGGCATCGCCGCGAATTGCACGCTTGGTACGATACCGAGCAAATCAGCTGATGGTCGCCCGGTTCGATCTCGTTCGAAACTTGGATCGTTTGCACGAACTCGACGTCGCCGGTGAAAACCGATTGGCCGCCAGGGTTTAGCGAACGGACCGGCGCGGGAGCATCCCAATCTTCGATCGCGGTGAACCCCACAGGCAACTCAAGTTCGATTTGAGTCGGGATCTGCGGTGCAGACGCATCCATGCTGTGGATCTCGTACGCAGGGTCGATGCTAAAGACCACCGACACTTCAAAGGACTCACCGACGCGAACGTCTCGCTTTGATGCAGCGAACCGCACCTCGACGGGATCATTTTCACTCGATGGCTTGATGAACTCGGGTGCAGCAGGGGGCGGTTCGAGTTGGTTGTCGTTTGTGGAGTCGGAGCGTGAAACCGCCGGTTCGGGTACTTTCGACAGATTGGTTGCGGTTTCCGGTCGGTGGCCGCATCCAACAAGCAAGAAGAAAACGATGAGAAACAGCCACGGCGGTTTACATCGATGGGACGCTTCGAACCCGCAGGTCCTGTGAGTGGTATTGATCATTTGCGCAAGTATAACCAGACGTGTCCATGAGCCAGCGCAAGATCGAAACTTCGATCCCCAGACCCCTTGGTGGTTGCGAGGTAGGGGCGAAGCGACTTGGCGAATTGCTCTTCGTTCTCCTCCATTTCTTTTGCTTCGAGGGTCTCACGTAGAGCCTTATACTCGGTCGACCATGCTTTGTCTGCTTCGTCACTGAAGACCTCGTCACCTGGATAACGTTCCGCAAAGTCTTTGCGTAGAGCTTTTAATTTCTCAGCAAACGCCTTGCCCAGTTTCTCACTTGCGGCGATGAGCTCTTCGGCTTCCTGCTTCTGTTGCGGTGACAAATCAGATTTAAAATCATATGCGGTGTAAAAGTCACCCACGACAAGATCGAGTTTGCCGTCGCCATTGACGTCGGCGACATCGACTTGAGATCGTATTCCGGGAATGATCGCAGACTCATCCCACATGACTCGGTTGTATCCATTGCCCTCATGTGCATCGACAAGAATCACGCCTTTTGCGAACGTCGGCGAAGTCTTGGTTCCGGCGTTACGAAAGAATGTCACACTACCGTCGTCACTACCCGCGATAACGTCCCATAATCCGTCGCCATCCCAATCTGCAACCACGGGACAGAAGTGAGCGTTGACTTTAAGCGGCTCGCCGGCGGCGTCAATATCGACGTTTTCTGCGGCAAACTCTGGAGTCTTCGCATTGCCTTCGTTGAGCCGCAGTTTGACGGTGCCGTCAAAACAACCAATCAGTAGATCAAGGTCACCGTCGTCGTCCCAGTCGACCGCTTCAAAAAAACTGCCGAACGATTGATAGTGCTGTTTCTGGATCGGAGCGGAACGAATCGGAACCCCCGTCTTGTCAAGAAGTTCCTCGCGGGCTGCAAAGCGGTTGTTGGGCAGGCCGCGAAAGAGGTAGCAATGTCCTGGGTCATATGAATTGGCGATCATGTCGCGAATTCCATCACCGTCAAGATCGCAAAAACGAGCTTGGCTGCCGATGCAGCAGTAGATGTTTACTTCCGCGTCCACGTCACCCGCTTGAATGAAGCCTTTGCTCTCATAAGCAGGTTCACTGGCGGTACCCGTATTGTGGTACCAGCGAAACTTGCCACCAAAGTCACCGACAATCAAATCGTCCAATCCGTCGCCGTCAAGATCCTCGATGCACGGAGCGCTGTGTCCCCATGCGGGGCCCGTGTCAATGAACTGGCCATCAGCGCGCAGCCGGATCGGCGGCTCGAACAAAGTGTTCGTCGTGCCGTCTGCGCCTTGGGCCACGGTCATCGTGGTTGTCCAAACGATCGTCACAATTACGGTCAGCCTCTGCAACGCTTTGACACCCATGCGGTTCTCCAATTTTTGGTGCAATTGAACAGTCAAGGTAACCGAGTGGTAACGAACGATTGTCCTTTGTCTGCTAAGCCCAGTTGGCTCCAGCACTCCGGGGCATTGACTGGCTGTTCGTTCTTGTTTCGGTATTGCAAGCGCCTGCATCGTACTGCGCGTGTTACCCGGTTGCAAGCAATTTTTGCTACCGCGACTCAGGGCAGACCATTCCAAATGCAAGCGTTGGCCGATCGCCGATAGTGCCATGGAATGCGTTATTTGTTCCAGGGGGCTTCGCATCAACTTGCTTACGCCCGGATGATTTGCATTAGGCCATGACCGGTGGACGACGTCATTGCCTGGAGTTTGTTGCGAACTAGCGACGGAGAATCAAATCTCGTACTTCGGTACACGCCTCACTCGACTTCGCGTTTGTCGAAACCACCACGACCATGTTGCGTGCCGGGACGACGTAGAGTCCGGAATAGTTCATGCCATTGGTCCCTGTGTGCCAATGAAGCTCGCCAGGAACCCAGTCGGGATCACTGACCGTCCACCCAAGTCCGTAGTTTTGCTTTAGTGGGTCCGTATGCAGCCGGACGAAGGTTGGGCGTGACACAAACTTTGCGGTGGTTGGACCATATTGCAGATGCAAATGCCCGAATAACGCCAAGTCGATCACACTGCAATGCACTCGGCTTGACGGTCCCATGCAGGGTGCGTTGTCGGCTGTTGGTCGGGCCGGTTTCATCTCCACGCCCACGCCAATGTGCCCGCGTGGCTGATCGATCTTGTCCGGGTCCGAGGGCGGGCCAAACCCCGCCGTTTCCATATTCAGCGGTGCGAACACCATTTCGCTCATCATGTCTTCCCACGATTCGCCGGTCGCTGCCTCTGCCATCGCAGCGGCGACGCAATATCCAAAATTGGCGTAAACATGCTTCTCACCAATCGACCCGACCGGAGGTTGTTGAAGTACGATTTCTACCATCTTCTTCCGCTGGTCCAGGATGTCTCCTCTTAGCCCACTGATCGCCGCATTCAGTTCGGGTGATTGTCGCCGATCGCTCGGCAGCCCGGATCGATGCAGCAAGAAATGTTCCAACGTCACGTTGGCATATTCGGGTCGGATACGATCGATTAGGTCGGGAAACGCCTGAGCCACAGTCGTGTTCCAACGGAGTTTTCCTCGGTCCACCAGCATGCCGAGGAGCATCGAGGTCATCGGCTTTGATATTGATCCGTGGTGAAACTTGTCTTCGATGGTGACCGGCTCGTCGGAATCCATCTGTCGTAGACCAACAGCACCGACTGCGATCAACTGGTTGCCCTGGACAACGGCCGCCGCCAGGGCGGGGACTCCATATTTTTGTCGTACCGGTTCGAGCAATGCGTTGAGTGAAGCAACGTTGCGTCGGACAAGAGGAGAAGCGTTCTGTGCGGGCTGACGGCGATCACGGTTTTGGACGCGGTCCTTCTGCATTTCGCTTTGTCGTTCACGCACGAACTGACGGTCAGTTTCACTGAGTTTCGCTAACGGTACGGTGATCGTATTGCCGTCCGCTTTACGGAGACGGATCGTGCTTCGACGCAAATCGATGAATTCCGCCTCAACCGTAAATGCCCCATCGTCACTCGTCCACGTCCGAAGTGGCTCAGAGGGCGTTTGCGCATCGACCGCACTGGCAAATACAATGGCCGTCAGAGCTAATAAGAGAAGGACTCGGGTTTTCATCAACAGGATTGCTCCTTACATCGGTTTGCTAATGGTGCTGCAGGCAATGTGGGTGGTCGCGCGGCAGCGATTCGTGATGTTGTGTTTACAAAGACGTGTAGATGGAAGACGTTGCCGCGGCACGTACGCGCCCCATGGTTCTTGCGTTTCGCTGAATCGGCGAGTATTTCGTTCATCCAATCGCTCTTGCGCAACGACAAGATACCGGAGATGATGAGACCGAGCAACGATCCTGCGCGTGCTCCGCAACGCGGTACGCGATCTCGATTTGCACGACCAACGCAGATGCGTACGACGATTAGACCGCCAGTAGTTCCCAAAATGTTGCCCTCGGCTTGTCCCCGCCGGCCGAGACGATTCACACCGAAAGCGAGGGCAGAAAGATTGGTGCGACAAAAAGATTCAAAGGCAAGCAAACGAAGAAACGAATATCTCTGTGATTGAGATCATCCATACGGACCGTTTGCCGACTACGTGTTTTTGATTACTGCATCGAGCAATCGTGGTGACGTAGCCATCGGTTATTGCAGCGCGTTCCCGGTCGCAAGGCGACCAAAGACGACAGGACCTGGACGTGAATCTTAGCATCACTTTTTAGGCTGGTCCCCGATGGGCGGCTGGTTTACGTTCGAGTGATCATCGTGAATGCATGAGCGAGCATTGCTGCGACGACCCCAAGTGCAGCGGCGTATTTCGCAAATTCGTGAAACGGGAACAAGCGTTTATGGTTGCCCCAGAACCATTGAAAGTGAATGAACAGCCCAACGCAAACGACGACCATGCCAAACGTGACAGCATGAACACCGGTGATGTTCAACCAGAATCCTCGGCCGAGTGGTTGAAATCCTCTCGTCGTGATGTTTAGGGTCGTTGCGTGTTGCGTCAAACAGCAGGAGATCCCGTAAAACGTCACGATCGACGACAGGCCAGCACCGACGATCCACATCTGAATCGGGCCTCCGGTAGGAGGATCCGTAAGCCAGTCGGCAAGGTCAAACAGGGTTTGATTGTGTCGCATGTCAAAACGCCAGAGAACGCAAGGTGGAGTGTTGCGTAAGCGGCACCATCGCGGAAACGGCAGGGCGCGTAATACGGCCAAAACTCGGTAAAGTTTTTATGGCCACCATCCGTCATTCGCAAAGCCCACGCCCTTCGTTCTCATCAGCGTGCCCACAGTCGCAACGCGACAATTTGTAGTAGCCACGGACGTGAGTCCGTGGAAAGGTACACACCTCACCGCACAGAGTCGCGAAGCGACGGCAGGTATTACGGTCACAGTGCAACGCATGAGCAATGAAGTGAAAGGTTAAAAGATGAGAGATTAAAAAATGGAGACGACGCCGGACATCGTGTTCCGTCAAGAATCGCCGTGCCCGTCACATTTTTCTGTCGCACCAATCTTTCTGTCGGCCTATCGTCCGAGCAATGAATCCGGGCGACATTGGGATCGCGTCAGTAGCAATGTTGCAAAGTCATGGCTGGCTTCAATACGGTCAATCCAAGGTTGGGCAGGAAGATGGAGTGGGCAGAAAAATGGTAAAGCCAGGTGATCGACATGTGATGACAACGCGAGCGTTTCAAGTCCAATCACGAATCGCCATCGCAGCCTCATTTTCTGTCGCACCCATTTTTCTGTCTGCTCTTCCTCGCGGCGATCACCGAACGAAAATTTCGGTGAGTCCCGTACGCGGCGTCGATCCGTTTTTTCTAGGGCCCGTTTGTTCCAGCGAGACGAAATCGTTCATGACGCAAATGACGACAGAAAAATTGGTGCGACAGAAAGATTAGAACGCAGAATAACGGGACCGTCGCTATTTTGGTCATCGTAAGCTAACCTTTCCCCAAGTCGCAACGCGACGAAATGTTGTAGCCACGGACGTGAGTCCGTGGAACGCGATAACAGATGAACCATAGTCGCGAAGCGACGACATGGATTGCGGTTGACAGTACATCAAATCGCACTGTCGCGCCAGCAAGAGGTTAAAAGATGAAGGGATAAAACATGAAGAAAACGCGAGCGTTCTGGTCCAACCACGAACCGCCATTGCAGCCTCATTTGTCTGTCGCACCAATCTTTCTGTCTGCTTAATACCACGACGGTCGCGGAATGAGATTCGTAGAGCGTCCTGTCGCACCGCGTCTATTCACAAAGGTTCGGGACCGTTCGGTCTCAGCATGCAAAATCGTTCACGCCGCATGTGACAACAGAAACATTGATGCGACAGAAAGATTAAAACGCAGAATAACGGGACCGTCGCTATTTTGGTCATCGTAAGCTAACCTTTCCCCAAGTCGCAACGCGACGAAATGTTGTAGCCACGGACGTGAGTCCGTGGAACGCGATAACAGATGAACCATAGTCGCGAAGCGACGACATGGGTTGCGGTTGACAGTACATCAAATCGCACTGTCGCGCCAGCAAGAGGTTAAAAGATGAAGGGATAAAACATGAGGAAAACGTGAGCGTTCTGGTCCAACCACGAACCGCATCGCAGTCTCATCTTTCTATCGCACCAATCTTTCTGCCTGCCACTTACGTCGCTCCGCGAAAGCATGGTTTTGTGTCGAACCGCGTCGCACCGTCGACTTTCTCCAGCAAGAATCAATCTCAGGCGGCCTCCCCTCATGACACGGTCGGGCGCCGCGGAGCAACGGTTAAAAAATCGCTGGTTAGAAGATAAGAAGAGATTGCTATCGCAAATGAGGGCCGAGCAACAATTGGTGTTGGCTGAGTGGCAAGAAGTGTTCCAGCATGACTCGACCCCTGATCGACGCTACCCCGGCACGAATGACGCTGTGTGATCAGGCTTAAAAAAGTCAGGAGGACAGACGAATGGGGGACAGCCGAATGAAGCTGGGTAGAGGCCAAGCGTATCATTCAGCGAGCCGCGGCGAGCAGCGACGCCAACGAGCCGAGACAGCGATCGACGCACTGTTCAACAGAAGGGGCAAATTGGCGACCAGTTACAGGCAAAAGCATGGTTGACACAAAGATGAAGGCAGAAGAATAGGAGGACTCACTTCTTCGCCGTTCCAATTTTCTTGACGCAACAATCTTTCTGTTCTACATCCGATATTGCTTGGCAGGTGCGAACACACCGGCGCAGCTCGCACCAAGGCCCCCGCCGAGCTCTCCTCACTCCTCACTTCTCACTCTGTGTCTTCCTCTCGCCCGTTCACCGCTTCGTGCTGCCGTCGTCGCCTTGGTGTTCAGCCTGTTCGACAAGCAGCAATCGTAATGCGTGAACTGTACGTTCCGCACCGCCAATGGAGGAGTGTAGTCGATGCAGCGGTAGGGTTCCCGTCGGGTTCCTCAAGAGTCGGAGCACGTCAGCGTTTGCAGCGGGAGTGATTCGATACCGCCGACCGTATGCAATCATTTCCGTTTTGTTGTCCGCGGCAAACTTGCCGACAAAAGGCTTGATCGGCCTTCCGTCCGCATTCCAAATTGAGTCTCGTTTGTGTGTTTCAAGAAACATCGCAGGCAGATCAAGGACGTAAGGTCGTTTCTTCTGCACGTCAGGTAGCCCTTCAAACTCGTCTTGCAGGGCCGCAACGGTCGAAAGCTTCTCCAAAGGAACAGCGGTGATCAACAGCAGTGGATCGTACATGTCCGCGGTCGCGGGATCCGCGTCGCTCAACCAAAAGGTCGACAGTCCATTGGGGGGCGTTTGTCCGTATGCAAACCCTACGAACATCAGTGTGATGAGGATGGATGCGAATCTGGTCATGATATCTGGCCAAGCAGAGGGGCAGCGACGATGAATGTTCAATGGTCGAGAAACGAAACTTCGCCGCTCACATCGATCGGAAGGGTTATCCGTCGCCGTGTCGCGGTTTGGTACCGTCCGCATCCAGGGAATTACCGCACGAGGGGCAAGTCACTGTCATTGATCCTAGCGTCTCGCCACAGAAGTAGCAAAATGGCAGTTCGTGTTTACGTGTGTCCTCAATTCTCCCACGCCACTGTTCGATCAGGTGTAGCACATCGTCCTGTTTGCAGTCAGCGGCTAGGACATCGTGTAGTACATCAAAGACTGGCCCCTCGCCCATGTGACCAACTTCCTGGGGTGAAACGAGCCGAGCATTGATTCCCGATTGTCGAAGAGACGCCGTGACCGATTCTGCGTCCTGATAGACCCTGGTGCGGTACACTACAGTCGGTGCTGGGAGCGTCATCAATCAGTTCCTTCGCTTGGGAAATGGCTGCATCCGAATTCGCTTCACTAACAAAACGCGGCGACACGGTACCACGGGCACGGTTCAAAACCTATTGGGACACGCAGTTCTCGGCCGGATAACGGATTGCCATCACCTGGAACGGAGGGATGATGTATCGATTCGGAAAACCTCGCCAGCCAGGCTCGATGTTCGGAATGACGCCTCGCTTCATTGTGTTAGCCGGCTACGAACGATGCAAGAACCATGCCGATAAGGCGAGTGGTAGCAAGCAATGAGACGGCATCAAACCAAAAATTTTCGAGTGTCGTTATCGATTGACGAGCGTGGCGACAAGCAACCGCCGATTTGACTATTGCAAGAATCGAAAAGCTCGACATGAACATGGAAGTAATCAAAAATTGATGCCGCGACGAATTGGCGTCCGTATGAGCGATGTGGGATGCGATCGCAGCTAACGAAAGGGAATCGATTTTGAACTGGATCAGCCCAGAAGCCGGTACTCCCATTTGATTGGCAAAGGGCATCGCAGGCGTATGCTGCTCGCGTCCGACATCTCTCGCTTGACATCACTTCCCACGCTATGCCGCGATCACGTTCGCGGCATAAGCATTGAGATCTTTGGGAATTCGCCTGACTGGAGGCGAATACATTTTTAAACTTTGCCCGCCAGTCGCACCAACCATCGCAAATGAACATCACACAGACCAATTGACGACGTGGCTCGACGACCACGAGTGCAGTTGGACGCTAGCTTCGCAAATGGACAAAGACAGGCAAAAACATGGTGGGCAAAAAGATGAAGACAGAAGAATAATGGCACTCAACACTCCGACGTTTCATTCTTTCCGTCGCACCAATCTTTCTGTCTATCACTTACCTCGATCCTCGAAAGCATCACTCTGTAATCGACAGCGTCGCATCGTACTGCTATCACACAGCGGGACGCTGACTAGGAAAGGTTAAAAAAACACTGGTTAAAAAATAAGAAGCAATTGATTAAGCAAATCAGGAGCGTGCAAGGATCCGCGATTGCTGGGTCGCATGAAGGTATCCGGCATGACGAGAACACTGATCATCGCTAACCCGGGACGAATGACGCTACGTCAACTAATTGTGAAAAACAGAAGGACAGGCGAATGGGGGACAGCCGAACAAAGCTGGGCGGAATATTCAGCGAGCGGCGGCAAACAGCGACGTCAATGGGCCGAAGCAGCGATCGAAGCGTTGCTCAATGGACGGTGCGAATAGCGTCCAGTCACAGGCAAAAACATCGGTGACAAAAAGATGAAGGCACTCAACACGCGGTCTTAAAAAATTTCTGTCGCACCAATCTTTCTGCCCTACATCCGCGATCACCTGAAGCGCACTCCTCACTCCATGTCTCCATGTCTCGCTCCCACCCGCTCGTTAATCATTTTGCCAATTAATCATTCTGCCAATCGATCGACCGCGGAAGCATTTGCGACAGCGATTTGACGGTTGCCATTAAGTCAACGTCGTCAGTTGGAGAACGGTAGCGTTGACCGGGAACGCGCGGGACAGTATCAACCGGCCAAGTCAATGAGCTCACGTTCTCCGGTTCACGCGATGGTTCAAGTAAGCCGCTATCGCGGCGGGTGTGGCTGTTTTTTTTCGATCGTTAGTTTAGCCGATTCTCACGGCGCTGGCATGTTTTCTTGTTGTTTATTTTTCTCTCTCAACAAGGATCTACCATGGTCAACTACGATCGCCTCCCTGCCGCCTCTCGCTATTTCGACGGCAAGCTCTACCAGGACATGAACGACGACCTGCAACTAGCAGGCATGAGCAAACGCACTGTGCACGGCTATCTCCGAGCCGTCCGGCAACTCGCCGACTACTGTGAAAAACGTCCCGACCGAATCAGCGAAGCTGAACTCCGGCGATACTTCCTCTACCTCAAAAACGAAAAGCAATTCGCTTACGGATCGATCCGTGTTGCATTCTCTGGCATCAAGTTCTTCTACTCGCGAACGTGCAAGCGGAATTGGCAGACGCTCGCCACGATGAAGCTGCAGCGGGCAAAAACGATGCCTCAAGTACTCACCATCGAGCAGGTGCACCGCATCGTCAACGCTTGCCGAGTCGAGCGGATCGCTCTGTTTTTTTGGACCACCTACTCGATGGGGTTACGGCTAGAGGAAGTTCGAAACTTGCAAGTCGGTGACATTGATTCTCAGCGGATGATGGTCCATATCCATCGTGGCAAGGGGGCCAAAGATCGCTACGTGCCCCTGCCAACTTCGACTCTCCATTGGCTCCGGCAACACTGGGTGACGCATCGACATCCCCGGTTCCTGTTTCCCGCGGAAGGTCGAAATCACCAACAATCCTCCACGTCCGACACGCCCATCCAAACATCAACCGTCCAAAAAGCGATGTCCAAAATCGCCGTCGACTTGAAGTTCGCCAAACGTGTCAGTATCCACACTCTCCGACATTCTTATGCCACGCATCTACTCGAAGCGGGCGTGTCATTGAAGGTCATTCAGCAGTACCTCGGCCATAGCAGCCTGCAGACCACGTTGATCTACCTGCACCTGACCGACACTGCAGAGGCCAACGCCAGAGAAATGATCGAACAGATCTTCCGTCGCTCCTAACGCTTCATCCTAGGCTGCGATGCCCTCGGTTGCCGATGCACTGCGCAAGCACGCCCCGGCGATTTGGCAGACCCTTTCGATCGTTCAGCAAAAAATTCTCTCGTCCATCATCCGCTGTCGTACGGGTGCACTCGGCGGAGTCCATTACCAGTGCAGCGGTTGTCGCCGCGAGCACTGGGTGGGACGCTCCTGCGGCAATCGGCATTGCCCCAACTGTGGTCACGAGAAAACTCAAGCCTGGATCGAAAAACAGTCCGCTAAATTGATGCCGGTCCATCACTTCCTGGTCACCTTCACGGTGCCTCGGGAGATCGGTTTGGTGCTGCGCGAGTGCCAACGCGAAGGCTATCGCTGTTTGTTTGACGCCAGCAGCCAGAGCATCCGCGATGTGGCTGCCGCGACCAAGAGCCTCAAAGGTTGTCAACTCGGGTTCTTCGGGGTGCTGCACACTTGGGGACGAGATCCAGCGGTTTATCATCCTTACATTCACTACGTTGTTCCCGGCGGCGGAGTGAAGTTGGATGATCATGGCCAGGCCGAGTCATGGCAGAGCACGCCGAAGAACTTTCTGTTTCATCACGACACACTGGTGCGAATCTACAAGGCGAAGCTGGCCGATGAGCTTCGAGCGTGTGGGCTATACGACACCGTTTCAATGTCAGCTTGGAATAAGAAATTCGTCGTCGATATCCAAGCGGTCGGTCACGCGATCCCCACACTCAAGTACCTGGCTCCTTACGTGCACCGGGTCGCCTTGAGCGACAAGCGAATCGTGGCGGTGGATGAGTCGTCGGTGACCTACACGGTGCGTCCATCGAAATCCGTTCGAACCATGACACAAAAAGTCGAAGGGGAATCGTTTGTGCGAGGCTTCGCCCAGCACGTTCTGCCATCGGGTTTTCAAAAGATCCGGCACTATGGCTGGATGAGTCCGAACTCGAAGATCAAACTCGATCAGGTGCGTTGGTTGGTGTGGCTGTTTTTAGGTTGGACGTTCTGGCTGGCCAGCGGACATGCGCCGCAGGAGAAGCCGCTGACACAACCGCTGCGCTGCTCGGACTGCGGTGGCCAGTTGCGAGTGGTCGAGGTGACATACGATCCGATCGAGTGCTCTGATACCCGATCACTTGCCTACTTCGACAGCGGATAATGAAACCGACGAACCCACACCAAAGACATCATTCGCAAACGTTTCCGGGGTGGCGTAGGCTCGAGGTGCGCGCCGATCCGATCGAGGTCGCATTAAAAGTCATTAATAGTTCATTCTCAGCCATGCCAGATCCCACCGAAATGGTCCCAACGTACCTGCGCCGAACCGTTCCGCTTGATCGAACCGAACAACTGGGTGAACAACTGGGTAGCGATGACGATCGAGTGGTCGAAGCAAAACCCAAGTAGTCGATCGAGACACCGCCCTCGCTTCCACGAGCTTCTTGAACAAAGCCCTTGAACATCGGCTCGTACCTCGCGATGTCAAAGGCTTACTGGTTATCCGCCGTAACCCCTATTTTGTTGGCGTTTTAATGGAACGCGTGCCGTAGTAAAAGAACGGGCGTTCCCCATCAAAATCAATGGATTGAAGGTTAGGTTTGCACGCGTTCATCTCAGGCTTGCGGAAGCCGAGCTTCCGAGTCCCGTAGTACACAATCGGATTGAGCTTCGAAAAAGCAGCTTCATTCTGTTCGTTGCTGGCATCAGGAAGGGCATGCTTCTCGATTTGAATTTCGCGGGTTCCAAAGTAGACGAATGATGGCTGGCGAGTAATAGACGTTTTTTGAGATGATTCATGGACGTGATCATCGGCGGCAGCTCGGAGATGCCAAACAGGCGTCAAGGAAAGTGACTGTAACAGCGTCAACGTAGCGATGAATCGGATGCGAAATTGCATTTGTTGCCTCGGTTTTGGTGTTTCCAGACCACGTTAAAACATATGTTAGATAGCGTCTGACGATTTGAAGGGACCAGTCAAGGTAAATCGCACGCTCGGAAAGTGAACGTAGCACCGTTGTCGAAGTCGGATAACGGGAGCGATGTGCGGGCGGCGAACGGTGACTGACCACTTTGGAAAAACAATGCCGCCGCTCCGTCACCATCGCATGGTTCCCCGGTTTGCTGTAGTGGGATGTCGCTAACCACGACGGTTGACGTTGATCCAATCATAGCGAGCGCAACGACCGCCGGCAAATCAGTTGATTGCCGCAAAAACAAAGAAGAAATTTGTTGGCAAAATGATGTGAGGCAAAATGATAAATCAGCTCGCGTCAATCATTTTGCAACTAATCATTCTGCCAATCGATCGACCGGGGGGCATTTGCGACAGTGAGTTGACGCTTGCCTCAACAAGAAACGCTGGAAAACTAGCGGCGGTTCCATCACGCATGCAGGCCGTTTGAATCGCCGGCACGGTTGCCATCAAGTCATCATCGCCAGTCGGGGAACGAAGTAATTATCGCTGGTTGTGGTGGCGACAAGCGGATTCTGGGGGTGTTATCGCCGTTTGGACCTTCGGCTCCCTCGGTGACACGTGGAGTGTTATCGCCGGTGCGAGGGAGTGTTATTGCCGGTTGGCGACCGCTGAGTATGAGGGGACTCGATTCTTGGGTCAAGCAAAATTTTAAACTAATTTCCCATCCGAGGCATTGATCTGTAAGGCAGTCATGCAAAGAGTCAGCAAAGATAGTGCTGCGGCGATACAGGGCGGCGGTAAAATCGATTCAGTACTCCGAAATGCCACCCTGCTTTTAGTGGCCGTGGGAGTGGGCGATGACCTTTGCTGTGGGGCCACCGCAACCGGAACGGAATCTGCTCCACAGGACCGATTTGGCCAGCTTCTCTTTGCCGAATCGGGTGTGTTTGCTGAAAGCACTGGAGCGGAAGCGTCCCGGAGCCGCACGCGAGTTGAAGTGGCTGTCCTCCAGGCGGAAATTCACAAGCATGTCAGTTCGCATGTTTTTCGCCATCGTTTTGCTACGCATTTACTGCGTGCGGGAACCGACATTTACACAGTCCAATAGTTGCTTGGTTACGCGGAGTGAAAGCTGGGAGAATTGAAAAAGTTAAATTGAAAATTGTAAATTTTAAAATGGATGAAGGTGACGGCTGGACCCGAGTGGGAAAGAATTCATTGAACAGGAGGAAAGGGAGGTAACAGAGAGAGAGGTGAATATGTGGCTCTGTTGCCTCTGTTTGCTCCTGTTCAAATAAGACCGAGCGTTTGTTGCTTGCGTTTGCGGCGGGGGCATCTGGTCTGATTGAATGGGGTCGGCTGAGTGGGGTTGACGGTTGTCTTGGAGCGGGATCTTTAGCAAGATCCACTACGGGAGGGTGGGGCCAGACGGATCGGACGCGGAGTTGATGGGCGGTGCGAGTGAGCTGGAGACAGACCCTCACCCGGACGAGGCCTTGAGGGCCCGTCCGACCTCTCCCGTGCTGCGCTCGGGAGAGGTGGCTGGAACAGGCGAGGCCCGCAGTCCAATATCGCCCATCACCAGGTAACCTTCGCCACGATCTCCGGTCATCGGTGAGCCGTCCTATCTTCCTACCTCCATCTTCCTACCAAATTTCCTCGCTTGCGAATTCGGGGTCACAGGGCACGCGGCTAACGCCGTCGGATTGCGGGTTACATGTGATGTGATGCGAGGTGGTGGAGATTGAAAAGGCGTCTTGGGGCGGGATCTTTAGCAAGATCCACTACGGGGAATTGGGGCTAGACGAACCGGACGCGGCATTGATGGGCGGTGCGAGTGAGCTGGAGACAGGCCCTCACCCGGACGAGGCCTTGAGGGCCCAGGGCTGTAAGGGTATGTTGCTAGGTTAATCCTAGCAGCTTCGCCGTCGAAACGTGA
>NZ_BAABGA010000075.1:0-28651 GCF_039541335.1 Novipirellula rosea | reverse complement strand
GCTTACATTCAGTTACGAATGCGGCACGAATATGGTTTATGCTAGCTTGAAAGGGCTCGCCTTACGCCCCCCCGGCTTACCTCCATAGTGCGGCTCGGCGCTGCTCTAGACAGGATCGAGGCGACATGATTAAACTATTGTCGACCGGCGGTCGATAAATAGTGGGCCGGCGGTCGTGTCTTGAAGTGCGATGATGGGAGTCCCACAAAATGAATTGGCAGCGAGCGAGGAAACCGGCGCAAAAAGCCGAGCGAATGACCGCGATTCTGGATGCGGCCGCGTCTCTGTTTGACGAGAAAGAGCTTTCGCAAATCTCGATGCGGGATGTGGCCGAGCGCGCGGGGGTGGGCAAAGCCAGTCTGTATCACTACGTCAAAACCAAGGAAGAAGTGTTTTTGTCGCTCTACGGTCACGAGTTGCAGTCGTGGCTCGAGGGTATCGAGAAACGGCTCGATCGTCTCCGCAAACCTACGCCCGAGCGTGTCGCTGCGGCACTGGTCGACGAATTGACATCGCGGCCCAGACTGTGCCGCTTGAAAGTGGTGCTGGCGGTGGTGCTCGAACGCAATCTTTCCGACGAAGCGATCACGGAATTTAAAGAGTCGCTGCTAGAGCCGACCGATCGATTTGTGACGTTGATTCACCAAACGTTGCCCCAGCTTTCGTTGGCAGCAGCCAAGGATTTTTTGTTTCAGTATCACTCCGTGGTGGCTGGACTGTGGCCTATGGCTCATCCCAGCGATCAAGTCGTCGCTATTCTCGAAGAACCAAAATACAGCGATTTTCGTGTTGATTTTGCGCCGTTGCTCCAGCGAACGCTCGTGAAATTGTTGCAGCCCAGCGAAAAAGGAAACTCCGATGCAAAGTAGGCTAACGCGTTCGGCTCGCCGCAGCGGTTGGTGTCTGCTTCTCGTGATATGCGGTTGCATCATCGCAACGGGATGTCAGAAACCGCCGATGGAATTTGCAGACAAGGCGGCTCAACCGGTGACGGTGATGACGTTAGTAAAAGCGATGCCTCCATCATCCTTTATGGCGTCCGGTAGCGTCAAATCGTGGAAGACCGAGGATCTCGGTTTCGAAGTTTCGGGGCGGTTGGAATGGGTGCTCGAACCTGGCTTGGACGTGGACGGCCGGATCGTTGATCCCGATGGAAAACTCATTCAACCGGGCACTCCACTTGCCCAAATTGAAACGGCTCAATACGACATTGCTGTCCAATCAGCGAAGGCGGATGTTGAGGTGGCCGAGCGTAAAAAAGAGAGTATCGAGATCCGATTGCTTGAAGCGTTGCCGGTGGAGATCGAGTCGGCAGAGGCGGATTTGAATTTGGCAAAAATCGAATTCGAGCGAATGCAAAAGCTGAATCTTCAGCAAGCCGCGTCTCAATCCGAGTACGACCAAGCTGAGAATTTGGTGCAAACGCGGACGACAGCGTTGCGATCACTCGAGGCAAGCGAGAAGCAGACTCGCGCGGAATTGAAGTCCGCTGAATCCGAGATCCGGCGTGCCCAGCAGGTGCTTCGAGATGCCGAACGCGACCTGAAAAACACCACGCTTTTCGGTTCCTATCAAGGTCAAATTGCCGAGGTGATGGTGGTGCCTGGCAGTGTCGTGACCGCGGGATCACCGGTGCTGCGTCTGCAGATGTCCAACCCGATCAAGGTCGAAGTCGAGTTGTCATCTCAGCAATCACGTCAAATTCGCCAACGGCGAAATCTGCCCGCGTCGTTTGAATTGCCCGATGGCACGATGCGGCACGTTAATGCGTTTGTCTATAGCATCGCACCCAGCGCCGATCCGACCACGCGAACCTTTACGATGACGCTGTTGCTGCTGAACGAGAAGTTTCGTGACAATTTGCCGGACTCCATTTCAGAGGACACCGTGGCCAGGTCCGAAGATATTTGGCCGCTGAAACTGAAT
This sequence comes from Novipirellula rosea, assembly GCF_039541335.1. Taxonomy (NCBI): domain Bacteria; kingdom Pseudomonadati; phylum Planctomycetota; class Planctomycetia; order Pirellulales; family Pirellulaceae; genus Novipirellula; species Novipirellula rosea. The sequence continues at coordinate 26,725 of NZ_BAABGA010000075.1, read as the reverse complement.
CGCATGATGGGAACCCCCGCCGAGGTGACGTTGGTAGAAGAAAAGTCGATCCACCATGATGACGAAGGTGCCTTCGTTTATCGCGTCAGCAATGCAAAACTGAACGACGTCTTACCCAAAATCTTAAAAGTCAAACGCCAACGTTTGGTTGAAAATGATTTGCGGATTCCGTTTCTAGGCAACTGGGTGTTTCGCTCGGTGTCGTTTTTGGATGACGATGGCGGCAGCGAAACACTATCGCTGGACACGATCTACATTGGCGAATTGGAACAGGGCCCGTCCGCCGCGTCCAATTGGGACGGCGAATCGGTGGTGTTGGACGCGGGAGCCCAGTGGATGCTGCGGCCTGGCGACTTAGTCACTGTGGATCTCTCTAGCAACGATGCGGATTTTGGTTTTCATGTGCCGATCGATGCGATCTACGAGGAATCGGGCGAGACGTTCTTGTTTGTCGCCCAAGACGGTCACGCGAAAAAGTTACCGGTTCAATTGAAGCAATCAGGCAATTTGGATGTCGGTTCGTTGGTCGAGATTCAATCGCCCGCATTAACCGATGGGATGCAAGTCATCGTCGGAGGCGTTCATTATTTGCATGACGGTGAAGCGGTGCGGATTGTGCAAGCCGCGTTAGCCGTGACCACCGACAACGACGTGCCCCTGAATGTTCCTGATGCAGACATCGATGAGAAAGCGGACATTGATGAATCGGAGGCCTTGTAATGTCACTCCCTGCATTGGTGGTCAAGTATCGCCCGATCGTGATCTCGGTCGTGCTGCTCGCGATGGTGTGCGGCGCATTTACCTATGTCACCATCCCGCGTCGTGAAGATCCCGAGTTTACGATTCGCGTTTGTGTCGTTTCGACCTCGTGGCCAGGGGCGCCTGCGGAAACCGTCGAAGAATTGATCACTGACAAAATCGAACAGAGTTTGATCAGTATCGAAGAGGTTGACTTTACCCGGTCAACGACGTTGACGGGCCAGTCAACGATTTTTGTTGAACTGGAAGACAACGTCGCACCCGCCGATATCCAGAACGTTTGGGACAAGGTCCGTGCGCGTGTGCAAACGGTACCAATGCCTGAGCCCGACATCGTTCCGGTCGTCAACGATGAATTTGGCGATACGGCGGTGTTATTGCTGGCCGTGCATCAAACACCCTCGCATGACCGTGACCACGTTCGCCCGCAGGATCTGTATTCGCCTCGTCAGCTGGAAATCTTTGCCGAAGAGGTCCAAGACGCAGTGCGGTTGTTACCGGGGGTGGCCAAAGTCGAGATGTTTGGCGAGCGAGATGAAGCGATCTTTATCGAAACGGGACTCGCCAATTGGTCACAACTCGGTTTGACCACGGAACAGCTGGAAACGTTGGCTCGCGAACGAAACATTATCGAAGCCGGAGGCGAACTGGATACCGAATCGGGCCACTACGCCGTCAAAACAGGCGGTGAATTTAATGCGGTTCAAGAGATTCAGCAGATCGCCAGCACCGTTCGCACCAACGGGGGTGACAACAGTGTGCCGCTTGCCGAGCTTGGTTTGACGGTGACGCGAGGATTTGAGGATCCCGCAGATTATCTATGTCGTTTCGGTGATACGTCCGCAGTGACTCCCGCCGTGATGCTAGGGATCACGATGAAATCGGGATCGAACATCATTGACGTTTGTGACGCCGCCAAGGCTCGGGTGCGAATGTTGGCCGATGTTGAACAGCGACTGCCACCGGACATCGCGGTCACTCCGGTCTCGGACCAATCCGAAAGTGTGGCGAAGAAGATTCACGATGTGATCATCAATGTGATCGAAGCGGTCTTGATCGTGGTGGTCGTGGTCTATTTGGTCGTTGGTTTTCGTACTTCGTTTGTGATGGCTGCGAACATTCCGATTGTCGTCGTAATCGCGGTCGGGCTAATTGCTCCTTTGGGTGTCCAGCTGGAACAAATCTCGCTTGCCGCACTGATCATCTCGCTCGGCTTGTTGGTCGACAACGCGGTTCAAGTTTGTGACCAAGCTCGCACGAATCAGATTGCCGGAATGCGGCCTTTTCCCGCAGCGATTGACGGAGCCAATACGCTTGCGATTCCGATGTTGGTCGGAACATTAACGACGATGGCGGCGTTCATTCCGATGTTGTTTTCGCTCGAAGGAGGCGGCAAGGAATACGTCTATAGCTTGCCAATCACGGTCTCCACGACGCTGGCACTCAGTTGGTTGTTGGCGATGACGTTGTGTGTGATTTTGGCAGGCATGTTCATTCGTGCGCCGCAGGGTGACGAGTCGGGATCGCCCGTCGTGAACGCATTCTCGGCGCTGGCTCCTTTCGGTTCACGCCTTCGACGCCGCTCGCGTAAAACGCGTGATTCCGGTTCCGCAGACAATACGGCGACCAGGGGCGTCTCGGAAAATTGGACCTACCGAATCTATGGGGTGATCGGTCGGTTGGCGGTGCGAGCGAAATGGGGGACCGCGCTCGCGACGTTGTTATTGATCGTCGGCATTATGACGTTGCCGGTCAGTTCCGAATTTTTTCCTGAAGCCGATGGCACTCAGTTCGCCGTGAAGATCATCTTGCCGGAAACGGCCACGATCAAGCAAACCGATGCAGTGGCCCGACAAGTGGAAACGATTGTGCAAAGGTTGGGGGCCGCGACCGATTACAGTCCTGCTCGATTGCGAGCGTTTCGCACGATGGTCGGCGGCGGCGGCTCGCGTTGGCATCTCGGCTGGAGTCCCGAGCCAAAGTCTCGCACTTATGCTGAGATTTTGGTTCGCACCACCGATAGCTCCGTGACGACTCACTATGCACAGCGTGTGCGTGAGATCGCCGAACGTGGCGATGAGGAACTTGGGATTCAACCGATCGTCGGCGCACGCGTGGTTCCTGTGCAATTAGCGTTGGGACCGCCCGCCGACCCGTTGGTTTTTCGCGTCGCAGGGAACGGGTTTGCCGATCCCACGATTCTGCGGTCCGCCGCCAATCATTTGAAGCAACTCGTCGAAGCACAACCGGAAACTTGGGACGTCAACGACTCGTGGGGCGTCGATGGTTACCAAGTTCGCGTCGATGTGGACCAAGATCGTGCGGTCTTGGCTGGCGTGACGAATTCGCAAGTCGCGCGCACGTTGAATTCGTACTACTCGGGGCTGCGGTTGACGACATTTCGCGAAGGTGACCACGAGGTTCCGGTCTATTTCCGGCTCAAACCGAACCAGCGTCAATCGATTCGAGGACTGCAAGAATCGTTCGTGGAAGGGGATCTCGGCAAGGTGCCGCTGTCGTCGATCGCGAGTCTGGAGACCACGTTTGTGTTAGCCAAAATCGCCCGCCGCAACATGAACCGCACGATCGAGGTGAGTTCGCGAATGGAGCCCGGGGTGACCGGCAATGACGTTGTTTCTCGGTTGCTGAAAAGCAAAGAGATGAAGGCATTGAGTGAGAGTTTGCCGGTGGGGTATTGGATCGAACCGGGCGGCGCGTTCGAGGAGAGTGCCGAAGCCGGCGGGCAAATGATGATGTCGTTCGCGATTTCATTCGTGCTGATCGTGTTGTGTTTGATTTTCCAGTACAACGGTTGGTCCAAGCCGCTGATCATTTTGTCGACGCTGCCGTTGGCATTGGCGGGAGCATGGTTGGGGTTGTTTTTGTTTGACGAATCACTCGGGTTCATGCCCCAGCTTGGTATCTTGGCGTTGTTCGGGATCGTTTTGAATACTGCGATCATCTTTGTCGAATTCGCCGATATCTTGATCGCCCAACGAGCGAGCGAGAAAGCGAGTGCGGGAACCGCCGATGGGCCGATCGTTGGTCTTAGCGTTGCCGAGTTTCGTGAGTGTTTGATCGACGCAGGAAAACAGCGAATGCTGCCGATCTTCTTAACCACAGCGACCACTGTGGGCGGTTTGATCCCGTTGGCACTCAGCGGCGGGGCACTGTGGGAAGGATTGGCGTGGTGCATGATCGTCGGTCTGCTGCTGACCACCTTTTTGACGTTGATCGTGGTTCCTGCGTTCTATGCGATCCTGGTCGAAACCTTAGGCGTCAAACCGATCGCAATTCCAACGCATAAGCATGAATAACTCTATGTGCGAGTGTTTTTCAGCTCTGCCAAACGTAGTTTAGGGAGAGGTCGAGTAGGTCATTTGGCGATGTTCGGATCGACACATTTCGCATTCTCAGTAAGATGGTATCGATGAATGCAAAACCAAGCAGTCCCAAGCTGACGACCGAACCGACGCCCCCCTCGCCCGCAGACGATTCGGGTGGGTCCGAAGCGGCTGCGAACGCCCCGAAGTCGGTATCCCCGACGACGCCGTCCATCGATGCAGCGATGCGGATCGATCGTTTTCGCTTGCGCCGTGATAAAAAACGACTCAGCCCCGAAGCGTATGCAAAACGGCTGGCCGAATCGGTCCAGCAGTGTGACGCTCGTAAGGCCGCGACACCGCGGATCGAGTACTCCGACGAGCTGCCGATCACGTCACATCGCGACGAGCTGATTCAACTGATCCGCGATCGCCAAGTCATCGTGGTCTGCGGTGAAACGGGCAGTGGCAAGAGTACCCAATTGCCCAAAATTTGTCTCGAAGCCGGGCTCGGTCGCGAGGCGATGATCGGGCACACTCAGCCGCGTCGATTGGCCGCCCGCAGCATCGCCACTCGATTGGCCGAGGAACTCGATACCACGCTCGGCAAAACCGTGGGTTACCACGTTCGCTTTGGCGATCAAACCGGTCCCGAGACGTTGATCAAGCTGATGACCGACGGGATTCTGCTCGCCGAAACGCAGTCCGATCGCTTCCTCGATGCGTATGATGCGATCATCATCGACGAGGCTCACGAGCGTTCGCTGAACATCGATTTCTTGTTGGGTTACCTGCGGCGGTTGCAGTCGAAGCGGCCCGATTTGAAGATCATCATCACCTCGGCAACCATCGATGCCGAGCGGTTTGCCGAACACTTTGCGGACGAATCCGGCCCCGCTCCGATCGTCAACGTCGAAGGCCGCGGGTATCCCGTCGAGCTCCGCTATCTGCCTTGGGAAGAAGTCGTCGACGATGAAGATCGCGGCTACGATCTCGCTCGCCATGTGATCGCAGGAATCGAGTCGTTATCGCGAGGCGGCAGTGCGGGTGACACGTTGGTCTTTCTGCCCACCGAACGCGATATCCGCGAAGTCACCCACCGGGTCGCTGGACATTACAAGCGATTGGGGATGCCCAACCGAGTGGACCTGCTGCCGCTGTACGCACGGCTGCCGCAGAAAGAACAGCAGCGGATTTTTCATCCCGACGCGGGCAAGCGGCGGATCATTTTTGCCACCAATGTCGCCGAAAGCTCGCTGACGGTTCCCGGGATTCACTCGGTGATCGATACCGGCACCGCGCGGATCAGCCGCTACAGTCCACGCAGCAAACTGCAACGATTACCAATCGAGTCGGTCAGCCGAGCGAGTGCAAATCAACGCGCCGGTCGTTGTGGTCGTATCGGGCCTGGGGTCTGCGTGCGTTTGTATTCGCTCGAGGATTACGAGTCGCGTGACGCGTTTACGACGCCCGAAATTCGGCGTACCAATCTGGCCTCGGTCATTTTGCAAACCAAAACGCTGCGGCTGGGACGATTGGAAGAGTTCCCGCTACTCGATCCGCCGCGTCCCGAATCAATCCGCGAAGGCATTCGCACACTGATGGAATTGCGCGCGATCGATGACAAGCATGAATTGACTGAAATCGGTCAAAAGCTTGGCCGATTGCCCGTCGATCCGCGTGTGGGACGCATGATTCTGGCTGCGGACGAGTTCGGAGTATTGCCCGAAATTTTGCCGATCGCCGCGGCGCTCGAGATCCAGGATCCTCGTGATCGTCCGCAAGAAAAACAGCAGGCGGCTGATGAAGCACACGCGATGTTCAAGGATCCCAACAGCGATTTTCTGTCGTACTTGAAATTATGGCGTCACTACGAAGAGGCTCGCGAAAAGCATTCACGCAGCAAGTTGACGCGAGTGCTGCGTCAGCAATTTCTGTCGCCCAATCGCATGCGTGAGTGGTCCGATGTCTATCGTCAACTCAAGGAAATGGTCGCGACGTCGCTGGGCGAACGCAAAGGAGCCCGCAAGAAAATTGGTGCGATTCGCTTTGCCGATGATCCCGAACGATTGCTTGATGCCAATCTGGACGATGCGTTGCATCAAGCCCTTTTGACCGGGCTGTTGTCGAGTGTCGCAATGGTCAAAGAAAAGAGCGAATACACCGGCGCCGGTGGATTGAGTCTTTATCTGTGGCCCGGAAGTGGCGTAGCGGCAAGTAAGCCCAAGTGGATTGTCGCCGCCGAACTTGTCGAAACCGCCAAGCAATATGCACGTACCGTGGCCCGGATCAAACCCGAGTGGATCGAAACCATCGGGGCGCATCTGATCAAACGTTCGTACAGCGAGCCGCACTGGAGTTCCAAGTCGAGTGGTGCGTTTTGCTACGAGCGGCAATCGTTGTTCGGGCTGCCCGTGGTGGTCCGCCGCCGGGTTCCGTTGCCTCCGATTGATCCTTCGACCGCCCGCGATTTATTGATCGAGCATGGGCTGGTTGAGCAGCAGATGAAGACAACCGCTCGCTTCGTGCGGTTCAACCAAACATTGCAAGAATCGATCGCGTCGTTGGCCGCCAAAACACGTCGCCGCGATTTGGTCGTCGATCCCTATTCGGTGGAACGTTTCTATCAAACGCACCTGCCCGAGGATGTGTGTGATCGTGGCCGCTTAGAGAAATTCGATCGCTCGGTCGAAGCCCCCGCGTGGACCAAGCAGCTTCGCGATGCTGCCGATTTGTCAGCGTGGTTACAATCGCCGCCTACGCTCGATGAAAACGCGACGCCGTACATGCAGCCTGGCGATTTGATCGAAGCCGCCAGCGAAGCGATCACCAAAGAAGCTTTTCCGGACGAACTGCAAATCGGCAGTTCGCGGTTGCCGCTTCAGTATCGCTTTGAACCGGGCGGCGACGAGGACGGCATCCAGTTGAAAATTCATCAAGCCGCGTTGCCGCAAGTCAGTGACGAGCGACTGGGGTGGCTGGTTCCCGGATTGCTGCAGACCAAGCTGGTCGCGATGATCAAATCGCTGCCCAAACGTATCCGGCGAAACCTTGTGCCTGCGGCTGACGTTGCCGCGAAAGTCGCCCAGGAACTGGCTCCCGAGTACGGTCAAGTGCCGTTCATGCCGTCGGTGTGTGCCGCATTCTCGCGGCATGCGGAAATGCCAGTGACGGCGGATGATTTTCAGTCCGAAAAACTCGATGACTATCTGCAGTTCCTGGTCACCGTGGTCGATGACGATGGCAAAACGATCGCAAGCGGCCGTGAAGTTCAGCCGCTGAAAGAAAAATTAGGCTCGGCAAAAGACCAACCCGAGGCCGCCGAGGCGGATGATTCGGATGAGTCGTGGGCTCGTGAATCGATGACCACCTTTGATATTGAATCGCTACCCAAAGAGGTGGTGCGGACGCGAGGCGGAGTGAAAGTCGCACAATACCCGGCGTTCTTTGACAAGGGCGATGGAGTGGCGATCCGACTCGTGTCGGATTTAGCGACCGCCGAAGCGATGTCGCGTCAAGGATTGACGCGACTGTTTGCATTGACGGAGAAGAAAGAGTTGCGAACTCAGGTGCGATGGCTGCCGTCACTCGAGCAAGCCAAAGTGAAACTGAGCGGGGTCGTGTCGGCCGCCTCAGTCGAATCACAGTTGATCGATTTGCTGGCCCGCATTGCCTTCGTCGAAAACGAACCGGTCATTCGCAACAAAGCGGAATTCGATCAGCGACGTGGCGAACGAGTACGACGAATTGCCGAAGCGACGCAAGAGGTTGCCACGTGGTTATCGGCAATGGCGGACGCCTATTTTGCTGCACGACGTCAGATCGAATCGACCACGGGAAACCGTTTCGATCAAGCGATGCGGGATGTCCGGCAGCAGATGGATTGGTTGATTCACGATCAATTTCTTGCAGCCACCCCGTGGGAATGGCTCAAGCACTATCCGCGTTACTTCAACGCAATTGCCTATCGATTGGATAAATTGACCAGCGGCTCGGCGCCGCGTGACCGCGAGGGAACCGAAACGGTCGAGAATCTGCGTCAGCGGTGGATGGCGACGCTGCCAGAGAGCGAGCGAAATCCGCGTGATCAATCGGTAACCGAAGTCCGCTGGATGATCGAAGAATTGCGAGTCAGCCTGTTTGCTCAGCCGCTCGGCACCGCAATCAAAATCTCGCCCCAACGCTGCGAAAAAGCAATCGCCAAACCGTAGCGAAAGTCGCCAAGTCTTTCGGCGACCACTGCTTTCACCCGCCCTCCCGTAGCGGAAGTCGTCAAGACTTTCGTCCACCATACATCCCCCTCTCCTCACTCCTCACTTCCCCTACTCCTCAAACTTCATCTCCCGCGTATCCCGTTCCATCCCCGTCGGCACCGTTAGCGGCGTATAGAGTTCGGGTCGGCGAGCACGAATCCAGCTGCGGCCGGTAGCATCGGCCATCAGACCAGCGTCCAGGTCGGCGATCACCATCGCGTCGTCTGCTTTCCAAGTTTCCGTGATCACACGGCCGTAAGGATCCAGGATCATTGCGTTGCCGGTGCGGATCTCGTCATCATCGACTCCCACACCATTACTGAAGATCAAGAAAATGCCGTTGTCGTGAGCCCGGCTTGGCAACCAACGCATCAGCCAGCCTCGTCCTTTATCGCTTCGAAATTCTTTTTCGATCGTCTCAGAATCCGCGTGCCGGTTGTCCCACAGTTGCCGGTCAATGATCCCCATCAAGTTCGGATTCTTGCTGCGTACTGCTCCGGTTTGATGCGGAGCCAGCAGAATCTCTGCACCACGAAGAGCGGTGATGCGAACGTTTTCAATCAAGTTGCAGTCGTAGCAAATCAGGACGCCGACACGAAAGCCATCGGGCAGATCGAACACGGTGTACTCCGTTCCACTGCGGATCGCGGTGTGCTCAAACGCCTGCAGTTTGCGGTGGCAGTGGACCGTTCCATCGGGCAAGGCGACGACATAACTATTGTAGAACTCGCCACTCTCGCTGACTTCGACCAGCCCTGCACCGATGCTGATTCCGTATTGTCGTGCCAACCTGATCAATCGTTGAGTGCTGGGGCCATCCGGGATCGATTCTGCAAGTTGGCCAAGTTGCTCAAGCGACAGATTGCGAATGAACCAATACCCGGTGATACAGCATTCCGGAAACACGACCAGTCGCACATCTTGGTTGGCGGCTTTGCCAGCGAACGCTTCGATCTTTGCAAAGTTGGCTTCCTTGTTCGCCGCCGCTGCTTCGAATTGAACCGAGGCAACACGAAGCGTGCGTAGGTCTGCTGGGGTAGCGTCGGATGTTGGCATTTTTTCCTGTAGGTTTGTGCTAATTTAGCGTAGCGGAAGCCGTCAAGACTTTCGTTCCAAGGCGTATACCCCCGAAATTCTTGACGAGTTTTGCTGCGAAATCCTTTACAGCGTTGCTCGTCACGGAGAACGTTCTGCGGGCATTTTACCCGAAGTTGCCGATGGCGAGGGCCGTTGTTGGTTGGGAGCACACGCAAACAGGCTGGGAAAGCCGAGCGTCGTTGGCATGATGCCAACATGCGATCAAAAAAGGGGATTAGAATCAAACTGTCTGACCTTTCCTCACCTCATTCACTCAACTTGGATTAGTGACGCGATGACGTTTCGAGCAACGCCAGGCTTTCGACTGTTTGCAATGCACATCACGATCGTTTCAGCCTTGAATGTTGCCGTGGTCTGTCCTGCCGAGAACCCTTTTTTCGCCATGGATACCGGAGTTTCGGGGACTCCGGCGGAGGTCGCTGGCGTGTTAGAAGAGCTGGGTTACGCGGGGCTTGGCGGCAGCCCTACAGGTGCGGATGAAATGGCCGCGGCGCTTCAACAACACGATCTTACGTTGTTCAATGTCTATTGGGTGCTCAAGTTTGACGACCAAACGCCGGCGTTATCCGATTCGCTTCGCGATTGCATCGACTCGCTTCGAGGATACGAGTCCGCATTGTGGATCGCAGTTTCAGAAGTCCGCAAAGAAGGGCAACCGGTTGCGTTGTCATCCACGGACGGCGATGACGTCGCCGTTTCAAGGCTCCGCGAGATCGCCGACTATGCTGCAGCTCGCGACGTGTCCGTGTCGTTGTATCCTCACACCAACTATTGGATGCAACGTTTTGAAGATTCGATTCGATTAGCGGAAAAACTCGATCGAAGCGACGTCGGAATTACGTTTAATCTGTGCCATTGGTTGAAAGTCGAAGGCGATCGTGACCCAAGCGAGCTACTTACTCGTAGCATGCCGCGACTCTCCTTTGTCACGCTCAATGGAGCCGACCGAGGGGATACGCGCAGCATGGGTTGGGCTCGTTTGATTCAACCGCTTGGCAGCGGCTCGTATGATGGGGGGCGGTTGGTCGAGACACTGCACGCAATGAATTACAAAGGTCCCGTCGGGCTGCAAGCGTATGGGATCAAGGGAGATCAACGAGAGAATTTGCGTCGATCGATGGACGCATGGAAAGCAATGCAGCCGAAAAACGAGTAAACTTCAATACTCGCTCGTTCCCAGGCTCCCGCCTAGGAGCGCACTGCTTTGGAGGTTCCCGCCTCGTCTCCACTCGTTCGCCAGGCAGGAGTTTGCAATTCAATGGGTATCCAGACAAAAGCCTACAGGCCAGTGACGGCGTTCACTGAGACTTGCCTAGATTTCCTCCGCATTCCACCCGCCACCCTCCACCCGCCACCCGCCCCAAAATCTCCTTTTGAACGAGGTTCCCACCATGCGTTGCTTCCATTCTGCGTTGTCGTTTCTGGCTCTCGGATCGATTCTGTCGTTGGCGTTTGTGTCAAACACGAATCCTTTGTTTGCTGACGAAGCGGCCCTGAGTTCTGCGGTCACTCTGCGGTTGCCGCCGACCTCCGGGAATCCGCGAAACAGTGAAGGCGACTTTATCCAGCTCACTGATGGCCGCTTGCTATTTGTCTATACGCATTTCACGGGCGGTGGCAGCGACCATGCCTCTGCCCATCTTGCCGGTCGGTATTCAGCAGACGGCGGTAAAACGTGGGACGCGACGGACACGCGGATTTTGGAGAACGAGGCGGGGTTCAATATCATGTCGGTATCGCTGCTGCGATTGGCCGACGGACGCATTGCGATGTTCTATCTGAGCAAGCAATCACTTCTGGATTGTCGGCCTGTGGTTCGCTTCAGCAGCGATGAGGCTGCGACGTGGAGCCCGCCGCAGACGATCATTCCCGATTCCGAGGTTGGCTACTATGTATTGAACAACGATCGTGTAATTCAGCTGAAGGATGGACGGTTGGTCATGCCGATGGCGCTGCACAATTCGCCGAAATTGGAAAAGCCTGATTGGGCCGGTCGCGTGCTGTGTTATCTCAGCGATGATGCAGGCAGCACGTGGCGCGTGAGCAAAACCATTTTAGAAACGCTCGATCCTAGCAGCGGCAAACGGTATCTCGCGCAAGAGCCTGGCGTGGTCCAGCTTCGGGATGGTCGTGTGATGATGTTTGTACGCTCGAACGCTGGCAGTCAACAAATCAGCCATTCCGCCGACGGTGGAGAAACCTGGTCGCCGCTGCTCCCGTCGACACTTCTGTCTCCCACATCACCTGCCACGATCGAACGCATTCCTGGAACGGATAGCTTGGTTTGTGTCTGGAATGATCACACCAACATCGCAGCTGAATTACAAGGAAAACGCACTCCGTTATCGCTTGCCATCAGCGACGACGAAGGCAAGACTTGGCTTCGATCGCTCACGCTGTTTGACAACCCCGATGGATGGTACTGTTACACCGCGATCGAGTTCACCGAGGATGCCGTGTTACTAGGCCACTGCGCCGGAGACCGCAAGGAGAACAACGGCCTAGCCGAAACGCAAGTCACCCGGATCGAACTAGGAGAGCTGGCCGCCGTTCTGGAGTAAAACCGGTTCAACTTTTGCGTTCAGCGCATCACGCGGACGTCCTCGCATAAGTTTTCGTATGCCATGTTTTGCAAACTGCTAGAGCCAAAACGAGTCACCTCGCCCGAGCGCAGCTTGGGAGAGGTCGGACGGGCCCTTTAGGCCTCGTCCGGGTGAGGGCCGACCGCGCAAGCTTAGTGTACAGCGGAAAATAGGCACAAAACACCTGGGGCTTTCCGCCAACCACCAGGAGCCGCACCACAAAAAAATCCCTCGCCGATTGGCTCGGCGGGGGATCTCAAATGGATGGGGAAGCATCGAAGCTCAGTGGCTACTCGAGCGACTCTGTTTCCTTGCCTCGAATAGTTCCAAGCGCGCCCCATAACCCGTAAGGGCTCTTCGAACCTGGTGCGGTCCAACCACCGCCATTCGCAACCGGCGGTTGGGTCAGGTCTCCCGATTCGATCGAGTCGGTGACGAAGCGGATGGCACCGTCCGCCATCAACACATGAGCACCACCTTGGTGGTAGCTGGTGACCGAAGCTAAGCCGTCATTGGAATCGGTTGACCGAAGGCAGGAAGGAGAGTTCGGGGGCAATACGGTCATAACGGCCGTCGAATGCCAATGACCGTCTGCCCAGCGACGTCCACGCTGCCAAATACCGCCTGTTGCGTACTGTGATGGCGACTCGGGATTGATGTGAGCCCCCGATTTACATTTGTCAGGAGTGGGACGCCACCAATCACTGCCATCGAGATGGAATACATAGCTTCGAACTCCACGCTCGAAATCCATCACACATAATTCTCCCATTGCGATGGTATTGGAGGTGCCATCCTTGATGTCTCGGAACCGAGTGATTTTTTCTCTCGCAAATAATCCTCGGTGACAGCCGGTCACACCCGTGTGGTGATTGCGGTCGCCCGGTTCCGGTGAACGTCCGGCGCCTCGAATCGTATCCCCATAGCAGTTCCCGTAATTCGTCTGTCCCGCACCATTGAGCACCGCGGGGTCACTTGGACAACGATAACTCATCACCTGAGTCATCCATGGGATGTATGTCGGCGAGTCGGTGCCGGGAGACGCACCCATCGGATCGAAGTTTGTAGTTCCTTGCACTGATGGATTGCTGAGTTGCTCCCAAAGCGCCTGCTGCTCAATAAAGGGTAAAATGCCGACGAGGTTTAGATTGACGCGGTAGCCATTAGGAGCTGATCCGTCCCAAGTGCTAGGAAACATCTGGTAAGCGGAATGGTAGTTGTGCATTCCCAAACCGATTTGCTTGAAGTTGTTGCTGCAACTCATCCGCCGGGCCGCTTCACGAGCCGCCTGAACTGCGGGTAGCAGCAATCCGACAAGAACGCCAATGATGGCGATCACAACCAAAAGTTCCACCAAGGTGAAACCCTCTCGCCATCGAGGCGTCGAACAATTTTCATGCATGTGACTAGTCCATAACGTGTGAGAAAAACAAACGAATCATCGCGGCGGAGTTGGATCCGCGTTCATCAGAGCCTCCATTTTCTCGGGATCATTGACATCGTTGCCGACATCAGGGTCGACCTGTACCTCGCCCTCGAGAACTCTCGTTCCCGAGGAATCTCCACAGCCGAGCGTGCAGGCGACCGGAACAAACAGAGTTAAAAACATCAAAAGCCGGTAACGCATAAAACCTTCCAAATTCGACATGAGAAATGAAAAATAGTGAGACCAACCGTTTGCAGCCCATACAGGCTGATTGTGGATCGCGTAGCTCCCATAAGGGGCAAGTCTATAGCTCTCGTCCGTGGCTGTCAATTTTTCTAGAGTCTCGATGGGGAATTGTGAAATATTCATTTTGACGAGTCTTCACCCCGCTGACCCCACTTGCAATGGTGCGTCCCACGCGTTAGCAAACTCAAGTACCAAGTCTGGCAAAAGATGACGCTGGCTTCAGCGCCGATGTCAGGATGTTGCAACAAACGGACTTAGCGAATACTCATGAACCATGGCTGACGTTCGGGGTTGCTGCGGCTTGCGACTGAGCCGTCTGCTGTTCGTCTGGGCTCTTCCTGAATTCGTTCAACAACCATGGATGGTCCTTCCGTCCGCGACTGCAGTCACCTCTTTACCGACGATGAAGACTGTTGGTTGAGTAGCAGGTAAATAGGCCGGAGGCCGAAACGTGACTTGCCGTTGGCGTGAGCCAACGGTTTAGGGGCGACCTGTCGCCGTAAGGCCGGAGGCCGACACAATGACCGAGAGTGTGTCGCCCGCTGGGCTATGTTTTCCCACCTCCGCTAGCCGGTGGCTCACGCCACCGTCAGAGTGTGTGTCGGCCTCCGGCCTGTAATCGATGCCATTAAATCAGCCGTCTGCGAACTTGGTGGAGAGGTGGCAGAAAATGGGGCGTCTCCAGTTGTCCGCTCCGCCTAGACAAGCCGGACGGAAGCGAATCAAATTGCGGCGAACTCGTCCGGACGCAAATCGGCTTGGAAAGCCGAGCGACAATGGGTTCAGCTCCAAAAGTCGCGGTCTAGGCTGCGGTAGCCGATCGCTTCGGCGAGATGCGTTTCGTCGATCGATTCGTCGCCAGCGACGTCGGCGATCGTTCTTGCCACTCGCAGGATCTTGTCATGAGCTCGCGCCGATAACCCCATCTCCTCGACGCTGTGCCGCAACATGTGCTGGCACGGTTTGTTCAGTTTGCAGAATTGACGCACCTGCCGGCTGCTCATTTGCGCATTGTACTGAACCGCTCCGTTACCGAACCGAGCCAATTGGCCTTCGCGAGCTTTCGTGACATCCGCTCGCATCTGGGTACTGGTGGATCCACCACCGGCGGGCGATGAAAGTTCGTCAAACGGCACCGCGGGCACTTCGATATGTATGTCGATGCGGTCCATCAACGGACCCGAAATCTTTCCCATGTACTTTTCGATCTGAGTCGGCAAACAGTTACATGTCCGGCGTGGATCGCTGCGGTAACCGCATGGACATGGGTTGGCCGCCGCGATCAACATAAAGTTCGCTGGGAACGTGGTGCTGCGGAGTGCACGCGAGATCGTGACGACGCCGTCTTCGAGCGGTTGCCGCATCACCTCGAGTGTTTTGCGGTTGAACTCGGGAAGTTCGTCAAGGAACAAAATGCCGTTGTGTGCCTTGCTGATTTCGCCCGGCGATGGAGGACTTCCGCCACCGACCAATCCTGCGTCGCTGATCGTATGATGCGGACTGCGAAACGGACGGCATGCCAACAGCGGTTGTCCGGCGGGCAATTGGCCGAGCGCACTGTAGATACGCGTTGTCGCGATCGACTCGGGAGCCGTCAGCGGCGGCAGGATCGTCGGCATCCGTTTAGCCAGCATCGTTTTGCCACTGCCTGGCGGACCGACCATGATGAGATTGTGGTTTCCAGCGGCGGCCAACGTCATTGCTCGTTTGGCTGATTCTTGGCCGCGGACGTCCCCAAAGTCCACTTCGTAGGTACTGAACTCTTCAAACAATTGATTAACACAGCTTGGGACCGGATCGATCTCGATCTCGCCAGCAAAAAATGCAACCGCTTGCGACAAACTGCACACTGGAATCACTTCGATGCCATCAACGACGGCGGCCTCGTGTGCGTTTTCGGCCGGTACGACCAGGCCTTTCAAATTCGTGTTCTTGGAGGCTTCGATTGCGATCGAAAGGGCACCTCGGATGGGCCGTGTCAACCCTTCGAGCGCGAGTTCACCGACGACGGCATAATCTTCGAGCCGGTCGAGCGCCAATTGGCCGCTGCCGGCCAGCACGCCTAGGGCGACGGGCAGATCGAACGATGCGGCTTGTTTCGGAAGATCCCCTGGGGCCAGGTTGATCACGACTCGGTCTTGAGGCCGAACGAAGCCACTGTTGACGATCGCGCGTTCGACGCGGTGGGTGCTCTCTTTGACCGCCGCGTCGGGCAATCCGACCAAGATCGTTTTGGGCATCGCGGCGGGCGAGATGTCGACTTCGACATCGACCGGCATCGCCTCGATCCCCAACAGCGTGAACGTTTTCAGTCGCGCGAGCATGAGAGCCTCGGAATTCACAGAAGAAAAGGTCGGACGATCGAACTCGAGTTGCCCTGCCGGCGTATCGATCGTCCCCGCTTTATCATACCGGATCTCGCTTGCTCCGCGGTAAAGAGTTTCGGCCTTCGACGTCTAACACCGAAAGTCTCCGCGACTTTCGCTACGAAATTGGGGGAATTCCTAGATGTTCCTCTGGGACGGCGCCGGAGGCGATTAATCGTTGCGATTGGATTCATCGTGCAAGACTTGGTCGATCACGATACAGGCACACAGCACGGCGACTTCGTCTTCGCCATCGACGATCTCGACTCCATAGCTGTCGGTCCACGACCACAGTTTCTTGCTTACCGTTGCGACAGTCCGGCCGCTTCGCTCGAACGTGAATTCATGCGACCAAAATGATCCGTTGATCGTGTAGTCGTTCGGACCAGGGACATCGAGCGTGAATTGCTTCTTAAACCAAGTCCACTCCTTTTTGACTTCGGCAAACACACGACCGTCGATCAGTATCTGGTAAGTTGGTTTCCATGCGAGCAATTTTTGGCTGATGAATGCCAGTTCGTTGCCGCTGGTGTCTTGGAACGAGAGTTTATCGCCCCATGAAAACGCTTTGCCATCAACGTAATACCGCGAGTCGCCGCTGGCATCGGTGATGGAAAAGTCATCGCCCCAAGCCCAAAACTTTTCTTTGATGCGAAAGATCATCGGTGCTCCGAAAAAAGGTCTGCACGAAATCGGCTGATGTGTGCGTTTCAGGGGTCAGCGGATCATTGCTAGGCAAGAAAGTCAATGGTTTCGGGCGCAGGTTTTATCCTTCTTTCGTTAGTGACTCTCGGTGTCCAGATCGGTTCGCTACTTCCAAATGCGATTTGGCAAGCGATCGGGGCGAAGCGAACATGGCAGTCTTGGGATTAGCGACAGATCGGTGGCATTTTGGTAATTTAAGGTAGGGCTTGTTGTCGAGCTCCGCATTTCAGCGTGAATCTAATCATATTGCCCGGTGAGCAGCGAACGACATGAATGGTGCTAACAGTGGTTCGGACCCGCAATCCCACGGGGACGCTGGCGTCACGATTGACACGTGCGGCTTGACCGATATCGGCAGAGCACGCGAATCGAACCAAGATCAGTTTTTGGTGGGAACCCGCCGCTTGAGTGTTTGTTCGACCTCGACGAGTTTGCCTCATGATCCACCGCTGACGTTCTTTGGCGAGGCGGAGAGCGAAATTTTGATCGTTGCGGACGGCATGGGAGGGCATGCGGCTGGCGAACGGGCGAGTCAGTTGGCAGTCCAATTTCTTGCCCGGCGTTTAGCGGACCCGACGCGGCCAACCTTGAATGCCGATTCTTGGGATGGGATCGAGCAAGCTCGGTGGATGCAGACGCTGCTCCGCAATACTCATTCGATGATTTTAAGACAAGCTCAGCAAAACCCCGAACAATTTGGGATGGGGACGACATTGACGATGGCCGAAATTATTTGGCCTTATCTGTCGGTCTTGCATGCCGGCGATAGCCGTTGTTACTTGGTTCGTGACGGGAATACTCAGCGATTGACCACGGACCATACGCTGGCGCGACGGATGGTCGATGCGGGCGACCTGACGCCAGAAGAGGAATCCGCAAGTCGCTGGAGCAACGTGCTTTGGAATGTTTTGGGCGGGCAACTCGAGGGAGACTTAGTCGCTCAGGTGGAAAGGGTTGAGTTGTTAGTGGGCGATACTGTGGTGGTGTGTAGTGATGGACTGCATCGCTACGTCAACGACGATGCCTTGGCGTTAATGGTTAGCGAGGGAGACGATGCACAGTCGATATGCCAAGAATTGATCCGCGTCGCAAACGAAGGAGGCGGCGAGGACAATATCACCGTGATCGTCTCGCGGATGTTGCCACGTCAACGCCAAAGTACCGGTGCAACAACGTTGGTGGACGAAACGTTGATGGGAGAGACGTTTGATTCCATCGAAATCGATGATGGAACCTTGGCAACGCTTAGCCAATTCGATACGACCGTGGATGAGTCGGCCGAAGAGGAGCGTTAATCAGGGACACGGCGGTGGTTAATCGAAAAGTGTCGCCTGAGTTGTCTTGGGGCCTTGCGGTTTAGGGGCCACGGGTTCAATACAGCCGGAATCGTCATTGCCAACGTGGTTGACTCGCCGCGATACGGCCGTGATTTCGAAAAAGTCATCCGCTGCGGCAGTAAGATGTTTTTTCAGCGACGAGGTGTCGTGGAAATTGGGGTCAAGCCAGGCCTGGAAATCCTTGCGATCAAGAATCACCGGCATCCGATCGTGAACTTTGCCGGTGACCGAATTGGCCGCCGTCGTGATCACGGTGAACGAAGCGATCGGCGATGCGTCATCGGATGCTTTCGTGTTCAGTTCCCAAAGTCCGGCCATCGCAAACGGAGCGTCATCGGGTTGGTGTAAATAATAAGGCTGCTTTGCCGATCCCACCTTTTGCCATTCAAAATAACCGTCGGCGGGAATCAGGCAACGCTGGTTTTGGAAAGCGTTTTGAAACGACCGTTTCTGGTCAATCGTTTCACTGCGTGCATTGATCATGCGAGCTCCGATGGCGACATCGTCGGCCCAGCTAGGAATAAATCCCCACCGCATCGCAGCGAATTCCGGCGAGTTGTCGGCAAGCTGACGGATCACCGCGACGGATTGAGTCGGGGCGATGTTGTAGCGAGGTCGATTCAGCACGGAATCGACCGCCCCCGAAAAGACATCGGGATCCTCTTGAGGGAGGAACAATTGGCGAAGATCAGCCATTGAGGTTCGGAGCGTAAATCGACCGCACATAGATTCGTTTCCATCGGACAATAATAGAGCATCCGAAAAGGGGTCTGACCCTTTGGAGGCGAGTCGTTTTTGTTGAGTTTTTTTGTCTCGCCGGAGAGGGTCAGACCCCTTTTCGGATGCTCAAGATGAGAGTTCGCGTGGATTCGCGAGTCCTTTTGAATCAATTATGGGGCATCAACACCAAGCGGAAATGGGGGAAATAGTCGGAACCATCGGGAAGGAAAGATAAATTGCTATCGAAACCCTGTTTTCTACGGTGTTTGGGTAACGGTGTGGCGCGAGGCCGCCTGGTCGCGGCGAGTAAAACGTTCGATTTTGACCGGGCGGCTCGCGCCGCTCCGCCATAAAAATCACCCGTCTGCTGCCAAAGCGGATGAGGCCACGACTTCGTTCGCGAAGGACTCTACGACACTCGGCAAAGTCTGGTTAAGCTGTGTGCACGACAAAAGGTCCCCCGCTTCTCCCTTCGCTACCGACCGACGTGCTTTGAACTTTCCGCTCCTGTTTCGCGTGCTCGGCACAATCTGTTTGCTCATTGGCGGCTCAATGAGTTTCTGTTTGCCATTTGCCTTTCCGGCATTTGCGAACCGAACCCATTTGCCAGCGGCCGAGGCATTCGAAATCGAAGGAGCCAAGGGGCTGTTGTTGGGAACCGCGGTCAGCATGATCGTGGGAGGCGTGTTGCTGGTGATCGGTCGACGTCATCGCGGCGGACCGCTGTATCAGAAAGAGGCGATGGCGATCGTCGGACTCAGTTGGGTGTTGGCGACGGTGCTCGGGGCGTTGCCCTATTATTTGAGTGGAACCGAGATCGCGCCGGATCGTCCGATCACGTTTATCGAAGCGATGTTCGAGTCCCAGTCAGGCTTTAGCACGACCGGGGCGACGGTGATCACCGATCTGGAAACGCCCGCCAGCGTGCCGCATTGTATTTTGTTTTGGCGGTCGTGGACCCACTTCCTCGGCGGGCTAGGGATTGTCGTTTTGTTTGTCGCGATCCTGGGTCAAGGATCGGCGGGCAAAGCGATGATGCGAGCCGAGATGCCAGGGCCAACCAAGGAAGGCAGTATGCCGCGGATGCAGCATACGGCATTGGTGTTTGCGGCAATCTATATTGCGCTGAACGCGATTCTAACGGTGATCTACGCGATCGAAGGAATGTCGGTATTCGATGCACTGTGTCATGCGTTTGGCACGATGGCGACGGGCGGCTTTAGCACTTACAACCGCAGTCTTGGGCGTTTTGAAAGTGCCACGATCGAGTACACAACGATCGTTTTCATGGTGTTGGCGGGGACCAATTTTACGCTGCTGTATCTGTCCATTTTTGATGGTCCGCGGCGTCTGCTTCGCGATATCGAATTCCGCACCTTCGTCGGCATCATCGCTGGCGTTGCCATTTGTATTGTGTTCTTCGGGATGCGAGCGGGGGATGTGGGGTTTGGCACGTATAGTGAATCGGTCCGCAACGGGTTGTTCCAAGTCGTGTCGATCATTACGACGACCGGTTATGGGACGGCGGATTTTGATCAGTGGAATAATTTTGGTCGAGGCATCTTGTTGTTACTGATGTTTGTCGGGGGTTGTGCCGGCAGCACCGGGGGCGGAATGAAGGTGATTCGTCACGTGTTGTTCTACAAGATCCTACGTCTTGAGATCGAAAGAGCTCATCGCCCTCGCGTGGTTCGCCCGATTCGCGTCGGCGGAGCCCCAGTCGATGATCCTCACTTGGCACACGGCATCGTGGTCTACTTTTCCATGATTTTGGCGATCTTTGTTTTCTCGTGGCTGTTTTTGATCACGTTTGAACCGCGGGGGACTTGGGGCGCTGTGTCGGCGGCGGATTTGGCCGAGGCCGAGGCGGAATCGATCGAGAATGGTCAACCGCCACTTTCCAAAAGCAAGGCCGCAGCGCTCGTGAACGAAGGAACGTTGGACGAAAAGTTGCTTGATTCAGCCAGTGCCGTGGCGGCAACGCTCAACAACATCGGGCCTGGTTTGGGAGTGGTCGGAGCCACGCAGAACTATGCGGGGTTTAGTCAGCAGGCGAAATTTTTGTTTGTCTGGCTGATGATGCTCGGGCGTGTCGAGGTTTTCAGTGTGCTGGTTTTGATCTTTCCCAGTTTTTGGCGCCGCATTTGATCTGGAAACGAGCCTCGTAAGTATCGTCTGTTAGAATTAAAAGGCGAATGTTTTACGACATCATTGTTCTGGGAACGCAAAATGCGTGGTTTGCCAACTTTCATCACAATTTGCCTTGCCGCCCTGTTGCTATCGCCGGTGGCGGCGCGGAGCCAAGAGGCCGCCAAAGCCGAGCTGGATCGTCAAACATCGCCGCGGAAAGCGGTGATCATTCCGCTGCATGAAATGATTCACCCGCTCAGCGCTGCACTGCTGGAGCGAAAGTTTCGCGATGCGGTCGATTCAGGCGTGGATGTCGTGATCTTTGATATCCACAGCCCGGGTGGATTCACGCAGGTCACGTTCGAATTGATGGACATGGTGCTCGACGCCAACGATGTCGAAACGGTCGCGTTCGTCGAAAAGGACGCGATCAGTGGCGCGGCGCTGTTTGCACTGTCGTGTGACAAAATCATCATGCTGCCTGATGCTCGTATCGGAGACGCGGGTGAAATCGTGATGGGCGCCGACGGGGCGTACCGTTACACCGAAGCGAAGAGCCGCAGTGTGTTGGCGCAAAAGGTGCGTGACACCGCCGAAGCCACGGGCCGGCCAATCGCGTTGGCCGAAAAGATGACTGACAAAGACATGGTTGTCTTTAAAGCAACGAACAAAGAGAACGGCTCGGTTCGCTATTTTTCAGACAAAGAATGGGTTGCACTGGAGAACCAAGACGCTTGGGAAAAGGGGCCGCCTGTTCGCGAAGCGGGCAAAGAGATGTTCTTTACCGCCAATGGCCGTCGCGCCGCCGAACTCGGGCTGATCGATCAAACCGTGGCCAGTCGCGCCGAGTTGGCTTCGACGCTGAATTTGCAGGAACCGATTCCGACGCTCGAGCGAACTTGGGTCGATACACTGGTGCTGATTCTGAACTCAGGCTTTGTGACCTTCCTGTTGATCGTGATCGGATTGACCGCCTTGGTGATCGAACTGAGTGCTCCGGGGTTGGGGATCGGCGGCTTGACCTCGACGCTCTGTTTTGGGCTGTTTTTCTGGAGTCGTTTTTTGGGAGGCACGGCCGGTTGGCTCGAGGTGACCTTGTTTGTCATCGGATTGTTGTTTATCGCGGCCGAAGTGTTTGTGATTCCTGGTTTCGGCGTCGCGGGGATCAGCGGGATTGTGTTGTCGCTTGGGTCGTTGGTAATGGCATCGCGACGCTTCTTGATGCCTCACAGCAGCGAAGAACTGGCATCGCTTGGCATGGATGTGCTGACGGTGGTCGGAGCCTTTGTCGCCTTTCTGATCGCGCTTCTGGTGCTGGCTCAATACCTAAGTGAGATTCCGGGGCTGAGTCGGTTGACGTTAAAGCCGACGGTTGCACTGGAAGGTAGCGGAACGAGCGAGGGGATGGCGGCCACATCGCTACCCGGTTGGCAACGCGTCGAAGTGGGCAGCGTCGGTGAAGCGATCTCGGCGCTACGGCCAGGCGGGCGTGTGATGGTGGACGATTTCACCGTCGATGTTGTTACCGAAGGAGACTTTGTCGATCCCGGTACCCAAGTGCGTGTGATCGGCAAACAAGGTGCCAAGGTGATCGTGCGTCCGGTGGCCTGAGCCATAGACCTCGCTTGTGCTGTATGAAGTTGCGTGTTTGTATTTAAGGGCAAAGCCCCGGACGTTTACCTAGCCCAGCCCAACAGGCTGGGACCAAGAAAACCAATGAAGAAAACCTGGCCCGTTGGGCCAGGCTAGGCAGATGGCCCAGCCTTTGGCCCGAAGAACGTCTAATAGCGCAACTTCAGAACTTACGCTTCGGATTATGATTTGTCGCAGAAGACGGCAAGAGACCAGCCCAAGTCGCAAATCAGCCAAACCGGTTCAGCTCTTCGACTTGCTCGTTCAGTGTGCAGATATCGTAGGCATAACCGATCCCAAAGAGCCCGCCGGTCACTAGGTAAATGATGCCTGTGCCGATCTTGCCCATATAGAAGCGGTGAATGCCGAACAGCCCTAAGAATGTTAGAAGCACCCAAGTCACGGTGTAATCGATGCGGCCATTGGGGTATCTTTGGTTTGCCTCGTCTGCCATCGCGGGAATAAAAAAGGCGTCGACGATCCAGCCGACCAGTAGGAGCCCGCCGGTGAAAAACCACAAAATCCCGGTCAGCGGTTTGCCAAAGTAGAAGCGGTGGGCGCCGAAAAATCCCAGGATCCAAAACAGATACCCCACCAGCACTGGGTGAGAGACATCGGCTTCATTGCTGAGTGGGGTGGAATGGGCGTTGGAGGCCGTCATCGGTGCCGGTTGCATTTCGAATCAATAGGGTTTGAAGGTTTTCGTGTCGCTGAAAGCTGCTTCGCGTGGCAAAATTACTATTCGTTCGCTGTACTAGAATCTTTGCAAATGACGGTCCAAATGGCGATTTTATCGATGTTTTTGATTGCCCAATTGCTTGGTTGGGCTGATGTTCTCCGTTGGGGTGGGCGCGATGCAGTACGCTGAACTGCACTGCAAAAGTAATTTTTCGTTCTTGAAGGGGGCCTCCCATCCAGACGAACTTGTCGAGCAAGCCCATGAGTTGGGCTACAGCGGAATCGCGATCACCGACGAATCGTCGCTGGCGGGGATCGTTCGCGGACATACTCCCGCCAAAGAGGTCGGGATCCAGTACATCGTGGGCAGCGAACTGCATCCCATCGATGCCCCACCGATGGTCGTTTGGCCGACCGACCGTGCGGCGTACGGCCGATTGTGCCGGCTGATTTCGCTGGGCCGGATGCGATGCGAAAAGGGGCAATGTGAACTTGCCTGGGACGATATCGCGGCGGCTAGCGAAGGGATGATCGCCGCCGTGATTCCGACCGACGCGTGTACTGGGAAATTTTTGCGAACGTCATTTCGAGATGTCTTTGGCGGTCGTCGCTACATGTTTCTGGAATTGCACCGTGGCGTCGATGATTGCGGCAAGGCGGAACGACTGCGTGAATTTGCGTTGAAAAACGATGTGCCGTTGGTCGCCGCCGGCGATGTTCATTATCACACCGCCCCGCGGATGTTGTTACATGATTGTGTGACGGCGATCCGTCATGGAACCACGATCGATCATGTTCACCGCGAGCGATTTGCCAATAGCCAACATGGCATGCGTTCGCTGGCGGAGATCGCCGATTTGTATCGCGATGCCCCAGATGCAATCGCTCGTACAGTCGAAATTGCCCAGCAGTGCAGGTTTTCACTCGATGAACTTCGCTACGAGTATCCGGTCGAACTTGCCCCCGGCGGGATGACACCGATCGACCATCTGCGTCGTTTGACTTGGGAGGGGGCAAAGCAGCGATGGCCGGGCGGTGTTCCCGAGAAAGTAATCGCGTTGATCCGTCACGAGGTGGAATTGATTCGCGAGCTGCAGTACGAAGCCTATTTTTTGACCGTTTGGGACATGGTCCGTTTTGCTCGCGAGCGGAATATTTTATGTCAGGGGCGTGGTTCGGCAGCCAACTCGACCGTGTGTTACTGTTTGGGTATCACCAACGTGGACCCCAGTCAAACGGATTTGTTATTCGAGCGATTTATTAGCCGCGAGCGAAACGAAGCACCCGATATCGATGTTGATTTCGAGCATCAACGCCGCGAAGAGGTGTTGCAGTACTTGTATGAAAAGTACGGCCGTCATCGTGCTGGTTTGACCGCCACGGTCACCTCGTATCGGACTCGCAGTGCAATTCGCGAAGTCGGTAAGGCACTGGGGATGTCGCCGGATGTGGTTGATTCGTTAGCCAAATTTGCCAGTGGACGTGATGGTGCGACTGACTTTGCCGAGCGATGTCGCGGCGGTGGACTGGATCCTGATACCGAGATGGGGAAGCGATTCGTCTATCTGGTTCAATCGCTTGTCGGTTTCCCACGGCATTTATCTCAGCACGTCGGCGGGATGGTGATCACGCAAGGCGATTTGTGCGAGCTGTGTCCGATCGAAAACGCGGCAATGGAAGGCCGCACGGTGATCCAGTGGAACAAGGATGATTTGGATGATTTGGGGATTTTGAAAGTCGATGTGCTAGCGCTGGGCATGTTGTCGGCGATTCGTCGTGCGTTTGAATTGGTGTCCGAGCATCATGGACGCGAGTTGTCGCTTTCCAACATCCCGGCCGATGACAAACCGACCTACGACATGATCTGTGCTGCCGATACGGTGGGTGTGTTTCAGATCGAAAGTCGAGCTCAGATGAGCATGTTGCCGCGATTGAAGCCGCGTTGCTACTACGATCTGGTCGTCGAGGTCGCGATCGTGCGGCCGGGGCCAATCCAAGGCAACATGGTGCATCCGTTTCTGCAAGCTCGCGAGAATCCGCAAGCGGTGGTGTATCCCAGCGAAGCGATTCGCGGCGTGTTAGAGAAAACGCTCGGAGTACCGATCTTTCAAGAGCAAGCGATGCGGTTGGCGGTGGTCGCGGCAGGGTTTACCCCGGGTGAAGCGGATCAGTTGCGACGCGCAATGGCGGCGTGGCGGCGTCCCGGTGTGATCGATCGTTTCCGAGTCAAATTGCTCCAGGGAATGAAGGATCATGGATTGACGGGTGAGTTTGCCGAGCACGTGTTCAACCAAATTCGTGGGTTTGGTGAATACGGGTTTCCTGAATCGCATGCGGCTAGTTTTGCGTTGTTGGTCTACGCGTCGTGTTATTTGAAATGCCACTATCCCGCTGCGTTCTGCGCGGCGCTGCTGAACAGCCAACCCATGGGATTCTACGCGCCCGCACAATTAGTCGCCGATGCGAAACAGCATGGTGTGCGAACGCTGCCGGTCGATATCAACGAGAGTCGTTGGGAATCGACGCTGCACAAAGATGCCAACCGGTCGCAACCTGCGATTCGTTTGGGGATGCAGATGGTGCGTGGATTTCCCGCCGCAGCGGCGGATGTGATCCTTGGCGAACGCGAGCGTCATGGCCCGTTTCGCAGCATCGCGGAATTGGTTCATCGCACCAAGGTATCCAACGCGGTGGTCGCAACGTTGGCCGATGCCGATGCGTTTGAGTCGATCGCGGGAGATCGGCGGGGGGCGATTTGGCAATCGTTGGCCGTAGAAAAGAAACCTCAGTCGCGGCCTTTGTTCGACGCCGAGCAAGACGACGACGAATTGATCCCCGAAGAATTAATTCCGATGACGCCTCAAGAGGAGGTACACGCGGATTACAGCACCACGGGCATGAGTTTAAAGGCACATCCGGTTTCGTTCATGCGGAGCGAACTGAACCGGCAGCGCTGCGTGTGTGCCAGCGAACTGAAGACGCTGCGAGACGGGCGGCACGTTCGCGTCGCCGGATTAGTCTTGATGCGTCAACGGCCGGGAACCGCCAAAGGGATCACGTTTGTCACGATCGAAGATGAAACAGGGGCGGTGAACCTGGTTTTTTATGCGGCGGTGTGGAAGCGATTCTTTCGGATCGCTCAGGCGAGCAATCTATGGCTCGTCGACGGCAAATTAGAAAATCGCAAAGGGGTGATCCATGTGATCGTCGGTCGTATTTCCGACTTGGCAAACGAGTCGCTTCAGTTGGATCAGCGCTCGAGAGATTTCCGCTAGGGGATGACAGGCTAGTGTTTTGTCAGGGCTAATACTCAGGATGGGGCGTGGCGGAAGTCGTCAACGGCTTTTGTTGATTTATGAGCCGTGACGCGTCAGCGGCCGGGTCCCACGCACGACCCGGTGCCTTACGGCCGAGCCCTTTCAAGCTAGCATAAACCATATTCGTGCCGCATTCGTAACTGAATGTAAGCC
>NZ_BAABGA010000074.1:0-40710 GCF_039541335.1 Novipirellula rosea | reverse complement strand
GAATAACTACACTCGCTAAAATGGCGTGTCTAGCGTTCTTTGCAGAAACCCTTTATACAACAACACTTACGGCCTAGTCAAGCTATGCCGACGACCTTGACTTGGGATAGGCTTCCAGCCTGTCACCAGCCCTCCCCGCATCAATCTTCCCCCGTAGCGAAGCTCGCCAAGAGTTTCGTCCGCGCCAAGTGGGATAGGCTTCCAGCCTGTCACCAGCCCTCCCAACATCAATCTTCCCTCGTAGCGAAACTCGCCAAGAGTTTCGTCCGCACCAAGTGGGATAGGCTTCCAGCCTGTCACCAGCCCTCCCCGCATCAATCTTCCACCGTAGCGAAACTCGCCAAGAGTTTCGTCTGCACCAAGTGGGATAGGTTTCCAACCTGTCGTCAGTCCCCCTGTCATCTGCTCTCCCCCCGCCTTCCACGCCCCTTTAGCGTCAGTCCGCATCGCTTCGCCCCCTCTCCTCAAAACCGCAAAGTCTATAGGCTGCGACGGGCACGCCATTTGCTCGACGCGAATACAGCGGATGAATTTTTGATCGGATCTGGATGAATTTGTGGTGAGCCGAGCATTTTATTGCGAGCTGTCCCCGTGAAACGCGAGCTAGAGCCTCGTTCGGTGGAAGCACACCATCGCCGCTGAATTCCCGCATCGTGCTCATTAATTGAGCCTCGATGAGGCAGCGGTGGTTAATTTGCATGCAATCAGACGACTGTGAAGTTCGGGGGGGGGATACGTTCGGAATGCTGTTTACGAAAAACGCCAGATCGAATAAGACATCGGCCGATAACGTTAACATCGCGACTTTTGCAACGCGAAAGGAGCGTGTAGCGTGATTTTCGCCGAGCGAGAAGCGAAGAAACGCTACAGGTTTTTCCGGCAGCGATACGATACGAAAAAAAACATGCGGCGATCGACTTAGCAATTCCTTCCTCATTCGTCCCAAACAACGTGAGTTCAGAACACGTGCGAAAAGAGACATCCGTCATGGGCACTAACCACGGTCCTTCCTGGACGCGACGACACACGATTCCCAGCGACACGCGGGTTGGCAGCGACTTGGTCGAAGAACTGATTCAAGAGATGAGCCAGCGTGAGTGGCCTGCGACGGATCTATTTCGCGTCCAGTTGGCGTACGAAGAGGCGATCGTCAATGCGGTGCGTCACGGCAACCGCAACGCTCGCGACAAAACGGTCGAAGTCGAGATGACGTGCTGTAGCGAGCGAGTGATGATTCGGATCCGTGACCAAGGCGAAGGGTTTGACCCCGAAAAAGTCCCCGATCCACGCCAAGAGAGCCTGCTGGATGTCCCTGGCGGCCGCGGGGTACTGCTGATCAGCGAAGTGATGAGCGAGGTGTACTACAATGACATCGGCAACGAAGTGACGATGATCAAGATCAAGGGCGACAACCCGCTCGAAGACGAATCACAAGCCTAACCGCAGCTCGCCCCGTAGCGAAACTCGTCAAGAGTTTCGTCCGCACCAAGTGAGATAGGTTTCCAACCTGTCGTCAGTCCCCCTGTAAGCCGCCCACCCCGACGTCCGCAACTTTTGCATTTGTGCTATTGTCGTTTTTGCGGAAAATCATAACCCGACGCGTCAGCGGGGTGACCGAACCAAGATCCATTTTCCCTCGCATCCTCGTCGGGTTGTGAAAAACCGCAACTTCAAGACATCAGCCCCCGGCTCTCCACGCCTCTCAGAATCTCTCACTCCAGGACTCACAACCGGCGCATCCGCCCGAACCTTGCCGGGATCAGCTGGTTCCCTTGAAACGGGAAGGCTGAAACGGGAAGCCAGTGGAGTCGAATCGCCCCAAGTTGGTGTGATTTACCGCAAGAGTCGGTGTCGGGTGATTGGGGAGCAGTATTTGCGTGAATCAGATGCGACGAACCGGCGAATGAATTGCCAGAATCGGCGGCGATCATGAAAAAATCCCAGATGAATCAAAATCTGAGCTCCCCCGCCCTTGCCACGGCAGGGGAGTTTCAGTAAATTTTCGGCAAATTAAGAGAGACGACGGCAAGGAATTGCCGAGAAAGAAAGTCTAAGTGATTTGTAAAGAATCACGCTTAAAAATCCCCTGTAGCTCAGTCGGTAGAGCAGCGGACTGTTAATCCGCTTGTCACAGGTTCGAGTCCTGTCGGGGGAGCTGTTCTAAATCGTGGTTGATACTCAACTTAGAGTAACCGGCAATGTGCCGTGCAACCCGTCTCACAGAGAGTTATCCGGTAGTCCCATACCGGATAACCCAAAACGAGAGGGTTATCTTCAATGCCACGTCCCAAAAAGGCGATGCCGGATTATCGGTATCACGTCTCGGGTCAAGCCGTCGTTACACTCGATGGCAGCGACTTCTATCTAGGCGAATACGACTCCCCCGAGTCCCGCGCCAAATACTTCGCGCTGCTCTCGGAGTACAACAGCAACGGTTTGAAAGCGCCCGACAAGCCCAAGAGGCAAATCGAACAGACGCTTACGGTCCGATGCGTCACTGGTGAGTTTCGCCAGCACATGAAAACGAAGTACGCAAACAACGTTAAAGAGCTTCGGCGTTATCGCGGTCTTTGTGACCTGATTGAGCTTGAATACGGTGAAGAGCCCGCTTCCGACTTCGGACCTCGCAAGCTTTCACGTCTTCGCGAAGTCTTCATCGCGTCCGGCAACAGTCGGAACTACGTCAATCGCCAAGTTCGCAACATCGTCCTCATCTTCAAGCATGCAGTTAGCTGCGAAATTGTGAAGCCGGATCAATTGGTATCGCTCAACTCGCTTGAACCTCTCCGCTACGGCCAAACTGAGGCACCTGAACCGGATCCGGTAACGTTCGTTGAAATCGATATCGTTAAAGCCACTGCTAAACACCTCTCCCCTACTGTCAAAGCGATGGTGAGAGTGCAAGCAGCAACGGGAATGCGACCGGGTGAAGTCTGCAAGATGCGACCATGCGACATTGATCGAAGTCGTGAAGACTGGATCTATCGTCCCGCAAAGCACAAAACTGCCCATCGTGGGAAAACCAAGGCTGTGCCGATCGTCGGTGATGCGCGGGAAGCTATCGTCCCGCTCCTCTTTCGCGATCCCGAGGCTTTTTGCTTCTCGCCACAAGAGTCATCGCAGTGGTACCGTGATCAGCGCTCTGCGAATCGTGTTACGCCCGATGGGCCGGGCAGGAACAAGCCAGGAACTAACGTAAAGGCCAATCCGAAGTCACGCGCCGGTGATATGTTCAGCACTAACGGTTATCACCAAGCAATCAAACGGGCCGCGAAGAAAGCCAAAGTCGATCACTGGTTTCCCTACCAGCTGCGCCATCTTGCTGGAACTGTCGTTCGCGATGCCCTGGGTGTCGAAGCAGCACAAGCGCTTCTTGGTCATTCAAAGGCGGCAATGACCGAACATTACGCCAAGCAGACCGAAGAAAAAGCGATCCAAGCAGCCAAAGCCGGACCCTCGATAGCCTAACGTTCGTCTGACTTGCAATTGCAATTTCATGTGCAACGCTCCTCGTTGACTTGCATCCGTCGTATCGGATTGCATTAAACAACGAGGAGCATTTTTTATGTCAAAGCTGAATCTACTCACCGAAGACCTCATCACGTTGAACGAGGCCGTTAAAGAAATCCCTACTCACCCACACCTCTCCACCGTCTGGCGATGGCACAAGCGAGGAATCAACGGCATCAAGCTGGAAACGATCAAGATCGGATCGAACATCCTCACCACCAAGCAGGCCATCACGCGATTCTTTGCTGCGACTCAATGACGATTGCCGATTGCGAGACTGGAAAACGACTTGGCGGCGATCACGCGACCGTGATATGCTGCCCCCATCGCCTGCTCAGTGGCGTCGTAACTGAGACTGTGTTAGGGTAGAAACGCCTGGTCAGGGGCTTGGTTACTGACACACCGAGTAAACCAACCGGCTGGCCATGTCAGACCAATCAATCCGGCCATCGGTGCAAGTTGCCAGGTGAACGCCAGCTTGACGCAATGGATGGATCCATCGACCGGCCTCGATCATATCGAACCTGCCAAAGCGGTCTTGGTCCCAGCAGAGAATCGCCTCGAACTCCCCCGAGGCTCCCGCCCCGATCATCCGCTGAAAGTCGATACGCTTGTCCGTGTTGTCGCCACTTACGCCTAGATCCTCGTACCAGCGAATGACTTTGTAGCCGTTCTGGGCTGCGTACTTGCCGATTTCGTCTCGTTGCTGCTCTGGAGACGCCTCTTGGTCGTCCGTCGACATGCGGACGTACGCGACCGCGTTTTTGGTTGCCATGCTAGACACTCGCTTTCTCGTTAGCGGTGGGTGGATTCTCGAAAGTAAAAATCGGGCAATCAGTCGAGAAACTGACTTTCAGCTCGGGTAATTAGTCCGCACCTAGCCCGCCGTAGAATAGCACACCGGCGCCAAGAGTCGCCACCCAAATCAGATAGTGGGATGTCGCCACCGAGGTGAGACCCCGACATGCCGGATAGATCGCCCGCTCAGTGGCCTGGTAACTGAGACCTCCACGCCTACCCTAGCCCCGGCCGGTACAAAATCAGGCGTGAAATCCATCTTCGGGAATGCCCGTTCTTGCCGATTTCGGGCGATTTTGACCGAGTCGTCGGCAGCCAGAAATTGGCGAAAGTGCCGTAAATTGCGGGCTAAATCGAGGCGGATGTGTTTTCGGGAGGACAAGTTGTCCACCCGAAAATCTGGTGGCGAAAATCACCCTAGCGACTCACATCGGTCGCGACGCCCTGTAAGCAGCGTCTGGGCACCCGAGACTTTGTTCATGGTTCTGGCCAAATGGCATTTTACCGCACCTAAGAGCCAACCACGAAGTGAGTTCGCCCTTCGTAGTCTTTGCACTTTGTCGGCGAAAACGGCCCTTCACTGCCTTCACGGATCACTTTTTTCCATACGCTGTGATCATCGGACGAGTTGTTGCGGTTGCAGAACTCCAGTATTTCCTCATCCGTTGCATCGTCTACCGCGCAAACCTGCATATGGACTATCCCGAGAATCGCTTTGGTAATCCTTACCCTCTGAAGCTCTTTCATTGACTGCATTTCACTTCCTGATGGTTGTTAGCTTGGACGCACGTTTAATCATAGCGACAACTCCAAGCAGTAGTGATATAGCAATTTTGACCCCCAGTTTGAGGGCTTCGCAGCTATCCACAGCCATGAGTTTCGCCACCACGTATCTGCGAATAAGAGTGCCCTCTGATTCTTCCAGTAGCACGTCCTCTGGCATGTTCCACGCCCCGTAAGCTCGGCGCAGTTCGGTGATCAGACGGTCACGTTCGGAAGCCGGTGCGTTGCCTTTTGCCTTACCCACTTTTCCTTCTCCTAATGGCTTTCAGCTTGTTCGCGGGATTATATCACTCGCCGACAAACATTTGAATCGCAGTTAGGGCAATAACGCACACGACCGCCCCAGACGCCCCCAGGAACGCTCCGAGCACAAACGGCACTCCCCGGTCAAGAATTCTCGCCAAACGTCTCAAATCGCACGACAGGCAGCATACGCGGCCTCTATACGCTACTGACGGACTGCGGCACTCGCTGCACGCGGTGCAGGTTGTCTCGGGACACTGCACGCTCTCGCTGAGGACACCCATGATTGCTCTCATCTTTAGGTGGAAGAAACACCGAAGGCTCTCTCTTCGGATGCAATCATCATTGGTGGTCGCGAGGGCAACTTCAAATGCCGTTTTGAGTGCGCCATCGTTTCCACTGGTCACTCTGGACGGTGGTGAGTACACTGGGATGCGTGACACGAAAGTGATCACAAACAATACAGCCGAAGTTGATTCGGCGATGGCGGATTGCACCGCCCAAAGCGAGAAAAGCTGCGGACTACGAGAGCCGCGTAGCACTCGCTACTACCTTTGTTTTCAACTCAGCGACCGATGGAAATGAAGGTAGATGCAAAGGGCAGCCCTTGCCTTCCAGCAACATTTTGACCAGCTGCTTTGGATTCTTCAGCAGTTTGCAGCCATCGCCATCGCATCGGTCGCACCCAAAGTGCCCGCACCGATTCGTCCTGCAGATTGGTAAGCATTGTTTGAGATGGATCCGGTTCGGTTTGCAGATCTTGCACTCTGCTTCGCCAGTCGCCTTGTAGGTTCTCCGGCAACTGATGCACGTGAACTCGACTACGGGTGCCATAGTTCGGCCTCGGTGTCAGCGATCAATGTCGTCGCATGAGTCTTGTGAAGAGCGACGTAGTCGACATCCCAGTACGCATACATCTGGTTCCAACCAGATCGTTTCTCGATGTGGCTAAAGTGGAACGTGACAGGAAAGTAAGCAACGTCACCGATGTAATTGCTCGGATTGAAGGTCCCTCCTACGATCTCAGCGAATTGCGGTGCCGACGTGTCTACAACCACGTCACTTGGCGTGCTTCTCCACCGGGGCAGTGTGATCGGGGACCTGCCCGATGATCCAGCTAGGAATCTCACCGCCGCGAGCCTTCGATTGCTGCCGCTGTGGTAGTGCGGGTCACCTTTTTGGGATGATGGTCTTACCGTGCCCATTGTGTCGCCCGGTTGGTACGAGACCGAAACACGGAATTGCTTGTTTGTGTGGAAGTCAGAATCGACGTACACACCAGGGCTTTGGAGGACCTTATGGGTCCATGCCAGCTCCATCTGCAATTCAATCTCGTATTCAACATCCCACTCGCACGGATCGGAATCACTCGGATAGAGCCACACCGTTGCCTTTGCGTTTCGCCTTGGCTTTGGTGATGCAATCTCGGTCACGATCGGAGACCAGTTGGCCGGATCGTTGATGTCACCACCGTTAAAAACCAAGTCGAACTCGTTGTTTGCATCCTCGATCGTTCGTGTGGCTGTCAGGTGCTCTTGCGACTCCATGAACAGATAGTTGTAGGCCTGGGCACCAAGTGAATCGACTTGCCCTTTGTAGACTCGTTTCCATCTCGATGCCGGGAAGTCTCCCTGCATCAGAATGCCATCGACTGTTGAGTCATCGACCATCGTGATCGGCAACTCGATGTCATCGAACCGCCAACGAGGCATCGCGTAAAAGGGAAACGATACCGGGTGTGGCGTGATCTCTTCACACGCCGCGTTCACCTCCGGTTGATCCTCACACATCGCGTAGGGATCCTCTTCGGTGACGGTGATCGACTCTTGGTGGATTCGCCGGGCAACGAACGAAAGCTTCGGCCAATTGCTTACGCTGCCAGCTGTGGCATGAGACCATCCTGGGGTGAATCGGTAAGCGATTCGGTAGTTGGTCGCATCACCTAGGTCGCGAGTGGGAATCACGCATGATCGATAGCCAGCGTATCGGCTGTAGACGTTGAGCGTCTCCGGTTCGGCCCCAGGGTCACCAGGATCGTATGCCGGGTTCGGGTAAGTGTGCTCGATATGCTTGACGTGATCGAAATCCCCCGCGGCCGTTGCGCTGTAAAAGTCCGATGGCTTTTCGAACGTGTTCACCGACGAACTCATGCCATCATCCCAATTGATCGGCAGAATCGCCGCGGTGTCCTCGCGAACGACCAAGATATGGCCCCACGTCTCCCATCTCGCATCAACGCTTGTGTACGCCTTTTGGTTCGTGAGCGTCTTTGTCTCGCCACCGTACGTCACCTCATACGTGCGAGTCACGAGCTTGGTATAGCTACCGCTTGAGATGTCCTCGACCGAATTACTGATCGACCAGCGCAAGTAGACGTTGTCATCCTGATCCAACAACGCGTACTCAATCGCCTTGCCGTCGTAGATCAGCTCCGCTTCAAGATCGATCGCAAAATACGTCTTCGGAAGCGTCTTCTTTACCGCCCGCCATTCAGTGCTGTCACTATCGATCACGGTCTCAAACTTGGTCTCGTCATTCGGTGGATCGAATCCACCGGCCGGCCCCGTTTTTACCTCGAAGATGTCACAGCTAATGCAGCACCCACAATTGCCTCTCGGCCCGTACCATCCCATCAATTAGCTCCCGCAGTGCGCTTGGGTGATGTAATACTTGCCACCCTGCATGACCGCCAAGCCTTTGTCTCCGCTGCTTAGCTCGGTAAAGATGCCTTCGGGGTCTTCGATGCTGCCGGTCCGAATTGTGTCACCGGTCATTGTCTTGATCGTTGCGGTTGCAGCACCGCTCGTCCAACCCGATGTCATTGCGAACCGAACCAGCACTGGAACGTCCACGCCAAACACCACGATGCCGCGGCTGCTGTTCACCGTATCGATGATGCGAGCGGGCCCATAGGGCGAACTGGTCAGCCTTCGGGGCGATGATGGATCAGGGATCGCGTACTGGTGTGCCACGTTCGTAACGACCAGATTCACATGCGCCACACCGATGATGACGACGTATCCCGGTTGCCCGGCCGCGATCGGCGCCAAGCAGACGCCGAGAGTTTGCGTTTCGGATGGGTCCGGCTCTTCGATCAGAAACTCAACAGCTTGCTGCGTGTCATAGATCTTGTCGGTCGGTCCCTGGTAGTCCAACACTGCGACCACGTCAGCTTCTTCGAAGTCGTCTTCACTATCGTTCTGCACGGGAACCCAGTTGTGGCTCATCCCCCCAACGATTGCAGGCTTACCGGCCTTACTGCTGGGCAAACGATCGACGATTTGGTTGTGTAGCGCCGCCGTGATGTCGTCGCCGGGCGAGACTTTTAGATTCGCCATTGCTTACACCTCACCGATTTTCAGAACCGACAGATCGGCGAATCCATAGATGCGACCAACGTTGGCTTGCCGTACCGAGGTGATCGGCATCTTCGTTGTCGGGTGCTTCGCCCGTTTGAAGTCGTACCACAGATAGTCATGGCCAAGCTTTGTCACCCCAACGACGTCGCCGATCGTTTGGTTCGTGATGTTCTTCGACGACAAGAATGCAAAGTCGAGTGTCGGGTCTTCGCCGATGATGTCTCCAGTTGCGCCCATAAACAGCAACTCGCCCTGTGCATGCTTGAGGAACGTCCCTGATGCCATGTGGCCAGTGCAGCTTGCGATCAAAAACGCGTAGTCCATCGCGTCCTCTTCGTCGGTGTAATCGCCGGAGATGCGGGCGCGAACGTTGATCTTCAGTGCCGGGATGATGCGTTCCACGCCCTGGGGCGATCCGTCTTGGACATCGATTGCCTTGCCGTAATCGATCGCCGTCTCTCCCGTGGCGGGATAAGCCACCTGAGCCAACGCCGTTGTTTGAAGAATCGAGCCTCCCGTGGTATCGATCGATACGGTGTAGCGTCCCGGCGCTGGCGTGAAGCTGTATTTCACCGTCAGCAACCACGAGTCGTACGATTCGCCTTGCTCCCACTCGATGATGTCGCGATACATCCCGTCGAAGGTATCAATCAGCACCGGCCCATCGATCAACGCCGTTCTCGCTGCCACCGGATCGGTCGTTCCCGATGCCAAAAACGTTCGCTGGGCCGTCGCTGCACCGCTAGCCGATTCGGTACCACTTCGACCGGAAATCTCTCGAATTGAGATGCCGTTGTGGACGCCCACGCTGCCGTAGAGTCCGTTGGCGAGTTCACTCGCATGCACTAAGTCAGTAGCCATTACTTGAACTTGCCCCCTTTGTCCTTCTTCGCCTCTTTGGCGATGATTTTCGTGTGCTTGGCCACGTCTCTTGTAGCCTTCAATTGGTCACGTTCAAAGTTGTTGCCAGATCCTCCGATGATCGCCGCCGCAAATCCACTGAACGTCGCCGACGGACCAACCCGTCGCTGTTCCTGCTCAATCCCTTCGAATTGCTGATTGGCCTTCTCTTCGTTCTTGGCAGTCGCGTCGGCAAACTCGCGACGTGCTTTGTCTTCAGCCCTGAGCGCGGTCTTTTCGTCAATGAACCCACGGTCTTGTAGGTCTGTGATTCGTTTCAGCTCCGCACCTAGCTTTTCTTGTGGCGTTCTGAGAGCCTCAGCCATTGCCCGGCCTTGATCTCGTAATTGCCCCATCGCGTCGTCCAGGTTGCCGCGGGCCCGTCCTCGTGCGTCTTTGGCTTGGTCGTCGTTGATCCGTCCCGCTTTCTGGTCGGTGTCGATCTGTTTCATGACCGCCTTGAAGATCGCGTCGGGCGATGCTCCGTCCTTCCGTAGCTCATCGGCCTTCCGGAACACGGCATCAACTCGCTGTTGTCCGGCATCCTTCTCGGCTTGCTGGGCTTCTTCGAGTGCCTTCTTCTTGGCCTTCAACGCTTGGATCATCTTGATCTGGGTTGCCGTAAGCCCTTCGTCGGCAAGTCGCTTTCGCTCGGCCGCATCTTCGCCGTGTTCCAATGCAATGATTTCGAGATTGATCGCGCGAAGCTTGTCTTTGAACGCATCCGCCTCGTGGGTACTGCCTTTGGCCTGTTGATCGATTGCAGCCCGAGCCTTATCGGCTTCCTGCTTGGTCAGGGCTCCGTCTTTCTCAAGTCGATCGATCGTGGCTTTCTTCTCAGCTGCCACTTCCTCAGGGGACTTCGATTCGTCACGGATCAAATCTGCTTCCCGCTTTTTCTCCGCATCGGTCTTAGCCGCTTCGATCTTCGCCAGCAGGTCCCGTAGCTCTTGGCGGGCAGCATCTGCATTGGCTGAGATGTCGAACGAGATGCTTGAATCTGCAATCGATGCGAGTTGGCCAAACACGAGCGCCGCGGCCATCGTCGGATTCGCGATCGCCTGAGCGAGCGTCATCATCGAGCTGGCAGTGAACTCAAGCAACTTAGTGAAGAACGACTTGGTCATTTCCCACGCTTCAGAAAAGAACCACTTGAACGCCTCGATCGCTCCTTCCAGTCCCGACCAGAACGCTAGCTGAACGCCAGCCCACAATGCTTGTGCGGCCATGCCGTATTCGCCAATCGATAGAGCACCCATGATGGTCGATGAAATCAGCTTCACGATCGCAACGACCTCGCTGATGGCTCCCTTGGCTTTGGTCCACGCCCCACCGAAGTCGATTGTCGAAATCGCTAACGCTGCGAGTCCACCGGCCATGACACCGATCATCGCCACCACTGCAGCACCCGCCACGAGGAACGGGGTAATTGGGGCCAAGATAATTGCCCAAGCTGTCGACCATGCAGCACTGGCGACACCGGCCGCGGCGCTCCATGCGGTCGAAACAACGAACGATGCCGCCGTCATCAATGCCGCTGGGGTCAACGCCGATGCCAAGACGGCCGTGAATCCACTCCAGGCCAGCGATGCCAATGCCGCTGCTGCACTCCACGCTGTGGCGATGACTGCGCTCGAGATGCTGGACTCAACAGCCAATGCCGCCATGACGACACCGAGGGCACTCCACGCGGCCGAAGCGAGCCCCGCCGCTGTTACGCCTGCGAGTCCTGAGGCTGCAAACGCCCCTGTGAGTGCCGTCCACGCCGTTCCAACCAATCCCGCCCCTGCGGTCCATGCCGCCGTTGCGATCGTTGCCAAGCCAGCCAGGATGCCAGCAGGGCCACTCAGTGCGGTGAGGACAAACGACACGCCAGCCCAACCGGCCGACACCAACGCCGCTCCGGCTGCCCATGCCCCCGAAGTTGCCACCGACAACGTTGCGAGCAAGCCGCTTACCGCAGTCCAGATCGTGCCGATCGTCCCGGCCGCTCCGCCCCATGCTGCTGTAGCTGCCGCCGCGGTTGTGAGTAACACGGCATCGAGTCCGAAGATTGCTACCGCGATCGCCCCGGCGCTTGCGACCCACGCCGCTGTCGTGACCGCTGCCCCTGCGATCCAGGTCGCCGAACTGAAGGCCGTCGATAACGTGGACACCAATGCCGACCATGCACTCGATACGATTCCAGCGCTGGCCTTCCAGACCATCGAGACAACGGCCGCCCCAATGGATGCTTTGTACTGAAGGGCCGACATCACGAGTCCTACACCCGCCCACGCGGTGCCGATCACCGTCGCCCCAACCGTGGCGGCCGTTACGAACACACCAAGGCCGGTTGCCGCCAACTTGGTTGCTACTCCGAATCCAACGAGCCCCGCCCCAGCCAATCCAACCGCCACCGCTGAGGCTGTAGCAACCGTCACTAGATCGCGATTGTTCTCCACGAACGTGCGAACAGTCGATCCAGCGTTGACTGCCAGGCCAACGAACGAGGCAAAGCCATCGACCAGCGTTCCACCGACTACACCCGAAACGTCTTCGACGACTGCCCACAATCGCTTCATCTGGTTGGCGAATCCATCAGCAGTCCGAATCGCGTCGCCTTGCGCGGCTGTCGTTCCTCGCATGATGATGTTCAAACGAGCCTGGGCTTTCGTCGCGTTGTCGGCCGTCTTTGGATCCAGACCCATGTTCAGGATCTCTTGTTTGACCGCTGTTTCCGACAGGATGACGCCGTACTTCTTCATTACCTCACCCGAACCGGTCATAGCCGCCATCAGGTCAGTAAACGCTTTGTCGGTCGAAACGTTGTTGAACGACCCTAAGTCGACTGCTAGCTGGCTGAGCGTTGCCGACATGTTTGCCGCGTGATCGGGAACGACACCCATCGGCACGAGCAGGTCTTGCATGCCGCTGAGCATGTCTTCCATTTCACGCTTGGACGTTCCCAACGCATCGGCCGCGATAGTCGACCACTTACGCATCTCGCCCGACGAATCGCCGAACACTGTATCGAACTTGCTCATCGTCTCTTGTAGACGTGATGCCGCCATCACCGGCGCTGTGAGGATCGCTGCCGACGTTGCCGAGACCAACGCCCCAAGCTTCGCCGTTTGCGTGCCGATCTTGTCCAGGCTTGCCTGTACGCCTCGGGCGCCTTGATCGATCCTGTTTCGAAGGCCAATCGAGATATAGCCTTCACCCATCTGAACTGCACTAGCCATTTGTTACCACGTTTTGCCACGGGGATAGGGTGTTACCGGACTGGACCTCAGCGTTGAACGCTGGGCCAATCGCTGGACGTGCTGCCATGCGAACACGCCGCTTTCTTCTTTTCTGACCGGGTTTCGCTCTCCGACGCCGGGTTTCCGTGAACCACCGCTCGCCATCCCACGACACCTCGGGAACCGTGATCCAGCCACCGCCTTCCAAAAGCCCTGGTAGCGGTTGATCGGTTTCGACCAAAGAGCGTTGGCCGCTGAGCAGTGCCGGGCCCACATAGCCGGTCTTCTTGCGAGCGTTGTATTCAACCTGCACGTTTTGGAGAGACATTCGCCCGAATGAATGCACACTTGGTGATTCGCCTGGGCGACTCGGACGACTGCGAGCCTTGTAGTTGCCCTGGATCCGTCGCCTCATTGAATCGAGCGACTTCGGCATCGCCTTATCAATTCCCCGATCCACAGAAGCAGTCAACGCCTTACGGTCGACGACTGCTTTGCTCATATTGGCGGTGAAAGTGATCATCTGGCACGAATGAGGCTGGTGGTTACAATGTCGACATAGCCTGCTCGGTGGCTTAGTTTCCGAGACTGCAGGGACATCCGGCCGGAAAAATGCCTGCTCAGGGGCCTCGTTTCTGAGACTCCAGCGCGATAAGCCGGTCATACTCAGCCCCGGGATCATCAAGGTCGTGCTGTGGCGTTGGTGGCAACTCTCGATACGGGTGGAAGTGATCCCGCTGATACTGCTTGCCCGCGTGGATCGTCGCGTACAACGCCATCAGGTCGGCCGTATGATCCCAAGCAGCCATCTGTTTCGCCTTGGCTGCTGCAACCAACTCCCGCAGCGTTAATGGCTGCCAGTCGACTCCTGCGATGGCTGAGAGTTCGAAGACCCACTCCCAACGCTGGGCGGCAACAACGCATCCATCTCGTCTTGGGCTTTCTGAAGGAGCGAATCGAACTGCCCACTCGCAATCATCTCGTCGACTTTCGCCTTGCCCGACTTCATCGACTCGATCGATTTCCTCGCGATCGCTGCCAGGGCTTTCTGCCCTAACTTCAGGAAAAAATCCTCGGTCTCCTGAATGAACGCTAGGCTCGCCTCCGTTGAGACGCCGTCTCGTTGTGGGCTGTCGTAAAGTCGTTCCTCGAACTGATCAGCATCGACTTTCATGGCTGTCGCCTTCTCTTCACAAAGAAGGAAAACGAACGCCATGCGATCAGTCAGGCTGTTCAGAATCTGCAGGTAGTGATTCGGATTCAGCAGGTCCAGCCCCAGGGCTTCCCGCATCTTTCGAGTCTTCTGCAAGCTCAGACTCAACGTCCAGATCTCGCCCTTGTTGTCGCTGAAGGTCTTCATTCTTTTTGCTCTCTCGTTTCTTGGACTTGGTTTTGGTTTTGCTCTCTTGTTTCAAAGGCGAAATCGCTGCTTGACGACAATCAGAGAGCACTTGATTGCCGACATAAACAACATCAGTGGGCATGCCGGAATTTGCCACTGAAGCGCACCAGTCGTAGAGCTTGCCTTGCGGCAGTCGTGCGGCCAGAGCAGCGATTTCGCCGCGGGTCGTTTTCGTAGCCATGATTACGCTGGGTCCGTGCCACTGTAGGGTTCGTAGTTCACAGCACTGCCATCGGAGATTTTGTGAGCATCCGCTTTGCTGAACGGGATCGTGTCGACGACTCCATCGTTGCCGTTGGCCGAGCCCGAGGTCTCGCCAAGCAAGACGGGGCAACGCCAGCCTTTGCTTGCCGTTTCGGTGACTGGGCCATTCAAATGGCAGATGTCGACGATGTCGCCAGCATCACGAGCAGCTTCCAACGCAGCCCACACGGTGTCGGTTCCCTTCAGACGGGCATATTCAAAACTGCCCTTCATCGCGCGGTATCCGGGTACAGCTCCCGTCTCAGCTGCGCCGTGCATTTCTACGTCGCTTAGGTTCGGGCCACGGTTGCGTTGAACGTTGCGGGCGCGAGTGACTTCCACCCACGTCGGCTCGGCATAAGTGCCGCCGATGTTCACGTACAGTTTGGTTTCTTTGCCCGCGTAAGCTCCGCGTTGCAGATCACTTGGTCCAGCCATGTTTGTCGACTCCTATTCGTCGATTGAATCTCGGTAAGTAAGTTGGACGAGCAACACGAAGTTGTTGTTGTCCTTGAGTTCTTTTTCATCCAACACGAAAGGCTGAGTGATCGATACGAACCAATGCTCAGCCATGTAACAACGCGACAGGGGACCGTTGGGCGTCCAGAGTGCGATTACTTGTTCCATGAGTGCGTCCACTGCATCAAATGCGGCGACTTCCTCGACTCGGTAGGAACTTCCCGTTCCTTGGTTTGGCGGCATGACATCGACCACACCGACGTGTATCACGACGTCCCGTTCATCGGGGCCTTGATCAACACGAAGATCACGACGCGCAAACCGCACCGCGATGCGTGGACCGCTCTCAACCAGCTCCTCTTTCGTGAACCTGGGAAGAACGAACGCCTCGACTGTCTCGGTAGGCATCTGCTCTTTGATCGCTGCAATCACAGCGTCTCGAACGTCACTAGCACGACTCATTGCCGCTCCTCACTGTGTGAACCACGACGAACGTCTTGTTTGCCGCATCCGACCATTCCCAAACGGAATCGCTTGAACCCTGGCAGGTGTCGTGGATCTCTCCCGATTTACGTGTGATCTGGTCTCCTCGCTTTGGCTCCCTGATCCCGATGCGTTTGAGTTCCGACGGTTCAATGAGGAAGTCAATTGTTTTGACCTCGATCATCGCTTCGCCGTCCCCCTGCTCGAACGTAGATTCACCGACCACCGCTTTGACACGACCTCGTGTGAGACCGCTGCGATATTCGACGAACTCACCCGCCGCTCTATGCAGGGCAGCCGCGTGAATCTTCAGTCCGAGTTGCATCAAGTTCATTGGGCTTAGGCCGTGGCTGCGACGATTGCTTCAGTGCTGCTGATCTGGTCGGTGACCACGATCGGCACGTTGTGGCTTTCCGAAGGCAACGGGGCAGGTGCTCCCGTCTCATTGGTTGCCGTTCGCGACTGCTGCAATTGCTTTTGGCTTTGGCGATTCATCACCAAGTGCGTAGGACCACGACCCGCAGGGAACTTGCTGATCAACTCGATGATCAAGTCATCCGTCAAGGTCTTGCCCGATTGGGCAGTCAGGTTGACGATGCGGCCCAAATCCAAGCTGGTCGCGATTTGAACACCGCCCCAGAACAGGATCGGGGTACGCATCGCGTCGTAGGTACCGGTGGACGATCCTTCCAAGACGGTTTGGTACTCTTCACCGATCTCGATGGTCGCGCCCTTGCCGTAAACGGCCGAAACCGCTTCTTCGCCGACACGAACGGCCCAGACACTGGTTGCCGCTCCGACGCTCGTACCGGTCGCATCAACGACCATCGCGTCATCTTTCTTGTCGACCGTCGCTTCGTT
Organism: Novipirellula rosea; assembly: GCF_039541335.1. Lineage (NCBI taxonomy): Bacteria > Pseudomonadati > Planctomycetota > Planctomycetia > Pirellulales > Pirellulaceae > Novipirellula > Novipirellula rosea. The sequence goes on along the minus strand of NZ_BAABGA010000074.1, from coordinate 24,445 downwards.
GGCGAAGCCTGCGAATCCGTCCGAGTCAGCACCCGTTCCGTAGAAGACCTGTGCTTCCATGGCAGCGAATGACGCCATCAGGTGGTCCTTGGCCTCGCGACGTCGCAACGCATCGCCGCTGGGCAACATCGCCACCGCCAAGTCGATTGCGAACGACGCGTCAAACAGCTTGAGAGCCTGCGTCACCTTGGTGTACGTCGCCTTCGTGTTCTCCCGGCCGTCGTTGACAGCACGGAAGCCAGCACCCGGTGCAGCGGTCTTTTTCAGCCACTCGTGGCTGGTCTCGTGACTCGCTTCGATTGCCGAAAGCACCTTCAAGAACGGCGCTTCCTCCAACAACTCGCTAACGTCGATGTCGCTGATGTTCCCATCACCGAGTTGCAACAGTTCAGCGGTACCTACAAATGCATTAGCCATCTTTCAAACTTCCTTCTATGTTGCACCGCCATTCGGCTGATGCGGGTGATTTTGGATTATGTAAATCGCGTGCGGTTCGCAGCGATGCTTAGTTAGCTTTTTTGACCTTTGGTGTATTGCGCGAAGGTCTTCTTTTCCTTCGTGCTGTCGCTATCGCTGGCACCCGTCGAAACAGGCTCCGTTTCGCCCAGCTGCAGCGAAGAAAGCTTCTCTTCAGCTTCGGTGCGGGCTTCCTTTTCAGCGGTCAGGTCGGCACTCAGGGCTTCACAATGAAGCTCCAAAGCTTCGGCAAAACTCTTGCCTTCGGTGAACCACTTGCTGCCGTTCTCGGCACCAAACTTCGCATTGAACTTGTTCAGCTCGGCCGCGAAGTCTTCACGGGTTGGAGCCACTGTGGGCTCACTCTTTTCAGTTGCCACGGTTGGCTCCTTCGAGGTAATAGAAAGGCCGTTACTTTCAAGGAAACGACCCAGGAATTGCTTTGCGCGATCGGCATCAACACCGAACGAGGTTGTGTTTGGTTTGTCTTCGCTGAGCCCCGCCACGTAAGACAGAAACTCGCTGGCTTCTCGGGCTAAGCCCTGTCGATCGAACATGCCGTCAGGGTTTGCGGCCGGATCATCGACCACGTCGGCTGCATTCAGCTGCGACAGGCGAACGTGTGGATAGTTGTGGACGTTGTTGGGATCGGGCGACTTAAAACGCATCCCGGTGACGATGTCGCCTCGATAGTTCTCGTACGAATGCTCTTCTTGGTTTTCCTCCATGAACTTCGCTTCAGCTTCAAAGTCGTGGTGGAACACGATCGATAGCCCGGCTGCCCGGGGATCCTCTTCACAGAGGTTCATCACGTAATCAGCAAGGTCACCGTCTGGCGTGTCATGCGCAAGCTTTGCAAGGTGCAGGTCGCCCGTTGCTCGATCGTCGCTCACCTGGACGTCGTGGATGCGTCCAAGCAATCGACCCATGCCGTCTGAACTCATCCCGGGATGTGTGAAGCGGCACTTCACGCCTGCTTCGCTGTTAGCCTGCGCGAACTCAGCCACTTGGGCCAACGTGACTTCATCAATCCAGAGTTCATGACCGAGTGCTTCACCGACTGCGATCAGCGAGACGTTCTTGATCAGTCCGGCTTCAAACCGCCCGCCTTCTCGATCGACGTCCAGCTTCGAAGCATCGACGTTAGCGCGTCCAGCTCGGAACAATGTCTCTTTGACTGGCGTTTGGGGTGCTGCAGGTCGGGTTGCTGTTTGAGTCATCTTTTGAATGGTCCTATTGAGTGGTTAAGCGTCCGTGGTGGTCGCGTAGGGAAGCACAATGCCTTTGCTCTTGGCGTACTCGGCTGCTTCGGCAATGGCATCGATGTTGTCCTGGTAGACCATGCCCAGCTCGGCACAGACTCGTTGTGGCGTGTCGAGACCGGCGCCGATGGCTGCTACATGCCCCTTGGTCTCCTTACCCTTGTCCCACCACGCGTTGGTGCTGGTCGGGATCCAATCGAAATCGATGTCGCCGACCATCCAGCCACGTGGCAGAACCAGACGGCCATCACGAATCCACTGGCGAAGCTTCCACACGGTGAACTGGCGTCGCATTTCCAATTGGTCGCAACGCTTGTCCTTGCATGCTGCTACGTAATGCAGCCACTCAGCACGGCCGCCGTAGAACGTCGATGCAGAGCCATCAAACAGGCTGTAGGGGATGTCCAATGCTTTGAGCGCGAGTTGAATAACCAACACACTGAAGGCCTGGAACTCGGTGCTCGGGGTGCGAGATTCGAGAAACTCGGCTTTGTCGCCCGGCTGCAGGTTCAAGAGCATCGGATCGTTCAGATCCAACGCGTAGTTTGGATCTTCGGTTTCGTCGTCGTCCCCATGGTCCTCGGGGGCATCTCGACTGATCGCCATGGCAAACAGCTGGGCTACCTTGCTTCTCGCCTGGGCCAGAGTGATCGCGTCTTTCAAATCCCGTAGGGGATCCAGTGCTGCGGTCAGCGGTGAAACGCCCCGAACCTGATCGGCTGCGTATCGATCGCCAAAGAATCCGTAGTGAATCGCGTTTGCTGCCTTAATCCGGCGATGCTCGACCGTTCCGATGTAGCCTTCTCGTTTGTGGATGCCGAATTCCATCGCCCGGCCGGTGCCAGTGACACGAACGCCGTTGATCCACTCCTCATCGAGCTGCTTGTCGGCTGGGTCTTTGATCAAGTCAGCCTGAATGCCCTGCGTCCGGCCATCGTTCATCTGGACCAAGAGCGTATCGCCGTCCACAACACGACGTGCCTCGGCAATCCGAAACATCTTTTCACGGCCGAACTTGCCCGCCACGTCGAAACGTTCAGGACGAGAGTCCTCAGTCATCAGCCGCTCGATCTGGGCGTTCACTTCCGGCCGCGGTGTCCGAGTGTTGAACGAAAAGTTGGCGACGTAATCGAGATGTCGACGAACAGCCCAAGCACAGACCGCCATGTTGCGGACGAGGTCGCCTGCATTCGCCTGCAGTGCTCGATGCTTTGACCCACGTGTGTGGTTGTCCTCACGCGTGATCGTTCGAGAGACGGCTTTGCGTCGGCCCTTGGGGGTCAACGCGTCGTACGTGAACGCACTCTTCACTCGGCTGATGGCTCGATTCATCGCACCCATGCCTATACTCCCGATGTGTGGATGGGAGTGAACAGGCTGTTGCGATTGCCTCGAACCTGTTGGCGAAGCTGAGCACGCTCTTTGCGCAGAGAGTCTGCATTGATCTTCGTTGTCGTGCCTGCAGTCGTGACCGACTCGACACCCGATGCCAAGATCTCATCGATCTGCTGGATGCGAGCCCTGATCTCGTCTTGGGACGTCGTTCGTCTGTTTGCTTTAGCCATGCCCAGAAATTAGGGCTGGCTGGGACGCGTTCCAACCGAAAAGGGCCTACCTTGCGGAAACGTCCGTTTGGCTCGGTAAATCACGCACTTCGATGCGTCCTGAGCCACGTCCAGGCATCAAAATACCGGCACGCTCGTACGCTCGCTCGGTCCTTCCTTGGTTGCAGGAGAGGCATTTGGTGCGACGCCACACGATATGGTCATACGTCTGTCCGTTTCTCAGGACACCGCTGATCTGCCGTGTGATCACCCGGTGATACTTGGTTCGCTTGATGCTGAGGCATTTCGGGCATCGGGTTTGCGTTCCCTCAACATTCATCGACTTGGTCATTACTCGTCGTTTCGCCATTGCTCTGCTCTCCCCTAACAATTCAACTTGGACGTGCCGTACTTCGGCTTTTGCTTCTTCGTGGTGTCGGACTGTCCGGTGTTCGACTTCTTCGCCTTGGCAAAAACGCCAAGAGTTGACGCCAGTGCCATGCACCCTGTCATCTCGTCCCATTTTTCATTTTCACAAGGCCGGTTTCTAGCTTTCCACACGATGCATCGGTCGCCATTCTTGGCTTCTTCGAAGTAGGGTTGCTCCGCTTCGCAATGCTCACCAAGCAGTAAGTGATTCTCTTGCGTGTCGTCGAACAGGCTGATGGCCGTCTGTGACGTCATCGGTACCGATAAGCCGGATGCGAGTTGGCACTTCCAATAGTTGGTATCGACGTGTAACTCCGGAACGCCTTTGACTCCCTTTGGTGGATCCTGAAAAGCGACGTTCACCCCGCGTGTGCGTCTCACCTTGCCGCCACTTAGCTTTTGCCAGTGCCTGGTGTTGGCGCCGATGAACCGCCCCAGCATCGGGACCAAACGACTGCGATGCATATGCTCAAGTACAAACGCTCTCACATCGTTTGCCACCAACGCAAAGCGATTGTCGATCCCAAGTTTGTCGATCGAGTAAACGCGTTGATCCTGAATGAACTCACGCCCAAGCAAGTCTTCCACCAACGCATCGAGTCCGGACGTGATCAAATCAGCGAGAGGGCGTTCACCGAACTCATCAAGTAGCGAGTTAGAGATATTTCGTTTCTGGTAATAGCGGGTTGGCTGCTCAGGGAACGTTCCGTAATCGATGACATGCCCGCGGCCACCAAGATCGAACGCCATCACGGTGTACGAAAGGAAGCTTTCCTGGATGTCGATGAAGCCGGTAACGATCTCGCCACGATCGGGCATCTCGTTTCGCCCGAAAGGCCTGATCCGTCTGGCGACCTCATCAGACTGCAGATCCCACAGTTCGGTCGTTCCACCGTCCTTGTCCGATGTCGGTTTGAGTTGCAGCTCGGCATTGAACGAATCCAGATCTTTGGCCCGCTCGATCATCGCCCTGTGAAGGGCTGAAACCTCCGTTTTGCGATCGTAGTTGGCATCCCAAAACAGCTCCGCGCCTTCATGCATCGCATCGAAATTGGTCTGGACGTACTTTTTGCTGCCCGAGTGCGGTGCGTCCAACTCCAATTCGGCTTCGTACTGTTCCTGGAACTCGGCCCATAACTCCATCGCCGCTTCGCTGGGGAACTTCTTGACGCAGGGGACCTTTTCGCCCCGCCAGTACGGTGAAATCTTCCGATCGGTCAGCTGATCGGCCATGTCACCTCTGCGGATGATCGTCACCGCCGCAAACGCTGCGATGTTCACCGCCCCGCCCGCCATCTTCAAAACGTCTGCGTTCGCGATCTCTACCCGGTTTCGCGAAGCGGGCTTTGATTTGGCCGATGCTTTGGTCTGTGGGTCATCGAGCAACGCACAGTCAGGCCGGATCGTTTCACCGGTCGTCGTGATGTATTGCTGGCCTCGGACGTCACCAAGAATCGAAACGCAGCTGATGACGAATTCGGACGTCTTAACGCCTTCGATGTAGCCGGATGCGATCATCCCGGCTTCCCACAGAACACCGGTCCGAACACCTTCGACATGCTGCCCAGCTGCGAGAGTCGATCGATTCCCCAGGCTGATCATGCAATGAAGCTCGGCCGCGTAATCAGCGTGAAGCAATCGATTCGTGAGAATCGTCTTCTTCATCGCTCGCATCAGCTTGCGGGCACTCGTCGAACTTGCCGCGATCAAACACACGAACCGGCGGCGCCCGGTGATGGCTGCCCACAGAACCGCGATGCGAAGAATCGACGACTTACCCGCCCCTCGCATCAACGCGATCGCCTTTTGCCCACCGTTTTCTAGCGTGTCCTGGATCTGCTTGATCAACCGCAGATGGTCTGGAGAGAACTCCAAGCAGAACGTTTTCGCGTGGTACGTCTTCAGATGGTAGAGGAGCGACCCATCAGACTGCTTTCGACGATCGTCGTCACCGAGGCCCTCGGGGGGACGTCCGATGTCCTGGGCATCGTGCACCGCTGATCGCTGGGCCTTGGCCGATGCGGCTCGCATCTTCTCGGCGCGAGTAAGCTTTTGCTCTGGCTCGGCGTATAGAGTCTCTTCGCATTCCTGCAGCAGCTCTTCGAATGCAGCAAGGTCATCAGGATCACTGATCTCATCCAGCATGGCGAGCAGAGAGGAGCGATCAGGAACCTTGATCATCGTCGCTCCCAGTGAGTCCCTCGATCCGTCGCCTCAAATCCTTTTTCCTCTCGCTCAATTCCAGATTGAGATTCACGTTCGTTCGTGTCTTGGGCTTTTCATCCACGTTCAAACGATCGAAGGCCGCCAGTGCACGCGATGCTGCGATCTTTTCCCGGTTCTTGGCACTTGGGTCGGCAATGATCGCCACGAGCTGAGAAACGACATTGCTGCGTTGATCGTCGCTCATTTCCCACCGTTCTCGCGCGGCTTTTTCTGCGAGTTGCATGTCGGAGCGATTTACGATGTCCATCTGGTCCATTTCCTCAATATGCGTCGGTCAATCTCGTGCTCCGGCAAAATTCCCCCTACCCCCGTGCACCTGTGTAGCGCTTCGTCTGTTTAACGAGTTAGCCGTTCCTTGTGAGGGTTCGAGTTTTCAGACCTCCAGAAAGGACCCGCGTTGTTTCGATGTGATTCATTCCAGGTATTCATGGCAATAATGACTCCACGCGACGCTCCCACGCGGTTTCCTCCCTCTACTTTCTGATCTTGCCCAAGTAACTGGTTTGCGTCTTCGCTTCCTTCTCGGTCGATGGCTCTCGCTCCTCTTTGCCTTCGCTGGCGCTTGGCTCTTCTACGAATTGGATGCTGGTCATCGTGTTGGACGCGATCGTGATCACTTCACGGGCCTTTGCTAACGCTTTCATGCCCTCCACTTCGTTGCCGCTTTCGAGATATGCGTGGGCTTCGGTGACTAATGGGGCCAGGGTGGCGTAAATGGCCGCTGCGTCCATCGGCATGAATTGGACGCGTCCGATCGGTTTTGGGTCGTTTTGCATCGTTTTTGCTCTCTAAAATGGGGTAATTCGTTCTTCTTCTGCTGACGCATCGCCTACTCTTGGTGGCTCACAAGAGCCTCTGCAACCGCCTTTGCACAATCCAGCGTGACCTCCATCTCATATCCATCCTGATAAAGGATCTCCCCGCAATCGCGATGTGGCGGTCCGCCTGCAGGGTTCTTCTGGGAACATTTGACTGACCGGATGCCGTCAAGACATATGGCCCACGAAACACAGCCGCTTTTGTGCTGGACATAACGTGCTCTCGCATTCCCATGCGGCATAGCTACTGGTTGCTGCTGATTCGCTAGTTCACTCTCGTGAATCGCCATCTGATTGCTCTCTCTAACTCGGGTCTGCGTCGTCCCACTCCGCATGGGACAGGTCTCCAGCCACCACTTGCTCGATGGCGCTGAGTTTTTGGTTGGCCCAAAGAACGTACTGGGCCATCAATCGTTGATCGTCGGCCGTCCAAACATGCTCGTGGGGCGATGCGGTAATCCAATATGCCGCTGCGATGGCCTGCATCCGCTCCGCTGGATCGATGGTTACTCGTGCAACCTCGGGCGATAGATGAACGATCGGCGTGAATTCGGCGTCGTTCGTGCTGGTACCGGTGATCAAAATGGGGCGTCCGTGCTTGCGAGTTCGTGCAGGTGCCGAAGCAACCGGATTTCCTCAGTGACTTGCTCCGTTTCGACGTCGCGACCCTGGAAGTATTCAGTTTTGGGCACCAACCCCACACCGTGCTTCACTTGCAGCGATGCGGTAATCACTTGGCAGACCACATAAAGCTTCGAATGAGCTTCCTTGCTGTTGCGGGCTTCCATTTCGGCGTCCCGCTTGAAGCTTCGGCTCTTATTCTCCTCGGTATTCAAGGCCTCTTTGAGTCTCGCGATCTCGTTGTCCCGGTCGCTTAATAACTCGATCAACTCTGCTCTCGTTGTCGCCATTGGTTTGCTCTCCAAGATAGGCTGCTCTCTCACTTAAAATGCCACTACCACGAATCAATCTCATCAAGGGTGGCGGTTAACTTCTCGGGCATGGTCGCGTGTCTGCTCCAAATCAATTCACCGTCCTTCCACGCTTCGATTCGATACTCACCGACTAGAACGCCGTCCTCATCCTTGCTGTAAGGGTTTCGAAACGTGTCTGGCCTAAGCAGTTTCAACTCGCAGAATCCGTTTTCGTCGGTCGTCGCTTCGGTGACTGTCCCGCCGTAGGCCGTTCCACCGGCTGCATGATCTTTTCGAAGCAACGTTGCACTCACTTCGGCGGCCTCGATCAGCACGCCAGATGAATCCCTGATGAAGCATTGAACAGCGCAGATGCTTGGGTCGGTCTGCTCCGCCGCTACTGGCGATGCCACACTGATCGGTACCTCTACGTCCTCTCCATCGACTTCGATCTCGACCGGATTGGGAGTCAAATACATCCCGGGGGGCAATACGATGATCGAATAGGTCTCTTCATCGCTGACGTATAGCGTTGCGATGCCGTTTGTGTTGGTCGTTTCGCTTGTTGATGTGCCCGACACAGCCACACGGGCACCGGCGATCCCCAGCCCCGTGCCGGTGCCCGTAACTGTGACTGTGATCTTGATCAGCCCAACGCCACCGAGGATGCCAAGCGAGTCGGCAAGAGCCTCTCGTGACTCGTGCGCGGCCTCAAGTGAATGAACCGTTGGGTCAAACGTTCCACCGCCGGTGTTGATCTCGGCAAGTGCCGTTGCGCTGCCTGCATCGCCTCTCATCGCGATACGCAACCAGGAACTCAATAGAGAGATCCCTGCGAATACGCTCCGAATGCCGTCCAGCATGCCGCCGGGACGTTCGAAAATTGCGGCTACATCATTAGCCAGATGCTGGGCAGTCGTGTCTGCCAGAACGATCCATCCGTATTGGATCACGGATCCCGCTTGGACCACCGTGTATCGATACGTTCCAGCCAATGCCTCTGTCACAACCGCATCGAACACGCCGTTCGCGGCTGCTGTTTCGGTCAACGTGTCCCCGACGCCGTTTACGATCGTGTCACCATCGGTCGCGAACAGCTCCAGCGTCAAACCGGACTGGCCTGCATGCGTGGGAATGACAAATCGGATAGGTGTGGAGGCCATGGATACTCTCGAATGTATGGAGTAGCCACCATCGACCCGGGATTACAAATCGATGGTGGCACGTAGCGTCGCTCGCTGCGTTCCACGATCATCCGGCTGAAAAGGGCCGATTTCAACGGAACGACGTCCTGAAGCCTCTCAGGGAGCCGGAAAGTTAAGGTTTTCTATCTGCCCAGATGCTCTCGCAGCCTCGTCATACGCCCTCGCTGCGTCCTCCACAGAGGCGAAATTGCCAATGTGCTTTTTTTTGTAATTCACTCGGAACCGGGTCTGATCGTGTCGAGCAATGACACCGATGTACTGCTGTGCGATGGGGTGATTTCGTTCGTACCACTCACGCTGCAATCGCTGACGCTGATCGGCAGGCATATGAACATTGGGCAATGGATCCTGAGCATCGTCAGCGTCGTTGGCTGCATGTCGATCGGCGGCTTTCGGAAAGTTCAGCCGTCGATACGCCCCGGCCGCTCTCGCAAAATCATCATGCGCTCTCGCTGCACCGTACGGATCGCTGAATGTCCCCAATGTGCGACCTCGGAACTTCGCCACAAACTGGGGAGTGCCATCAGCCACTGCTGAAATCACGCCTATGAATTTCGCTGCGATGTGCCGGTTTGCTTCTCGGATGTCGGCCGTCCGACGGATGTCGCTGATTGCCCTTTCGGTTCGACTTTCCTTTTTTTTTTCGGTTGCGGCGATCCGTCCGCGCTCACTGCATCGGCATAGGCTCTCGCTGCCTCCTCTGGCGTTGCGAAAATGCCCAGGTGGTCCCCCTTGTAGGTCGACTGGAAGTTGCCGCCGGTGGTTCGAGCGAACACACCGGTGTATTGGGCTGCGATGAGCTTGTTCTTTTGATATAGCTCTTTGTCGAGCCTTCGTTTTTCCTCACGTTTTGCTTTCCGTTCGGCCTCATACCGCTCGTTGTCGGCCGCTACGAGCCGTAAACGCTCCTCCTCGTCCTCGATCGATGCATGATTGATGCGGTAGGCCCCCGCTGCCAACGCTGCGTTGTCATATGCGATGGCCGCATCACGCTCGTCGGAGAATCGCCCTAGAATCGTTGGTCCGAAGCTCGCTTCGAACTTTTTTGATCGCGTTTTTAATGGCGAGATTAAGCAAACGCCTCGAAATCTCGACGTCGTCTTTCGCTTAGGTTTGGGTCGCAGCTCATTTTTGAGTTCCTGGACTTCAGCGTCGGTAGGGAAGTTCAGTTTTTTTATTTTCCCAGACGCTCTCGCAGCCTCGTCATTGAGTTCCTGGACTTCAGCGTCGGTGGGGAAGTTCAGTTTTTTTATTTTCCCAGACGCTCTTGCGGCCTCGTCGTAGGCCCTCGCTGCGTCCTCTGGTTCGTCGAATGAACCTAGATGCACCCTGCGATAACTCGCGACGAATTGGCGGGCCTTGCGGTTCGCGCTTACCCCGCTGAACCCAACGGACCGATGACCAACCGCCTCGAACCACGCATCGTCCTCCCGCTTTCGCTTTGCTGCTTTTTCGAAACGCTCGGCTGCAAGCTCCTCTTTGCGTTTTACTCGCTCGGATGCGGCTATACGCAACCTCTCAGCTTTACGAGCAAGTCGTTCGTGCTTTCGCTGCTCGACTCCATGGCGATGCTCCTCCTTGGCTTTCTGACGCTCGGTTTTCGATTCCTCTGCTTGGCGTTTTCGTTGCTCTTCCTCCTCGCGACGTCGTTGCTCTTTCTCTTCCTGGACCTGCTGTAGGAGCCTCGCATTGTCCTCTCTTGCTTGCCGTTGCCCCTCCCTGAACACCGCCCGTCGGGCCTCGTAATCAATCTCATCCGGACGCTCCAGATCAGGCAGCAGATCGCTAGACCAGTCGGATTCAGCATCGTGATCATCGATATCGCCGTTCACCAGCGTGCTGCCAACGTACGATCGATCGCGGCCGACCTCGGTCAGCGATCGGTGCCACGAAAACGTAGAGAACCCCGACGAATCAACACGGTCGACCAATGCCGTGTGCTCTTTGCCTCGCAGCTCGGCGAGAGTCCACTGCAAACGCAGATAAGGTTTACTCTGCTTGGCGCTCGAAAGAACAACCTCACCCGGCCCCCGACGAAACTCATCGAGCTGTCGCATGTTGGAGGACCCGACGTCCAGCTTGATTTTTCGAAGCAAAGACGGATCAACAGACTCGTATACGCGAGTGATCTGGAGCGTCATTCGTGGCTCTCTTGTTCGGCTTTCGCTTTCGCTTCGGCCTCTTTCTTCAAGATGGCCCGCTGCGACTTCACGTAAGACTTCGACACGTGCAGTCGATCGACAATCGATTGCACCTCGGTACCGAGCCTCAGAAGGTCCCGTACTCTCTGCACCACTTCTGGCGGGTGTTTGCCTCGTAATCCACTCATGCCCGAATCTGTATCGATTTAGGACGCGTTTCAATTGAGAGGGGCCGTTCGGGGCTCGTTTGCCGTTATGAAATCGAGTGAAAACCGACTCGAAAACGTTTCGCTTTTTCGGTTGGCGCAAGAAAAAGCCGCTGACACCTGATGATGCCAGCGGCCCCAACACGTACACCGATGAGAGGTGATCATCGATTCGAGATTAATATGGTCCACGCGATGACCGGATTCAATGATCCGGCATCACACCGTCACTGTCGCGTCGCCGCTGGCTGCATCGGGGACCGTGTAGGTGATCTCTTGCTCCTCGTCGCCGAAACGAACCGTGATCACGATCGTAACGCCGCGGGCCAGCTCCAGTACCGCGATACCGTTTGCATTTGTCGTGGTCGGATCGTGAACGCCATCGAGAACGAGCGATGATTGGGCAATGGTCTTGCAATTCGCGCGTCGGGTCGTGACTCTCGCGCCTACGATCACGCTGCCGGTGATGCTGATCACCCGAAGCGACACTTTGCACTTGGTTGGATCCGTCGAAGCGGGCAACGTCGTAGCAGTAAGCACGATATCGGTCTCTGCATCGTCTCCATCGACGGTAACGGAAACCGGATCCGGCACTTCGAATCCCGTCGGGGGAATCGTCACGAGCGAGTACGTGCCGCTGTTGGCCGGGATGATCGCCACGCCACCGACTTTGCTCACTCGGCTGTAGGACGTCCCAGCGATGCCCACTCGAGCGCCCTGGATCAATTTGCCGTCTTCGTCCTTCACGGTGGCGGTGATGAGGTACAGCCCGTTGTCCTCTGTATGATCTGGCGCCCCGATCGGGTAGTCATCCGTGGCGTCATCGATCACAACAACTCGCGATCCCAGGTACCCGGCCGCGGACCCAAGAGCCACCGACCAATAGCCGGGGAAGATGTCCTCCCTGGGCACTGTAACCCAATAGGACGTAGAGCCACTGGGGCCGATCTCCGTCAATGGGTAGCCTTCCTCTTTGATGGAAAAGCCATCAGGAGGATACAAGGGCACCATCCACGCGTTGGTCTCGCCGGGGTACGACCGTACCATGATTTTGATGTTTGTCATGGCCCCAATTTGCCGGATGACCAGACGCAAAAAAAGGATCACGCTACCGCGAAGGTCCCAATCGCTTGCGAAACGTCGCGTCGTCGGCTCGCGCTGAGCCGTAATTGAAACCGCTGGATACGATCGCGCCGCTGGCGTACTGGGCCTCGCTTGCTCGATACAATCGCTGGGCCTCGCGGATCATCTCGATGGTCGACATCATCGGCGATGGCCCGTAATTGTCTTTCGGTGGGGTCGGATCAATCATGGGCATGGGTGAACGATGCAACCACGCGGCAAACCTGCTCCATCAGCACCAGAGCTGATTCGCGATTCGCGCATCGAAGGTAGATCTCGCCCGGTTCTGGCTGGTGATCTGTCGCGTGATCACTACCCGTGGGTTCGCCAATGTCGTGAGGCTCTCCCGAATCTCGGAAGATCAATCCGTGTGCACCGTCGCTGTCGGTGAATGGATCGATTGCGACTCGGCCTCGCCCGAGGTTGATCTGTATTGGTGCTGCTTGGGACGTCGTCATGGGCTCTCTCCATGGGGCTGTGGTGAAAGCCGGATCATCCATCAGATAAGGCGCGAAATCCACCGTCGCGAGAGCCCACTTTTCCGATTCTGGGCCGATTTTGACCGAGTCGTCGGCAGCCAAAAACTGGCGAAAACACCGTAAATTGCGGGCTAAATCGAGGCGGATGTGTTTTCGGGTGGTCAAGTTGACCACCCGAAACTTTTGGTTCGTGATACCGCTGTTTTTTGGCGAATGATTACCGTCACTTGATCAACCAAAACAGACGCGAAATTCATCGTCACGGGTGCCCGCTTTTCCGATTTTCGGCCAAAATCGACGCCCCCCTCTCTCGGGAGGTAAGCGTTAAAAAAGACCGTTAATTGCCGAGCGAATCGAGATGGCTAATTTTCGGGTGTTCAAGTTGAGCACCCGAAACTTTCGGGTCGAAATCACACTAACTTTTGGCGTCACTGGCGTCACTGGCGTCACTCGATTGCCCGGCCGTCTGGTCTTCGCTCTCCTCGCGGATAACGAACTTGACGTCTGCAAATTTGAGCGGTTTGTCAGCGAAATCTTTCAGCTGCGACATAAACCGAGTCATCTTATGGATCTCAGAAGCTTCGTTCTTGATGTCGCCGCCAAACAACTTTGTGTCGTGACAGATTCGGCAATTGCAGTTTGCGAATTCGAGGTTGAATTGCGAGACGTTAATTTCAACCGTCGTACCACATCCGTTGCAGATGACTGCAATTCGATTCAATTCGTTCAAGCCAATCTTTGTTTCGCACTCTTTCATTTCGCTCTCCGGTGTTAATTAAGGATCTTCCTATCAACACAGGCACAAAATCGAGCGATACATGTCGCAAAAAGCGTATAGAGCCGCTCGATGCGGGGATTCCCGTATCGATGACTCGCAAATGCACTGGCGACTACGCCGCGGCTTCGGCGGCTGCTGCTGCCTTGGCTCTTGCATCGCGGGCCTCCCGTAGCTCTCGCATTCGCCGTGGCAGGGCTCCCTCGCCCGTCGAGTACTCCACCTCCACGCGTCGATCGATAGGCATGCATGGATCCTGGATGCAGTGCCTCCACGTAGCATCCGACTCCAGGAATCGCATATTTTTTAGCCACGTGGCAGGCTCGGGGATTACTCCGCTTCGACCCTCCTTCGACTTGGCGAATGCCTCGAGGCGCGACAGCACGAACTCAAGAGCGAGCGTCTGTGTCGACACGTCGATTGGATCGCTGCCCTCCTCGATAGTGACGGTACGACTGCGGACGAGGTACCTGATTGATGCGTTCAGCGCGTCCTTGACCCTCCCGCGACTCTTGCGCATTCGCTCCGGATAGGCAAACCAGACGCGACTCACCGGATCGGCCGACGTGGCAGCGGGTTGCGCTTTCTGTTTTGGCGTTGGCGCCGTCCGTGTCTGTGATGAGGCTACTCTGGTTTGTTGTTTTTCTTTCTTTGACCTAATCAAATTCAAAATCTCGATACCATCACGTGTGATGGCATTAGGTTCATTCTCTTTAGAGCAAGAAAAAGTAAAATCTTTAGAGTAAGAGCAAACCTCATTTTTGACACTTACCCCCCGTGACCCAAACCTCATTTTTGACACACCCAAACCTCGTTTTTTACACATAGGGCCACCAATCAGCAGGTCGCCCATCTCGGTCACATCGATTACCGGCACCAGCGAGATATATCCAGGTCGGTCGTCACTGTCGTCCCCATTGATGACGCCAGCGTCCACCAGCGACTGGCGTGCATTTTTAACCGACTTGCGAGATATGCCAGTCGCCTGCATCAAGGTGGAGATTCGCCAGGTGTACTCGGTAGCCAGACTGCCGATCGACTCGCGAATCAGCCGGGTTCCCTCCTCGATACCCTCGCGAGCATGAGTCTTGCCGCGTACGGCCGACCACATTTTTGCTACTAGCACGAGAGCAGAGAGGGATAGCCCGCTATCTAATGCCCATGTGGGCAGCACGAGGCTAAGGTCTCTGTCGTGCCGCTGGAATTTCGGTGTAAGTCGCCTCGTTGGGGTTCGTCGGCCGGTACCCTTTCGCGATCCCTTTTCCATCCACCCAGACTCAATCAGCTTACGCAAATGCCGATCGATGGTCGCGCCGCCGAATCCCGTGATCTCGACCAATCCGAGAGTCTCGATGCTGCGAAAGTTCCATTTTGAACCTCCGGTTGAAAAATAAACCGCCAGCGTGATAGCCGGACCGATGCCGCACTCGCGGACGCACTCGCTGGACAGTCGCAGATAGGGGACATCGTGCGGATGGGCTGGTCCAAGATCGATGTCGTCGGCTGTGTCGATGGTCGCTGTCATGGTTGGTCTCCGCTGCAGAGACTCCCATGTCGACATGTATCAGCTTGACCAGGAGGGTCATCGCCGCGATACTATCAGCAATGGGATACGGCCGCGGGCCAGATACTGATGCCAATCAAATCACTGGCCCGCGGTCGCTCTGCTTTCTTTCTTTGGTAAGTGGTTGTTGTTTTAACGGCCCCCGTGGCCGCTGAAGCCATCCTAGTGCTCTCAGGCACTCACAATCCAGCCCTCGACGGGGTATCGCGTGCTTTTCTGGCACGTCAACGCTAGCTCTTCTGTCTAGCGGTACGCGCCAACGAACCGTCCCAAAACACGACGCTTTTGCCGTTTATTTCGGCGTTCAAAGTGTCCACCTCACGTTCGCCGATAGCGCAAAAAAAAACGCGACTCACTGGGAATCGCGGTGGACAGTCGTTCGGGCGAACAAATTCCAGAAATCTATTCACTCACTCCTATTAATCAACTCTTGGCACGCGTCACAGAACGTGCCATTAGATAGATGCCTTATGTTGTTGCATCGCATGCACTCTCCAGTCCGAGCCGCCGATCGAGTGTCATTCGCTTGCCCAGTAAATTGCAGGTGGTCAATGTCCATATCTTCCATTGAACTTCTGAGTTGCTGGTCAAGAAACTGATTGCGTCTTCGTTTTGCCATTCTGCTGTTTCGCGGTGTTTTATGCCGCGTCCTTTTGGTCATTGCGGTCTGGAACGCCAATCACGGTGCAGGCAAGCTGCATCAGGATGCGTTTGTTAATCTTACACCGGAGGAATCTCCCTGTTGCTTGATTGGTTTTCGAAACTGCGCCGAAAAGCGATTGTGACCAAGCAGAGTGGCTTCTGGTTTTCCGGTACAGATACCGGATAACCCCCTCTTTTTGGCAGTTTCCCGGTATCGAATACCGAATAACCCGCCATTACTTGCAAAACTGTTTGCACATCGATATGTTGAAAAACGTCGTGACTGACGGGTCTTTTTCGCAAAGACCACCTTTTAGCAATGGGAAAAAAAGCCCCCTGTTAATCCGCTTGTCACAGGTTCGAGTCCTGTCGGGGGAGCCTTTTCCACCACTCGACGCAACTTTGCGTCAGTGGTTAACGGAGCTGGCGATTCTGGGCCTTCTGGCCCCACTGCAAGAGGCCGCTGATTGAGGCCTCCCAACTCAGGGTAGAGATGCAGCGTGTAATCCGCTCGCTTCTTTTCCTTGTCATGGAACCGAAGCTCCAACGCAGCCACGTAGCAGCGAATAATCTCCTTTTGTTCAGCTGGCTCCGCAGCCTGAAGGAGGTCTCCGACATCTGTCCAATTTTCCACGAACTGGTGTGCGGCATCGGTGACTTGATTGACCGGCTCTGCCGCTTTAGCGAGTTTATCGAGCTTGTCACGAAGTGCCGACTGTTCCGCCTCAAGATTGGTCAGCTTTTCCTGGATGCTCTGCAAACAGGTTGCTCCCAACCGAGCAACGACATCCACAAGATTTCCAATCTCGGTAGTTACAGTAGTTAGCCGCTTTCGAACTGCATCCATTTCAGCACGCACTTTCTGGCTGTCGTCATCGAGTTGGCGGAATGCCTCTTCACGGATTCGCTGCCGATCCTCCACATTCAGGTTCATGGATCGCAATCTGTCGATCGTTTCCTCGTCAAGAGCTCTGGCCGGCATCTGAGGGGCGTTGCATTTCGTGGTACCTCGAAAGTGAACTTGGTTAGTGCAGACGTAGTACGGGTATTCAATACCCTTCGATCGAGACGCCTTTGGGGCCATCTTCGCACCGCATCCACAAACCACTAGCCCCGCGAGTCGGTACACGTACTTTCGATGAGTGTGTTTGGGATTCGTTCTGGTCTTTCGGGCCCGGCAAAGTTTTGCCTGGACCCGTGCAAACTGCTGTTCGCTGATGATCGCGGGATGAGCGTTTTCAACAAACACATCTCCCCAATCGACGTGACCAACATAGGCAGGATTCGTCAACAATCGACGAAGTTGTTCAATTGAATAGCCGCTTTGCCCTCCCCGTCGCTTGCCCGACTGCGCGACTGGTGGTCGTATTCCGAGGGACGCAAGTTGACGCTGCAGTGCCCGAAGTGAACCGAGATCCTCATAGGCATCGAAGAATTGACGTTTAACTATTTCGCTGGACTCAGAATCGATTGTTAGCTTTCTTGATCCGTCACTAGCTTTCACGTAACCGAAGGGAGCCTTGCCAGGCCAGCAGCCTTCAGAGGCGATATGGTCCATAGCTGTCTTCGTCCGTGTTTGAATCATGCGTCTTTCGTGCTGAGCGAAACTCAGGTGCATGTTTGTCATGATCTCTCGATCCATAGACTGATGATTTCCATTTCCATCCAGCGTCATGAAGCTGATGCCATGTGAAGTGAAAAAGTCGATCAGGTCGTTGCCGTCGTGGACTGACCGAGACAGTCGATCGAGATGTTTGCATAACACCAGATCCACGAATCCTGAAGCCACTCGTTCACGCAATCGCTGAAGTTCAGGACGGTTCTGGTCTTTTCCGCTGCGTCCCTCGTCCACGAAGTAGTCGATGCTTTCAACGTCAAAACCGCCCGAGCGAATGAACTGGTTGATCTGGGCCTTTTGCGCAGCCAGGCTCTCGCCTTCTTCGGCCTGTTTTGACGTAGAAACTCTCAGATAGGCTGCTATCCTCAGACGACGATTTGCGATGCTCTTCAGCTTTGGTTGAGCGGATTGCTTCTTCTTTCGACGATGTGGAAACTCGCTCATTTCGTCTCTCCCTGAACTTCAGCGTTTTGCCCCATTGATGCGTTCGCTGTTTTTGCGAGAACTTTCGCTAGTACACCAATCCGCTCTTTTGAACGGTTCGAATCGCCCGCCTTGTTGTTAGAATTTTGAATGCTCGGCGTCATTGTCAATTTCCATTGACCTCGCTGACGCTGCTTTGGACTTGATGAATTGCCCACGGGTTGTAACCATCCCATCGCGATCTTCGGAACGCGAACGGAACGACGGGCAGCAGGCGACAAGAGAGCTGTCCTCTTGCTGGCGTTTGCCTCATCGATCGAGATGATTTGGTTATCATTTCCATGTTCTCTAGCTCTATTTTGAGAATTCCGAACCGACATTGGTTGCGGATGGACTATCTACCCTGATGAACATCGTATTTCACTTCAACATCGAGCGATCGATTACTGGTCTCATCAGGGGCTGTCGATCGTCATTCCAAACCGACGTAGGCATTTTTTGGGGATGTAAGACCTCGGTCAAGACTTCCCCAGCGAGCAATGACGCACTGCATCCACGCAAGTCGACCTGAAGGAAGATCGAGAATCGCTCAGTTGGCTTATTACGCCTGTACGTCCTGAAAACGGTGCGGCGACTCCACGACAAACAAAAATTTTTTTATCGGTTGACCGTGAATTAGCTTGGTCAGTCATCCGGCTCGTCGGTCTCTGTCTCGACCTGGGATCGCAGCGTTTCAAGAAAACGATCAAGCGATCGAGCAAATGCTTCACCGTGTTCGATCAGTTCGGTAGCAGTTGCTTGAAAGTCACTGGGTGCATTAGCAGGTGCATCAATCTTCTTTTCCTCAAAGATCGGCTGCTCCACAAGCGGAAACCGAAACCCCTCCCGGACTCGATAGGCGCGTACCTTCTCGTCGAAGTGCCAGGGGACACCAGCCATACTGAGAGTTGCCAACATTCGATGAACGGTTCGTTGAGAACATTCAAGCTCTTCGGCGAGTGCCTTCGCATCCCATCGGCCTCGCCCCGAGATCAAATGTAGCGTCCTCATTAAGTTGGCTAGCCGCGCGCACTGACGAGCCCGCCTTTCCGCGTCACTTCGTTCCCTGATTTTCTTCGGTTCGTCTTCTTTCTTCGCCATCCCAGATCCGTCGATCACAACTCGCAGTTTGGAAGTTGATGATCATCGCAGGCCCCTGCGACTCCCCCGGGTCAATCTGAATGACCAGCAGTTGGCAAACGGCTTCTCAATATTGCCCGTGATTCATTGACAAAACTGATTTCATCACGAGCTTTGAACTGACAATTCCGGTTTTTCACAGACTGACCCACCGTTGGCGATTGTGGCTGACACAATCCGCCTCGAAATGGACCGTCGCTCTGTAATTGCGGGTTCTTCGTGACCCAATTGGCTGATTGGAATCTTTGATGTCGTTATTTGATGGCTGCTCTGAAATTGTTGACCGACATCTTGGCATCACAGACGAATGGGTCGGACAATCACCACGGTACGCTTCCGCAACATCCCTGTTGAGGATGACCGAGGAAAACCTGCCAAACGGCCACGACCTAGTCAGTGAACTCTTCGGACAGATGATGCGAAATTGGGGAATTGCAGGCTGCCCGGCAACCACTTCAAAAGAGAATTGGCGATTCACGAAGCACGTCATCTTCGATGACAAAAATCGCTCGCCCGAAGTGCTTCTAGAACGGACCATCGCCAAGGTGACGGGAGACCAATGGGCCAACCAAATACCGGTTGATTCAGGATTGCTCGACAAGAGTGGCAAAACCTTGGATCTTGCCTGCCACAACGGCGATTTCGTCGACTTGATCGAACTGAAGGTTGCCGCGAATACACCACTTTCTGCTGCGATCCAGGTGCTGAACTACGGACTCGCAAACGTCTTCTTCCAAATCAATCACCACCGTGTTCTGCCATCAGGCTCAGAGAATCAGTTGCTCAATGCCAAGCAACTTCGCCTTCATGTTCTTGCGCCAACAGAGTTTTACCAACGGTTTGAAAAGGTGTCCGCTTGGCTGAGGGAATTTGAAGCGTCCATCCGGAGGGGTGTCGTTCTTTATTCAGCCCAGTTTCTAAATTCAGAGTATCCGCGCGTCAGTCAGTTTTGCTTCCAGGCATTTCCCGCTGGTTTTCACTGGGATCCCTCTCGTCACAACGATGGCTATCACCAGCAAGCGGTAAAAGACGCACTTGAGCAACGATTCTGTTACTTTTCATGATCGTCAGTATTACGTTTGAAGTACGGCTGTTCATAATTTCTTACCTGACGTGAACAGGGTGCGTCCCAGCCATGTCAGCCTGCTGTGGTATTGGTATGGCTTTCACAATCCGGGAGATCATTGTTGCTGAAGAAGAAATGGCGAAGCGTTTGGCGGGAAGGCATTGATCCGGCTACTCAGTCGGCTGTGGTGGCGGACCATCAAAAACACCGACATCATTTGGCTTTGAAACGAGGCCTTCCGTTCACCGGCGCCTACTACTGGATTCCCTCCAAGGCCAACCAATGGTCAATCTTAGTTTTCCCCAACGCCTTTTATGAAGATGGGGAAGCCGGCCATGTGGATGTTTGGCAAGATGTGGTTCGCATCCTTTCGTGCCTGCATCACCTGAATGTCAATGATCTTGTCACCCAAATTAGCAATTGCCCGTATGGGTTGCCACGTGGTCGCGTTGTCCGGATGGGGACTGGGCAATGGGGAGTCGCTCATGGTGGTGATCAACCGACAAGAACTAATCTCGAATCAACGGTCTCCGATGCCTTCTGCTTAAAAGGTGTTCATCCGAACTTCTTCTTTGATGAGCATGAGCAAATGCTGCCTGAGGACTGGGAGCAAACCAGGCTTGCTCTGTCTCTTTGAGAACGATCATGGACGGCTAGATCTCGATTGTTTCCCCATCGGTGGAAATGGTCACATTGTTGAAATGTTCTTTGAACGCTTCCGGTTCAAAACTGTGGACCGGGATAATTGTTCTTGCATCGATTGCCTGGGTAAACTCCACAAGGTCGGACGATAGAGCGTGGCCGCTGGTGTGAACGTGAGTGATCTTGCCCGCGACTCCATCCAGAGCCTTCTGTACTTCCTGCCAGTCCAGTCGCTGGCTGTAACCGTGCCAAGTTGAGTAGAGGCAAAGCGTTTTGGAGGGAATGCGACCATCAAAGTCACTCAGCATTGTTGACCGAAAAACCATCACGTATTTCTCCGGTGCCTGCATGATTTCTGCCATGTCAATTTCCGACTCCCGGAATAGTTCGTTTGCTCGGTTCGTTCCCCGCCGCTGAATTTTCTCCTTCAAAGAATCTGGAAAATAGACTCGCCCATTTCCAGTTTTGAGCGGATTTTCTAACTTGGCATCGGAACCAACCAAATGAAGAACGAAGGCGGTGTAGGCGTCTGCTACGAACGTTCGTCCCGTTTCACTAGAAGCACGGATGAATGACCGGAGCCGGTCGATGTTTTGTGGTGAGAAGGAAGCGAGGACTAGACTCGAAGCAGATTTGACGTGTTGGATGATCTCCGCTTCCAGCCCATCCTCTGTGACTTCATTTCCGTTTTCAAAACCGAAGTGTGTTCCTTCCACGATCAGGGCATTCAGCTTGGTGCCGCCGAGTTCCGTGACAATTTGCTTGTGGTCATCTTGTCGTCTGCCGTGTAGTCGTAGATCTCCGGTGTAGAGAATGCGTTTTCCCTCGGCTTCGATCAGAAAGGCTAGACAACCATGAATGGAATGGTCGACTGGGAATGCCGTCACCGTCATGTCACCGATCACGACAGTTTGCTTCGGTTCGATCTCCTTGAAACGATCTCTGGGAAGTTGTTGTTGGTTCGCGTACACGCTCCCGGCCAGCATCATCTTGCTGGTTCCCTTGCTGGCATAGACGGGAATCGAATGCTTGGTGTGCCGCAGAAGTCCAACATGGTCTAGGTGAGCATGGGAAAGAAGAATGGCATCGGGCGATTGGTCGCCAGAAAAAAGCCCAGGAACTTTGGGGATGATGCCGTTGGCTTCAAGCTCCACAGTCGTCATCCGGCCCAAGGTGAATCCGTCGTGTGCCTGCCCCTGCTGATCGAACAACGGCATCCCAACATCCAGGATTATTCTTGTGTTACCGCTTTGAACTTCAATGCAATTTCCGCCGACTTCTTTGCTTCCCCGGAAGATGGTCAATTGCATTGGTGAGTTTTCTCGAATGTTTCGACGTTGATGATTTTGATTTTGGAAAAGGACTCCCGGAGAACCTGTGGTTGTTTCTCGCTTGACGCTGGCCGTCACCCCTTGGATTGTCAGTCTGGACAGTTTAGTAGCGGCGGCCTGATTGAAATCAGTGTGTCACTACGTCTGTCAGCTGACGGGATTGCACCAACAAGCTTCCCTAGGTGGGAACAGCCTGTCTCCGGGAGTCTTGGTCCACACTATCAGAGGCCACAGTCACGGTTGGGTCAGCGGTGCAAGGTTTTGAGGAATTTCCTTTGGTAGTTCATCCCTGCCGACCGGGGATCGTCTTGAAGCAGAACAGATAGAGACTCAACAGAAACGCGATTCCACCACAGACCGGAATTGGGTGTTCTCCTTGAATTAAAGTGTCCAGCCCCACCCCTAGCATGCCCACGAAGCAGCTTAACCAGAACATGAAGATCAGGTAGAGCAGTAAAAGTGCACAGCCCATCATGGCGATGGCCTCGTAAAAGGAAGGATGGCATCTAAGCTATAGATCAATTCTGCAACGTCTCTCGGATAAACGGTTCGATCTCGGCTGGCTCGACCCCGTGGGACTTGAGCCAGACTCGCAGTTCGGTATCCCGTGCTAGGAAAGCCCTCTGGTTCTTCCATGGGCAATCTCGAACTGAAGGTGGTTCGTGTCCTTCATAGATCTTTGGCAAGATTTCTAATTGGCAGACTCCCATCACACGATGGAAATTCTCGATTGCACCGTTTTGAAGCCCGAGTTCCCGAAAACATCTTTCAGCGGACTTGTCTATAGGTTCGTCGAAAAAGAGAGTTTCAAACATGATCCGAGTTACGAAAACGACCTCTTCGGTTCTCAGAGGTAAACGATCTTCCATCGCGTTTGCCATAAATTGAAGGTGTCTGCTGAACTATCTACCCCAATGACAAGGCCAACTTGATCATTCGGTTCCGATTCACTTTGAATTTGCGTCGATTCCTTTTCGCAACCTTTCGATGATTGCCACTCTCAACTCCGCTGGGCTCACAATTTTCACATCCCCGGTCCATCCGAGAATCCAACGTTGGATTTCTTCTAACCCATCGACGGTAAACTTTAGTGTCACACTGCCGTCGCGATGTTGCTTCTCGGTTTGGGTATGGTGCCAATTGGTTTCCACGACCGTGCGAGCAACGGAAGCATCGAACCGAAGTTCAACGTCGTAGCTCACTGCCCCTCGGTATACGGACCAAGCATTGCCAAAGTGCTTTCGCAGATCAAACTTTTCAGGACGCTGAGCCATTGCTTCGGTCTGTCGCAGGCTCTTGAATCTTGCCGCTCGGAAGGTCTTTGCTTCCGTCTCTCCGTCAATGTGTCCAATCACGTACCAAGCCTGCTTCACTAAGCAAAGCCGATAGGGATGCAGTGTCAGCTTGACGGGCGACTCTTCATAAGGTGACAAGTACACCCCGGTGACCTGATTTGCACCCAGCAACGCCAGTTGGACGGTCTTCAGAATTTCGCCATGTCGGCTATGGTCGACCAACTTCAAGTCGAAGACTTCAATCAGACTCATCGCATCAGCGATTGTCTGTTTGATTTCATCATTTGATGCTGATGCTAGTCGAGTGGTCGTGGGACCGGCTCCCAAACCAATGTTCAATCCAGGCGTCTTGGTTATGGAAGTCGCAATCGCTTGACCCAGTGCTTCTTCGCTATTGAGCATCAGGGTTGGGAACCGAAAGTCTGATCGAACTCGATAGCATTGCTCCTCTTCGCTGAAGTAGAACGGAACCCCACAAAACTCCAATACGTTCAGGTCACGATGTACTGTGCGAGCAGAGCAGTCCAGTTCCTTGGCGATGGCAGCAACATTCCAGCGTCCTCGCGACTGAATCAGGTTTAGGACATGAAGAACCCTTGCGATGCGGAGACTTTGCCGAACCCTTCGATCCGCATCGGGGCGTTCGGGGATATTTTTCTTTGGTCCTAACTTCTTTGTCATTCCCGTCTTTCAAAGGAGATCTTCATAATTGGAGACATTCGTCTTCCGCGTTGCCAATTGGAAAGCAAAAGGCTGCCAGAGGTGGGGCACGACTTCAAATTTCAGGCGAAATCTAAGCTGGCAGATTCTCTCTTGAAACCACGTGATTTTTCTCGGATTTGTTGTGATTTCAAATCCAGATATCCTCCGAGTTGTGTCGCAATTTTTCGCTCAATGACTGACATGAAGCGAGAATTCTTGGCTAGCACCTGGCTAATGCCACGGTAGCTTGATGCTCCGATGATGGGACTCTCAGGGAGGTCAATCAGTTCGCTTCCTCTTGGAATAGATCGGAGTAAATGGATTCGGTCTCGGTATTGATCCACAAGCGGATGCCCGGGTTTTGGTGAAACCAGGATCAGTCCGAATCGTCTCTTACCTGAGTCAA
>NZ_BAABGA010000073.1:0-136353 GCF_039541335.1 Novipirellula rosea | reverse complement strand
TCTCCTGTCAGAGAAGTCTGACATCTTCCGGTCCACTGTCAACTTTTCGTGGGCAATTCCAGGGTGCCGAAGGCCTAGCGTAAAAACCATGTTGGGCGACTCTACGCGCTGGTGGCGGAGGATTCAATGATGGGCATTTCATCGACCTCAGTGAAAAGGGGGACGCCACAATCGCAGTGTTTCGTGTACGGTCGAACGATATTCGTTTGGATTGAAGTGTCGCGAGATTCGCCGCACGATGGGCAGGTCACACGGACGTGTGGACGTCCCCATGGCACGTTGCCGGTTGAATCATGCTTCCGCTTGAGGTCAGCGAAAGGCAAATACGCGAAGTGAACAACGTATTGGGCGACAAATCGCGGCCCGTCTGAGGTTTGCGTAAATGACGAGAGTTCGCCACAGAACCCGTTGCAGTGCTGACGGCCAGTGCATTTGGGCCAACGTTCATCTGGGTGGAAAACGACGGTGCGATGAGTGCGTTTGCAGACGATACAGTCAAACGTTGCCTCTAGTTCGGGCAGGAACTCAACGCCGACGCCAGATTGTGCGTTGATAATACAAGTGAACTTGGCGACACGGTTGTATGGGGTGTCATTCACTCTGAGTCGCCCAACGGAGTAATGTATGACTCGGTGTCGTACTTTATGGGGCGGAGACTCCACGCTGGAGACTCGCTTTTGATTGCCTCGATTCTATTCTGTTGTTGCTGGCAAGGTACTGTGGGTTGCTTATCAGTTTGGTGTGTAGGAGTTGACCTCGCGAAACATCGCTTCAATGATCACTCAAGCAAAGGTGAATTTACAGGAAGATGAGGGACAGAAAATTGGTCAGTCCCTAAATGTAGCATCACCATTTTTCTGTCACCCATTTTCCTGTTTTCCTCTGACTGTAGCACTCCCTCTGGGGCACTGCGATGCATCGAGCCGCACTCCCCATTAGCGTTTGGTAATGCAAAACGACGTCGCGTCGACGATCCAGCCGCCTCCCGCCACGCAGCTGCTCGCCGTGAACATGAGTTTGGGATCAGGCTTGTCCCTCGCTGACCCGAAACCCCTAAGTAGTTAGGCGACCGGATGCACTGAACGTGGACGCCAGCGGAGAGAAAGCCGACGAAACAGGATGGCAACAGGCAGCAGGGCGGCGTTAACAAGAACGACGCGAATTGCGACACCCACGAGGAATACAATGTCTTGATCGGGCGTCCCGTCCCAGTCAAGTTCTGCGATCTCAGACTGAACCCACTGTACGTCGAACCAGAGTACAGTGAACGCCACAACGACGTGACCTGCGATGATGCCCCAACCGCGTCCAGCGAATGCTGCGATTGCGGTGATGCACAGAAAAGTGAGCCACGCGATCGGCGAAAAGGACAGCAGTTGGTGGAGCATCCATGGCATCGAAGTGGTTTGCTCAAGGTCGCACAACGGGCTGGCATTCACGACAACGCCCCGATGGAAGCGAACCATGTCATGAATCTAAGCTGATTGTATAACACCAACGAGGTTTGCACTACGTCGAAGGTGTCCGCGAAGCCGCCCAGCGTGAATGCATTGTTGTCGATCGAACAGCTACAACGACGCTCTAGCTATAACGTCCTTTAGATGATGAAGCAAAGTCGATGCTCGCTCGGGACAAATATCGATTGCCGCCTGTGAGAATTCGGTAGCCCTCTCGGTGTTGCCACGAGCCAACGAGATACGGGCGAAGTGCAGAAAGTTACGGGCATGTCGGGCACCCAGCAGCGGATGGCCGGTCTGTTCATCGAAGTCGCCCACGGAAGCCTCAGTCACTGGGCCTGGAATTGTCATCAATGGTTGGACGAACGTGGCAAAAAGGTCGTCGAAGTTTGCTGCCAGTTGTTCAGCAAGATCGACCGAATAGGGCCAACCGGCCATTAAGTTTTGCGGCGGCTTAAGACGGGTGCGAAAAATGCATTCGGGTTCTTTGATTTTCTTCGCGTCCGGGGTGGATTCACCTTCCGTGGGCACGAACAACGGCTGGACTCCAACGTTTACGTAGAATCGCTCACCGCCTGAACTTTTTTGGAAGTTGAGGACCGAAACGGCATTTTCATCTGCGAGCCGGTAGTTCTGGCCGGAGCCTTTGTAGCCGTGGGCGCGAAGTCGAGGGGCGACAACGGCGAGAACGTCTTTGAGTACGACCGACAATTCAAGAGACCTCGTACCGACAACGGAGTTATGTACGACTCGGTGTCGTACTGAATTGGAGGAGACTCCACGCTGGAGACTCACTTTTGATTGCCTCGATTCTATTCTATTGTTGCTGGCAAGGTACTGTGGGTTGCTGATCAGTTCAGTGTGTAGGAATTGACCTCGCAAAGCATCGCTTCATTTCTCAATCAAGCAAAGGTGAATTTACAGGAAGATGAGGGACAGAAAAATGGGCAGCCCCCAACTGCAGCATCATCATTTTTCTGTCACCCATCTTCCTGTATTCCTCTGATTGCAGCACTTCATCCGGGGCGATGCGATGCACCGATCTGCACCCTAAACCCTAATTAGTTATGCGGCGCTACGGTTGGAACTCGGAGGCGATCTCACTGAGCGTGCGGGAATCGCCAGCCAAGACTCCATGCGGGAGAGCCCCCGATGCATACAACGCGGTAACCGCGGACAGCCACCCGTCCGAAACGCCAGCACGGTCCGCGTCAGCAATCAAGCCGAAGTCGTCAGAGATGTAACCGCAGGCATCCGGCGATTCGGTGATGGCAAAAGTACGTTTGAACGCCGCTTCTCGAAGGGCGTCAACGGCAGGGGAAGCATCGAGTTGGTGTTGCGTAACGAGTTCGTGTGCACGCCCCCATTCCGCGTCAAACGGGTTGAAGTCGCGGGCATCAAGTATGTCGTCGAGTGCATTCATGTCCAATGCCGAAAGAAAACGGCCAGAGTTGACCAGCGATTGCAGGTTGGTGATCAAGTCAGCCATCAGTAATTCGGTTCGTCCGCCCAACGGAAGGTTTTTACGACACCGCCCTGAACGAAGCGAGCGATGTATGAACTACGGAAAATTGTACCAAGGCCAGCCCGCGTGGCCAAAAATGGAAGGTGTGCCGAAGGCCTAGCGTAAAAAACATGTTAGCCGCTGCGGGCATCACCGTCGCGGTTTGCGATCAAGTCCGCCGACCGCGCGAAAAACAGAACGAAGGCGATAAACCCGGCGAGTCCGAACCATGATGCGTTGTCCCAGCGTCCGCCCTTGCCGTTGATGAACCAACCGAACGCGCAAACCGGAATCGCAATTGCAGACAGGGCGACGACGGCGGAAACACGACCGCGCAACCAGAGCCACGCGAGCACACCGAACAGCAGGCCAACGACAGCGAAACCGACGCCGAGAAAGCCGATGGTGGGCCAGTAGTCGATTGGATTCCGTGGTGGATAGATCGCAGCCAATGAAACACCGATGGACGCGCCAACCAGCGGAAGGCCGACGAGCGCAAAAGTCGGAAGATGTTTGCGTTTAGGAAACACTAGCGGCGGCTAACGTAGTTGTGTACGACTCGGTGTCGTACTTTATTGGGGGGAGGAGACTCCACGCTGGAGTCTCGCTTTTGATTTTCTTGATGTTAATCCATTCTTGCTGGCGAGGTACAGCTCGTTGCTGCAAATTCGTTCGGTTTGTGGAATGGGTTTCCGGTTCCCTGGTGCCCTCTATGCGAAATCGCAGCCAGCTTGTTTGCGATCACGATGGTCTTTTCCTGAGCTTGCCAGTTGCGGCAATCTGCACCGGTCTTCTACTGCGGCGGGTGTTGAGCGAGTATCAAATACCGGCCGGTGATTTGTACTTGTAACATTGTGAAAAATTCCGCGGTGGCGAATCGCTCTCGCTGCTCTCGTGTGAGCCAGCGGAGTGAGTCACTCCACTGCTCCTCGGGCGGAATCGATAGCGTCACAAATCCCGGTCGCTCCATCGTCGCGGTAATGCCAGTGAAATAGATCGGACGATCCCCGTTCTGCACGCCGATCGTGACTCGGCTCGACAACAATTCGCCCGCTAAATCGTACTCGGGTTTAAAATACTGAGTCTAGGCGAACATTGGCGGGGTGCCAGTCACTTTCTAGCGAAAGGAACGGACGCAAAGCACTTTTGACAGCCGAATGTGGGACAGCCGAATCGTCGCTCTGGATTTATTCGTCTGTCACTCCATTCGTCTGTCAGAAAACACTCTTCGCTGCCTATGTCCCTCGCATACTCGCAAGTTCTTCGGCGGGTTGCCGGTCAAGCGGCTTGTATTTGGGTGTGATCCGGTGAAACCTTCATCCCGAAAACTAGCTCGCCGGAGAATCAAGCGAACAGCAGCAAGAAAAACAGACCGATAACAAACAACCACCCCGCAAAAGCTAACCACCATGCGAAAGCCAGCAACTTCTTTTCGCTCTCTGGCGCTGTTGCCGCATCGATTGCCTGCTCGTCCACGAGTGTCGGCGCTGGTGGTTCGTATGGGTTCATGATCTAAGTGTAACGCTATAAAGTCGCTAGCCGGAAGGAGAACCGTTATCGCGACGGTGTTGACGCGAGCCAGTACGCTAGTGATGGGCGACAGTGGGAACAAAGTTTCGCTCCACCCCCTGGCTCTTGATCCTACACCTCTATTTTGGGGCCAATCCCGATAGGGATTTTAGCAATTAGCCGCGAGTTAGAGCGTAGCGAACACCACTGGAAAACCCTTGCAACACGCTTTTGTTTTTACGCACGTTTGGACGCTATGGGATTGAGTGCAGTTTATTTTCAACCTCCAACACGTTCATTGTCGTTTTGACGACGGCGTCGGGGGTAAGCGAAATGCTGTCGATGCCTTGCTCCACCAAAAACTCCGCAAACTCGGGGTAGTCGCTTGGTGCTTGGCCACAAATTCCGATTTTGGCCCCGTTGGCCTTCGCCGTTTGGATCACCGATGCGATGGAGCGTTTCACGGCTTCATTGTTTTCGTCGAAGACGTGCGCCACGATCTCGGAGTCACGGTCGACTCCGAGCGTCAACTGCGTTAAGTCGTTTGATCCGATCGAAAACCCATCGAAAATCTCCGCGAACTGATCTGCCAAAATCACATTGCTGGGAATCTCACACATCACGTAGATTTCAAGTCCGTCTTGCCCGCGAACCAAACCGTACTTGGCCATTTCATCTTGTACTTTGCGACCTTCTTCGACGGTTCGGCAAAATGGAATCATCAGCTTCAGATTTCGTAGCCCCATTTCTTGCCGGACCTTTTGCACGGCTTTGCATTCCAACCCGAAGGCATCACGAAACTGGGGTGAGTAGTAGCGTGAAGCGCCGCGAAATCCGAGCATCGGATTTTCTTCCTTCGGCTCGTAGGCGGCGCCTCCAATCAAGTTCGCGTACTCGTTTGTCTTGAAATCACTCAATCGAACGATCACTTCCTTGGGATAAAACGCGGCCGTGATCATTGCGATGCCTTCAGCCAAGCGGTCCACGTAGAATTGCGGTTTGTCATCGTATCCCATCGACGCTTTGTCGACTTCGGCTCGTGCGACATCATCGAGTTGTTGGTAGTCCAACAGGGCTTGCGGATGCACTTTGACGTAGGTGCTGATGATAAACTCTTCGCGAGCGAGTCCGACGCCATCGTTTGGGATTAACGACAACGCAAACGCTTCATCGGGCGAACCGACGTTCATCATGATCTTCGTCTTGGGACGTTGCAGTGTGCTGAAATCAGTTGTCTCAACCTCAAATGGCAACTGGCCTTCATACACGACACCTTCGTCTCCTTCAGCGCAGCTGATTGTGACTTGTTGGCCGTTCTGCAAAACTTCGGTGGCGTTGATCGTACCGACGATCGCGGGAAGGCCCAATTCACGGCTGACGATCGCAGCATGGCAGGTGCGACCACCACGGTTCGTGATGATTCCAGCGGCTCGTTTCATGACCGGTTCCCAGTCAGGATCGGTTTTGTCCGTCACCAGAATTTCGCCGTCGGCGAAATCACGCAGTTGATGGACGTCGTGAATCAAGCGAACTGGCCCCGAGCCAATTTTCTCGCCGACGCTACGGCCGGACAGTAGTTGCTTCGATTTCTGTTTCAGATGAAATCGTTCATGCGTGGTCGCCGATTTCCGCGACTGAACGGTCTCGGGTCTGGCTTGCACGATGAACAGTTCGCCAGTGCGACCATCTTTGGCCCATTCCATATCCATCGGGCAAGCTGCACCGCGGCGTTGGCTGAAGTGGTTTTCGATGTCGCAGGCCCAACGGGCCAAATTCAGAATGTCGTCATCGCTGAGCGCGAAACGATTGGCTTGGTCCGGAGAGACCGGGACGTTTTTGGTCATCTTGCTGCCGCCAACGTCGTAGACAAGTTTCATCGCCTTGGTGCCGATTGCCTTTTTCAAGATCGGACGGAGACCTTCCTTTAGCGTCGGTTTGAACACGTAGTATTCATCGGGATTGACGCTGCCTTGAACCACGTTTTCACCGAGGCCGTAAGCAGCGTTGATGAGGACGGCGTCACGAAATCCGCTTTCGGTATCGATCGAGAACATCACGCCGGAGGTTGCCAAGTCCGAACGGACCATTTGTTGGATACCAATCGAAAGAGCGACTTGCATGTGGTCGTATCCATGGTTGGCACGATACGAGATCGCTCTGTCGGTAAATAAAGAGGCATAGCAACGGTGACAAGCGTCCAGCAAAGAAGCTTGGCCACGCACGTTCAAGTAGGTTTCTTGTTGGCCTGCGAAGCTAGCATCGGGAAGATCTTCGGCGGTCGCACTACTGCGAACCGCGACATCAGCCAACTCATGATGCGCTGAACCAAGTTGATGGTAAGCTTCGACAATCGCATGGGACAACGCATCGGGCAACGGCGCCTCTAGAATCATGTGCCGGATGATCAATCCGTGATGTTGCAGACTGTCGACATCGTTCACGTTCATTCCGCTGAGAACCTGCGCGATTTTTTCGTCCAATCCGGTTTCTTCAAGAAACGTGGAATAGGCGAAAGCGGTCGTCGCGAAACCGTTTGGGATACGAACTCCGCGTGGCGTCAATTGACGATACATTTCACCGAGCGACGCATTCTTGCCGCCCACGATCGAAACATCATCCATTCCAATTTTGTCGAACCAGCGAAGGAGATCGGTATTTGTTGCGATAGCGATACTCATTGGAAAAACTCTCTGCAAGAGAAAGAAATGGACGTGGTTCCTTTAAACGCGAGCGTGAAGCATGCGTTAAGCAACGCGAATCGCAACGAGCGTGCCAATCAGTGGAGCGGGCCAATCAGTGGAGTTCGCCATTCGTTTAAGTAGGCAGACTTGGACGGAAACGCTCGCACACCAGTCTCGGCTGAGCAATTTTTTTTGCGAAGCGTGCTGCAGGATGAATGTCACCAGGCACTGGTCGTCCGCATAGGGCCAACATTCCAGAGTTGTGCGCGATGACGCACATGCCGGCGGCGTGTCTCGGATCCGCGTCGCAATCCATCGCGAGAATGCGAGGGAAGTCAATCCGCTCGTGGCACAGACCCGTTACGTTTTCAACGCGACCTTCTTGATTGTTCGCGAAATCGATGCAGCTTGCCGGCATGACAAATGCCGCTTCTCTTTGGTTCGTACCTGTCCGTTAGAAAAGGGGATTCAAAATGAACGGTGCAATCTTTTTCTCGGGTCAGTACGGCAGCACCGAGCAGTATGCGAACTGGATTAGCGAAGCGACCGGGTTGCCAGTCTTTAATGTAAAAGATCGAAACGCGGATCCGTCAAAGTATGACTTCCTCGTACTTGGCAGTTCAGTGATTATTTACAAGTTGACAATTCACAAATGGGTGAAATCAAATTGGAGCAGCATCGAGAACAAGCCAGTCATGCTGTTTACAGTGTCGGGCGCCCCGGCTGGCCCCAAACTTGATGGCTGGATTGCGAGCTGCTTGCCCCAGCAATTGATCACTCAAATGGATCATGTTGCTCTGCGGGGAAGGTTAGAGCCAAAGAAACTCAGTTGGTGGACAAGACTGATTCTTCGAATCGGTGCATGGCGCAACCCCGACCCCGAAGCCAGCAAGCAGGAATGCGAAGGATTTGACTTTGTGGATAAGTCGACGATCGAACCGATTCGGAAGCTCGTTGAGCAATACCAAAGCGGTGCGGAGGCAATCTCTTCGCAGGCCCATTCATCAAGATATTGACCGTGCTTGATTTGCGTTCCTTGTAAAACCGCATCGTTGGCGTGACCTCTGGCACTGATTTTACGCTCGCGTCTGTGGTCGACATCTTGCCGGTTGCAGGCATCACGATGTGCTCAATGCGAGTGCACGGATCAAACAAGAATTTGGCACATTGACGGCCGTGATTACCCACAACGTGTCCATTGGTGCGATGGCCGACCGCGTGGTCTATCTTTAGGATGGTTGACCTCGCCGAAGTTACCATGAGGCCGTTGGAGGTTACGGTCAACGATGCGTCACCTCCATGTGGGCGATGAATCACGCTGATATGCAGGTTCGAAACTGGGAAATTTGGCAGGTAGCTTACGCAAGCGATGCAGGTCATCTTCGATGTGTTTCATCTTGGCGGGGGGCCGCTCGCTGTCTTTGTTGTCGAGCACGATCCGCAGGGCAAGCGATTGATCTGGAAGTGTCATCGTTCGATGTGATTCTCATGTTTGGGGATGGGAGACCGATGGCGGTTTAATAGGTCAACGACCTGTTGGTCGCTGATCGGCAAGAACGATTCATAAAATTGAGCGACTGCGATGAAGTCGGCGGGGGCGGATAGAAACACTACGCGATCACATTGCTGTTGCAACCGACCGAGCGTCGTGGGCGGTGTGACGGGGACCGCGACGATCAGCTCATGAGGTTGCTGTGCTTTAACAACCTCGATCGCAGCAAACATCGTCGATCCGGTCGCGACTCCATCGTCGGTAAGGATGACCGAGCGACCCGCAATCTTCGCAGCCGGATGGTCGGATCGAAACAAATTCTGGCGACGCTGGATTTCATGCAATTGAATCTTTCGTTCGTCTTCCAAGTAGTCCTCCGTCAGCCCATGGATATCACGAGCGAGGGGATTCAGATAGACTCTACCGTCCTCGCCCAACGCACCGAATGCCAATTCAGGTTGCAATGGCGACCGTAACTTGTGAGCCAGCACGACATCCAGTTCCGCATCGATCGCATCGGCAATGACAGCCGCTGTAATCATGCCGCCTCGTGGTATTCCCAGCACCAACGGGTCCAACAATTCCATCGTCGATAGTGCAGCGGTAAGTTGGCGTCCGGCATCGTCGCGATCGTGAAACATTGCATTTGCCTTTCTCTTGGTTTGCAAGTGGGTTTGGAACCAATGGCTCGCCAAACCGGAAACCTGTTCGAGCGTTCCTGGTTCGGAGAACAGGTGCGTTGCACCGGGCACGATTTCCAACCTTGCGTCGCGAGGCAGTCGCCCCAACGCCTGTTGATTTAACTCGATCACCGTTCGATCCTCGCCACCCACAATCAACAGCGTCGGTGCTCGAACATACTCAATGTCGTCCGCCAAGTCAGGACGTCCGCTACGGGAAGGCATCGGTTAAAGCGTGGAACCCGGCCGCTTACGCGTCGCGGCTCACTAAATCAAAAGCCCGCGAGCCGTCCGGTTGCGGCGAGCATTACATTCGAAATTACCGAGCGGCTCTCGCCGCCTCGCTATAACAATCACCCGGTTCGTGCCCAAGTAGATGGTGTTGGGCGACGCCGCACGGGAATTTAATTTTTAACCTACACGGCAACGACGAGGTGGTCCTGCACATCGAGGACTCCCGAGGTGTGAATGGCGATGTCGTGAGCGGCACGTTGAGCGGCTCGGCTCTTCACGCGTCCGCTAAGCGATGCGGTTCCTCCGGTGACGTGAACTTCGATCGCATCCGCCTCGACCAGCATGTTGCGTCGGATGGCGTCACGAATATGCGACGAGATTACCTCGTCTTCGATCACTCCGGTTGGCACGATGGTCAGTTGGTTATCAACTCGCCGCACACCGATTGTGTCACTGGTAACATGCTCGATCAGTCGTTTCCTCCAGAGACTGTCGACGGATCCTTTTAGCGAAACCTCGCCGCCGGACGAGGACACGGTAACGCGGATCGCGTCGACGTTGGGGTTCGCTTCCAGCGCTTGCTCCACCTTCGTACAGAGGTCCGATTCCAGAGGCTCTTTGTCGAGTGACCATCGAACATCAAGCAAGTTGTCGACTCGCTGGACTCCGCTGACCAACTCACAGTCCTCTTCCGCCGCCAATTTCGCCCAGAAAGTCGGTACGGTACCTTCAAGAACCACGACCCGGTCCAGCACCGTCACCTTAACGTCGTCGGCGTTGACGCGACTGTCCCATTTCAACTGTGCGGTGGCGTCTTGCGTGATTTCATCGTCTCGCTTAATCATTTTTTATCTCCGTTAGCTATGAGTGTGTAAACGTTGTGATCGCGGCAAAGTTGCCCGACGTTGATTTCGCCTCGGTACGAGATGTCGATCGCCCCGGCGTTGCCGAGGTGCGGATGGTGTGCCCACGCAACCGCTTCTCCAGCGGCAGCGCTTTGCGGAGCACGGCATTCATTCCATCGAGCAGAAAAGGGGCGTGCACACCACGGGCACGCACTTGAGGTTTGCCCACCTCTTCCTGCTGGGCCGCCAAGTGCCGCTGGGCTTGTCAGTGCCGCTGGGCTGGTAAGTCAAGTGGCTTCATCGTGCCGGTTCCTGATTGGTACCGGGTACCTAGAAGATTGGTACCGGGTACCTAGAAGAAGACCGCAAAGCATGTGCCGGTGATCTCGCTCGTACGGCCCGTTGGCTTGCAACGTGGCGACGTTAGCACCCTGTTTCAGAAGTGGAACGGAACATAGCGAGTCTGGTCGTATCGGATAACCGAATCGTGTGATTCCAGTAACGCGACCAAGTCGATCCGCTACTGTACCGTCATTTCATTGTTGTACCGACCCATCTTCGACTCGCCGTCGGTGTGATGGATTGATAATCGACGTGACAAAATCGCCGTAGGTTTGAACTTTCGTTTCTGCTTCACCAAGGGCAACGAATTTTATGATCCGAGGACAATTCGACCTCATCAACGGTCACACCTGAGACAGTATGGCACGCTTTACAGTTGGCGTCCCAACGCGGTGCCGGTGAAAGATCGCACCAGAGAAGCGTTCTTGACGCATGTTTTCAAAGCCTTTGCCGACGATCCCAGTGTGGATCCCGAGCGGCTGACCTACGACGTCATGATTGTCGATAAACCCGAAGAAGGAAGTCAGGGACGAAATTGTCCATGGGCGAGCCGGTTTTGACGCACATGGCCATCCATATCGCTCTTAACCGGTATTCTTCAAACCGGCGGCGATGCCGTTGATGGTGATGTAGAAGGCTTGCTGCAGTTCAGGATCTTCGCTGCCGCCGCTCTGTTGCCGCATCTGTTTCAACAACCGCACCTGCAAGAAGTTCAGCGGGTCGACGTACGGATTTCTTAGTCGGATCGACCGCTGCAGCGTGGACTGATTCTCCAGTACCGCACGCTGCCCGGCAACGCGTAACACCCAATGCTCGGTCAGCGAGTAGGCCGTCTTGATCGACTCATAAATCTCCTCACGCACCGTCGCATCGCTGACCAAGTCGGCATAGCGGCGCGCAATGCCCATGTCCGCCTTGCCAAGCGCGACCTGCAAGTTGTCGGTCATTGCGCGAAAGAACGGCCAATGGCGATGCATCTCTTGCAGTAACGCCAAATTTTTCTCCGCTTCATCACCGCTGCCGACAAACGCCGCGATCGCTTGACCGACGCCATACCATGCAGGCAGATTGTGCCGACTTTGCATCCAGCTGAATCCCCACGGGATCGCCCGCAAACCGGCGAGCACGTCGTTCCCTTTCCGCCGCGCCGGACGCGATCCGATTCGCATGCTACTCAGTTCGTTAATCGGAGTCGCTTCCTGCCAATACTGTAACAGTGAGGGCGTTTCATAGATAAATTCGCGGTAGCTGCGAAATGCCGTGGCAGAAAGCTGTTCCATCGCGTCCAACCAAGCTTTTTTCGGAGTCGCCTTTCGCTTGTGAGCCGGCGTCGAAGCAACCAACACCGCGCTAACGAGTTGCTCTAAATGACGAGCCGCAATCTCGGGATGGAAGTAATAGTCGTTAATGACCTCGCCTTGTTCCGTGATACGAATACGTCCTTCGACGGACCCCGGCGGCTGGGCCAGGATAGCGCGGTTGGCTGGACCTCCGCCTCGCGCGATGGTGCCGCCTCGACCGTGAAAAATGGTCAGTGCTACGCCGTGCTCGCGACAGCATTTTGTTAGCCGATCCTGCGCCTGATAAAGCTCCCAGGTCGCCGTCAAAAAGCCAGCGTCCTTGTTGCTGTCGGAATAGCCGATCATCACGTTCTGTTCCATCCCCTGGGCTGCGAGATGCTCGCGATAGGCGGGATGAGCGAACAATTTTGTCATGACCTCCGGCGCGTTTTTCAAGTCGTCGCGAGTCTCGAACAACGGTGCGATCGCGGGAAGCGCCTGTGGGTTGCCATCACTCCGCTGACACAATCCATACCATTTTGCCAATAGCAATACGGCCAGCACGTCGTCGACGTCTTTGGACATGCTGATGATATACGGTCCGATCATCTCTGGGCCGTACAGCTCGACCGCTCGCGCGATGACCCGGAATAATTGCAACAACTCGGCGGTTGTTTCGCTGTAGTCGCTCGGTTCGCCGATCTCGGGAATGTCGCTGGCAAGTTGCGTCGTCAACAAGTCGGCGCGTTCCGCTGGAGTGAGTTCCAGATAGTTCGCGGAGATCTCCAGCTTGGCAAAAATCTCTGCCAATGCCGCGTCGTGATAATCGCTGAACTGACGAATATCCAATCGTGCCACATTGACGCCAAAGACGTTGGCTTGGACCAATGCGTCTTTTAGCTGAGCGTCGGCGATCGTATCGGTACGTCCGTTGCGCAAACTAAGGTCGATGCTTTCCAGTGGTTTCAATAGGTCCGCCGCCGTGCGCAATTCGGCCATTGGCGAGTTGTCGTCTTCCAGCAATCGCGATTTGACGGGGTCATGATTAGCATCGTTCAAATCCGCTTTTAACGCCGCGGCCAGCAAGCGATAGGGTTCGTCCGGATACTGCTCCGCCAAAAACTTGACGTGTCCCGAGTTACCCGCCAATTCCTGTTCGAGCAATTCAAGCAGTCCCTTTGCAGGCGTATGCAATTGCTCGCTCAAACTAAGCGTCCGCGTCAGCGCACCCGCGGTTTCGCCATGTCGCGACAATGCCATGCCGCGATGCAGCCGTAGTGTTTCCGCGGTGACAAACGCCGTGACGTTCGGATTGCCATCGCGGTCGCCGCCGATCCAGCTACCGAATGTCAGAAATCGTTTTGGCAGTTGCACCGAGGGAAAATGTTCGGCGAGGGCTTCTTCCATCTCGCGATAAATCTTCGGAACAACATCCCAAATCGTCTGGTCGAAATAATAAAGCCCCGTTTTTACTTCGTCGGTGACGGTCGGTTTCGCTTGCCGAGCTTGCGACGTGAGCCACATCCCGGTGATCTCGGATAACATCCCCTGTTTCACGCGTGCTTCATCCGCCGGCAACAGGTTCATCTCATCCAGATGGCGGAGCCCTTCTTCGATCCGTTTTAGTTTCGAGATCAAGGTACGGCGTTTTGCTTCGGTGGGATGCGCGGTGAACACCGGCTCGATATGCAGCCCCTGCAACATGTTCTGCATGTGCATCTCGTCGACCCCGGCGTCGGCCAGTTCCGCGATCGCAGCACGAATCGATTCGGCGATCGGTTTCGGCGACTCCACTTTGATTCGTGTTCGCAGCACCCTGGCGCGATGGTGCTCTTCGGCGACATTGATCAATTGAAAATAGAGCGTGAAAGCTCGGGCCACTTCACAGATCTGCTGCAAATCCAATTCGTCTACGATCTCGGCGATTCGGATGGCGACTTCGTCCGCCGAGTCATGATCGTGTCGACGCACTTTCGACAACGCACGAAAACGTTCTTCCAGTTCGAACGCATTGACCCCTGCTTGGCGGCGGATCACCTTTCCCAACAAATCGCCTAACAAGTGGATATCGGTGGAAAGTCGCTTGTGGAGTTGTTTGGACATCAAATTAGCGTTTTCTAAGGTTTCACTTGCAAGATTTTCAACACCCTTGCCCCAATAACTTCACGCATGAAACGAGCATGGGGGATGGAGAACCACGGGGACCATTGCTCTACAACGATGGAATACCACCACAGAACGCATCAATCTGAACTCACTGTATTATTGCATGCAAGGTGGTTGGCCCGTGAATTCCGGCGTGGTCATCCAAAGACCAAGATAGGGGGCCACATAATCACTTCGAGTGCTCAGAATGGTCGAGCCAAACCTTAGAGGGCGTATCGAATCACCCTTCCGTTTTGACCGACTTGTTATGCGTTCACTTCATTGGTCGCGATGGGAACCGCTGGGAAACGAAGGGAGTTTTATTTCGCAAAAGATAGTAGCGAGAGTGGGATTCTTGATCCCAAAGCAAACCGGCGTTAATCATTCTCGCATATCAGCGATCCTACGATCCGGACTGGCGCAGCCATGGTCGATTCTGGCGAGGTCACGTTCGGCTGCGAAATTCGTAGTCTCGCGAGGGCCGCACGACCGTCACGACGACGAGTGGCTGAATTTGCCCAAACATCGCCCTTTGCCGGTACGCTTGCGGTATGATTGCCGTGTTCTGGACACCCGCCAACAGTGACTCATCCATACCGGAATGGTGTCGCCATCGCGAAGTCCCTTCACACTTTTCAATACTGGAAACCCTTTTCACAAACTGGAAACCTTGTCTGATGCGATTAATTGCCACGATACTGATTGCCGCTGCATGGATCGGAATCACAACCACAGCGACCGCCGATGAACCGCTCACGCTGATGGGGACAATTTTACAGTGGCAATACCCCCAATCCAAACTTAGCGGCAGCGAGATGTCGGACGTTCCCACGGTCAACGCCGATGGCAAGAGAACGGCCGCGTCAATGGTGTGCAAGACCAACATGACGACCGACGACTCGGTCGAAAAGGTGCTCGCGTTTTATCAGAAGAAACTGACGCCCAACCCCAAAGCGGACGACAAGACGAAAGCTGAATGGAAAGACGGTCGGGCCGTGCTGATCTCGGATGAATCCGCGGGACGGCCTTTTGCACTTCACACGATCCTTGTCACCACGAAAAACACCTCGACCACGTTGACCGTATCGCGTGGCAGCAGTGAAACCGAAACGCATATCAATTGGAAACATTACGTTCGGTTCTAGAGCTCGCGGATTCCAAATTTGACTTCACGTTTGTTTTGCACTGCATTATGAAAAGCACAAAAGACCACGATGAACGGATAGCAACGATGACGTTTGCTTCGGTCTACCCCCACTATGTCACCAAGGTGGAAAAGAAAGGCCGAAGCACCGACGAGTTGCATCAAGTGATCCACTGGCTGACCGGGTTTGACGAAAAGACGCTGCAGAAACTGATCAAAGACAATGTCAACTTTGAACAGTTTTTCCAGAAAGCCAAGCTCAACTCCAATGCCCACCTGATCACAGGTGTCATCTGTGGTTACCGGGTTGAGGAGATCGAGAATCCACTGACGCAAAAGGTCCGATATCTCGACAAGTTAGTCGACGAGTTGGCGAAAGGCCGCAAGATGGAAAAAATCTTGCGTAGCGAATGAATGTCTGCCGGGGCATCGAATCGCCAAAGTCAGAGGTGAGAGGCCCCCGCGTCCACCTAACAACATGACGAACGCATGCACGGATGTCGCAGTCCTTTTACAGACAATCGCGGTATCGGAAGTTTTTTCCATCCATTCGTTTCAACTTGGAACATCCTCGTGACAACAAGATTTGCGATCGCGATCCTCGGAACGCTTGGGGTGCCAATCATGTTGCTCGCACAAACCGGCACCGATCGTTTCACCACACGCATGAAGCGAGACGATGCAAACGGGGACGGCAAATTGACGCGATCCGAGCTCACGGGGCCAAAACGATTGTTCGAACAGTTGGACGAAGATGGCGACGGTGTGTTGGTGCTTTCCGATGACGCAGCACAAAAGCTGAAAAACTTCCGAGTACAAGCGGGCGATCAACCTGGAACGGCTATTGGAAGTACGGACCGCCGGCGGATGATGGAAACGCTCCAATCGCGGGCAGCCCATCTGCGTCAGGGGCCCGCGGCCACGCGGGGTGGATTGAGAGAACGGCGAGAACCCGATCATCAAGACGTACGCTACGGCGATCATGAACGACATGTACTGGATGTCTATTTGGCCGAGACCGAGGACAGTGAACCTGCGCCATGCATGATCTGGATTCATGGCGGCGGATTTCGCCGAGGCGACAAGTCGGAAGGAAGTCGGTTTGCACGCCCCTTTGTCGCGAACGGCATTCACTATGTGACGCTCAATTATCGCTTGAGCCAACATGCGATTGCACCGGCTTGTTTTCACGACTGCGCCCATGCGGTGCAGTTCCTGAGACAAAACGCAGAAAAGTGGAATATTGACAAATCACGCATTTCGATCGGGGGCGGTTCCGCAGG
The DNA here is from genome assembly GCF_039541335.1 of Novipirellula rosea. Taxonomy (NCBI): domain Bacteria; kingdom Pseudomonadati; phylum Planctomycetota; class Planctomycetia; order Pirellulales; family Pirellulaceae; genus Novipirellula; species Novipirellula rosea. Next base: position 119,757 of record NZ_BAABGA010000073.1, on the reverse strand, counting down.
TGCGGGACTGGCGCAGTGGATTGCCTACAGCCCCGACCGCGCGGATCCGACGGCAGCGGATCCCATGTTTCGTCAGTCGACTCGTGTTTCCGCCGTCATCTTGCTCAATGCACAAACCTCGTACGATTTTCGCTGGATCAAAACACACATTCCAGGCGATGCCTGGATGGGCGACGGATTGCAGCAGCTATTTGGCTATACGATCGATGACATTGACAAAATCGACGACGAGAAAATCCAGACGATCCAAGCATGCTCGCCGATCACTCATCTCAGCGAAGATGATCCGCCCACGGTGTTCTATTACCGGCGATCGAAAGATCCCAAGATCGCAATGCAAAACGCGATGGACGGCATCCATCACCCCTTATTTGGCTTCGAATTAAAAAAACGTGCCGATGAACTGAAGGTTCCATGCGACGTGTTCACGGTCGAAACCACAAAGGATCGCCTTTTTTACAACAACCGCTGGGACCACGCTGTTGGATTCTTGAAAAAGCATTTCGAAATGGATTAGTCTCGACCTCGAAAACGTTGCTGAAGATTCGCACATTGGATGACTGCAGTCGTCTCTCTACCGACAGATTCGGCGACTGAGTTACATCATCCAATACCCGCTGCGGCCATAGTGTTTGTGAAGTCTCTCTTCGTATTCGCGGTCAATCCATCTCGCCGGATCGAACTCGGGGGACTGCTCGATTTGATCGCTCGTCAATCCAACGGTGACCGAAGCATCCTGCCACGAGATCGTTTGGATCCAGTGGATGGCAACAAGCACTTTACGTCCAGGCAGCCAATTGCGAGTGTCGACAACGAGATAGCGAACGAGCCAACCGTCGTCGTCGAAAACAAAATCTTCGACGTGCCCGATCGATTCATCCGTCGCTCGGATGTCGTAATCCAGAACCTCGGTGGCACTTCGCAAATGAAGGTCGCCACTTTCCGTTGCATGTGAATCGGGTTGCACCGACACCGCCGTTTCCAGCGGAAAGGCGGGCGGTCCGCCACCGGCCAATGACGCCCCCGCAGGCCCCCAGTAAAAAGGAACGTGGTAGTGGCTCATCAGTTCCGCTTCTTTCTGACGTGATATCGGTTGATGGACGCTAACATCCGGGCTCGCCTTGACTTGGGCTCGCGTTAGACATGTCGTCGCATTTCCGCTACGCCAATCAGTTTGTTCGAGCACCGCCGGTGGCAATAAGACTTGGCGACCGGGCAACCATTTCCCGGTATCGACGACAAGATAGCGAACACCCCAAGCGTGCGAGTCAAACAGCACGTCTTTGATGCTTCCGACCAAGCCGTCGGCGGCTTCGATCGCCGCATTCTTTAAACGTGAAAATGGAATTCGCATCTCATCGACCCTCGACTAAACTTGCACAAAGAATCACGCAACAGTCGATCACCGCAACTGCTTGCGAATGCGTTGATCTAGTTCCGATTGCGATTTAGCAAACGTTGCCAATCCGGCCAAAGTCATAAGCGAATCGATCGCCAGATCCCCACGAGCCATTCGCTGCTGCCAGCGTTGGTGATTGGGGATTTTGCCGTCTTCGGCGATCGCCTGCTTCTCCTCGGACGCCATCTCTGGAAACAAATCTTCGATCTGGTGATCGGCTGCCATCTGCTTTAATTCCACTGCGCTGGCAGGCGGCAACAGAATCGCTTTTTGCACAAAATTGCGTTCCGACTTGCTGACGTCCCAAAGTTTTTCGATTCGCACGGTACTGGGATCAATTTGATCGCCCAGTTTTACCGTCGGCGAATGATTCAACTGGGATTGCCAAGGTTGATCGAGCGATTGTTCGGCTTGCTTCGCAACCTTGGTCGGTATCGTGATCACGTCGACGCCGGCGAGCTTAGGCAGCTGCGACGCGTCTCGCAAACTGGCGGCAATTTGCTGAGTGTCGGTCGTCGGCAACCCTCGTGTGAATGTACTGACTTCCGCTTGGCTGGCCAGCGTCGCTTTCTCGCCAACGCCTTGCCCATCCCCAAGATGATTGTCCGCGATATACGAATTCAATCGTCCGAGAAAGACATTGACAAACGACGGACGCGACAAAGCGGTCGCGACGTAGTTTTGCCGAGCGCTGAACCCGAGTGTGCAATTCACTCGTATCCCCTCGTCACGCAGTTGATTGATGGCGATCAAACCCGACGGGGTAAACGGAATCTTGACGATGAAAAACTCGGGGCATAGGTCGTGGCATCGCCGCGCGTAGGCCATCGTCGCCTCGCTGTCGTGCGCAACGTCGGTATGCAGTTCCACACTGACGTTGCAGCTAAATTGCTGGACCAATTTCAATGCGTGACATAGGTTCAAAGCGAAACCGATTTCCCGCACTTTCACATCGTCGGGGATATTGCCCACCAATTTGCTTATCTGGGGAACGAGTTCGTCATAGGCTCCATTTTGCACTTCATTGTTCAACAGCGTGTTGTTAGTCGTGACGCCACTAAATTGTTGGCACCAAAGCGAATCGATCGATCCAATATCTCCGCTGTCCAACCACAACGAAGTGGTCGTCGCGTTTATACGCTGCCAAAACTCACTATTTCGCGGCTCACGCGACGAGGAATCATGTTCCTCGCGTTGACGGATGAAATCGGCAATCCGTTGCGATGCACTTGATTCGGGCGTGATGGTTTCGACCGAGTCGTGGGCGGATTCAACATAAGACATAACGTAGAAAACCTCCGGGAAAGACGCGATTTTGACCTAAAGCAACGAGGCTGCAAAGTTTGCGCCATCATGATGGTGTTCGCGGCGTGCAGCGCCGTCATTAGATGCCAGGACAGCGAATCATCGAGCGCGTTGCCAAGACCAGCCGAACGCGGAGGACGATGTGCCGGAGGCCTTGTTTGCCGGACAATCAGGGCTTGGAATCCATCTGGGATTGGCATCAGCAACGCACCCGAAGCAGTTGGATTCCAGTGCGGTGCAGGGGCAAGCGTTCTCTGTCGAAACGTTTCGGTTTTCGCTGCGATTTCAACGCGGTGGCCGCCGGATCAACAAATTGTCCTGTCAGTGACCACCGCGATTGGGGGTCGCCAGGAATGGTGAGGCTTTGGGTTTGACGTGACGTTTCGTCTTTCCATTTTACGTTGTCTTAGTTTCTCTGGTTCGCGAATAATTAGTCACGAAGACATCGTCCCAGAACTCGCGTTCGGGGCTACCTCCGGTCGTCGCTATCGCGACTTAGAATCGAAACAAACCTAGCGTGAGCAAATTTCACGACAACACCTAGTCTTTAGATATCGGTGAGATTGTATCATCGGTGATTCCGCGTTCTTGCAGGGGACGTCGATTGTATGGAGGGCTGTTGGATGTACCGTAGCCTAGGCTTCCAGCCTGGGTTTGCTGTGGTTCCCAGGCTGGAAGCCTAGGCTACGTTACGCAGGCGTATGCCTACTGATGACATTCCTGTCATCGAACATCATTCTTTGAGCCCTCCAGTGAAACATTTGGGAACGGAGGCTTGCGCGGATACGAGCAACTTGTCTGGCGAACAAGTGCCCGATAGCGGGCAACGCCGTGCACATCCGCGCTCTGAGACAAATTAAAGACGGAAGATGGGGTGCAATCGACTCCTAATTCTCTCGGCACAATGTTTGCGATGTTTGCGATGTTTGCGATGAGCATACGAGGATGACCCTACGTGAAAGATTCGGCACTCAACACATCCACACAGTACACATCCACACAGTGACAATGAATCAACGGTGACAAAAATGATGAAAGCGTTCGTGATGGAAGGGATTGGGGAAGTTGCATTCATGGACAAGCCCATACCCGACCCTGGCCCCAATGACGCAGTCGTAAAAACAACTCGCGCTTTGGTGTGTACGTCCGATGTACACACTTTAAAGGGTGCGATCGGCGATCGACGGAACTTGACGCTCGGACACGAAGCGGTGGGTGTGGTGGCGAAACTGGGAAGCGAAGTGCGTGGTTTCAAGGAGGGGGATCGAGTGGCAGTCAGCGCCATCACGCCCTGTTTCCATTGCGAAAACTGCCAGCGAGGCTATACATCGCAATGCGAAACGATGCTTGGCGGATGGAAGTTCGCTAACACCAAAGACGGAAACTTTGCCGAGTATTTCCACGTCAATGACGCCAATGCGAACTTGACGCCTATTCCCGCTTCGATCTCCGACGACATTGCGGTTTACGCCTGTGACATGATGTCGACGGGGTTCATGGGGGCCGAGCACGCCAACATCCCCCTGGGCGGAACGGTCGCCATCTTTGCTCAAGGCCCGGTCGGATTGATGGCGACGGTCGGCGCTCGTCTGTTGGGGGCTGGTTTGGTGATTGCAGTCGATGGCATAGCCAAACGTTTGGAATTGTCACGCCAATTTGGTGCTGACGTGACGGTCGACTACACCCAAGCCGATCCGATCGAAGAGATTCGCAAACTGACCGCGGGTGTCGGAGTCGATTCGACGATCGAGTGTCTCGGTGGACAGACCACGTTCGAGGCTTGTGTGAAAGCGACTCGGCCGGGTGGAACGATCTCGGTTGCCGGCTACTTTGGGCACGGCGACAGCGTTGAGATTCCCCGTGTCCAGTGGGGCGTGGGGATGAGCGACAAGGTGATTCGGACGGGACTCTGTCCCGGCGGGAACGTCCGAATGTCACGGTTGCTTGGACTAATCGAGCGTGGTCGCGTCGACCCGTCGCCGTTGACGACCCACAAGTTCGCTTTTGACCAAGTCGACAAGGCTCTGCATCTGATGGAAACCAAGGAAGACGGAATTCTTAAACCGCTCGTCGTCTTTGATTAAGTAACTCGTCGCTGAACGCGGGACCGCGACGATCCTCTGAGAAACGACTTTCATGTAGTGACTGCGGCATAAGTCAGTTTTCAGCCCACTTCGTTTGCGGCCGATTCGCTTTTGGGCTGGAACTTCACTTTAAATTGTTCGGAATCTTGCACGATGGTTTGGCAAATCACGTCAATTGCAACGGACGTTCTGTGTTCACTTAACGGCTCGCCCAAAAGATTCGCCAGACGGTTGATGGTTAGAAAGGCCGTACTGATCAAAACGAGGATCGGGATCGCCAATAGTTCCAGCATGCTGTCCTCTCCACCGGGATCAATGTCGCCGATAAAAAAGGGCATTAGAATGACGTAGCTAATTACGATAATTCGAGTGAATGCCCCGTAAATATGCAGGAAAGGCGTATTGTTTATTCGTTCTGCTTTTCCTTGAATGTCAAAGAACCGTCCGACATGTTGCATGAGGTCATATTTTTCAATTGCATTGCTGCTTTGAAATGTCTGCTCCACTTTGACCGCGAGCGCCAATAGGATCTCGTTGGTAAGCTTGTTCTGGACATCGACCCGGTTGTCGCCGAAAAGCTTTTTGGTGTGCTCATCTAACTCAGGATGCTGAACTTCGTGCATTTCCGATTTGAGTTGCCGAACATATGCGATCGCCAAGTCAACCAACTGTTTACAAGCGACTGTCGCGTCTCGCTTGGAATCAATGGAAGGCACATAGATGCCGCATTTTCCGACAAAGCTTCGAGTATTGTTCGTAAGTTCGCCAAAGATTTTGCGAGCCTCCCACCATCGGTCATACGCCGAATTCATTCGAAAGCCCAGAAAAAAAGCAACGGCAAGACCAAAGACGGATCCGATTTGTCCCGGCACACTGTAAAGGGCGTCGCCGTATCGTTCTTCAAGATAGAGAACGCTGCAAGCATAGAGCGAAGTGAAAACCAGATAGATCGAAGCTATCTTGATAAGCTCGATAAATCCTTGGGTTTCTGACTTAATCATTCGTCTGTCCAATCTAGGTCTAGGCAGCACTTGTGCTGAACCACGGTACTTGTGCTGAACCACGATCACTGGATATCGCAAACGGTATTCCGCTAGTTCTTCGTTCTCGCATATGTGAATCGTTTACCAGGGGAAGCCAGATGCTGCAATGAATTGCACTGTCATCTGCGCACATATGGGCGCATTGGTGTGCGGAGACTGACAACTTTTGGCGAGATCAATCTGTGTCACGCCGCAACGGGCAACGTATTGCCCCAAATCGGCACTTAAGCGGCAGTTGATTCCTGATTCGGTTTTGGCATTGCAGTTGCTTCTCAGTTGCTTCTGAAATCATCCAGCGCTCAACCAAACGCTGTTTGTTAAATCCACTTAAATCGAAGGTGATGTCATGTCCGTTGAACTCAGCGAAGTCCAAGAAGGAAACCTGTTGGAGATTCGCGTTAGTGGGAAGCTTGATCGAGCCGCCTATGACATTTTCACTCCGTCCGTCGAACGCCAGATCGAAGCCTACGGCAAAGTTCGAATCCTGTTCGAGATGCATGATTTCCACGGCTGGGATGCGGCGGCTCTTTGGGAAGATGTCAAGTTTGACGTCAAGCACTTCAACGACATCGAACGTCTCGCGATCGTCGGTGACAAGAAGTGGGAACACGGTATGGCGCTGTTCTGCAAGCCGTTCACGACGGGGTCGGTTCGTTACTTTGATACAAGTGACATCGACAAAGCTCGCAAGTGGTTAGCGGAGTAATCGTCGCTGACAATCTGCCAAATGTGCATCTATTTTGTGATCGCTTGCTGACCCCTGCAGAAGGGTGAAAAGAAATGGCAAGATCTGGGGAATCGTCAGTCAACTTAATCGAAACACGGTGTTGGCAACACGACTGACAAGCGGCTTCTCGCAAGTGATCGTGCCCAGACACAAAGATGGAGATTTTCCGTCTGAACTTAGGCTGAAGCGGTGGCAGTGATGTTCGGCAGATGCAATTTTACCTTCCATCAGCGACACTCACCTGCAGACCACCCAATCAGAAATAGGGTAGCTGGCACAACCGTTGCTTTGCACAACCGTTGCTTCAACGGGTTGTCTTCAACAGCATGTGAGTTCGGATTTCGATCAGCTCATTTGAACAATAAAAAATATCAGCGATTACAAATCACCGAACCGTTGCAAACAACGCCATCGACGATGGCGACGAACTCAGATGTGAGCAAGAAACCAAATGGCATTGCGAATCCACCTCATGCGACACGGCGAAACCGAGTGGTCGGTTTCTGGCAAACACACCGGGCGTGTGGATATTCCACTGACCGATCACGGCGAACAAGAAGCTCGGCGGCTTGGTCTGCGGCTTCGTCCAACCGTGTTTGACTACGTTCTGGTCAGTCCGCTACAACGCGCGCGTCAAACTTGCGAACTCGCGGGATTTGGTCAAGTCGCCGAGACCGAACCCAATCTGATCGAGTGGGACAACGGCGATTATGAGGGGCTTACCCATGCGGACGTTTTCAAACGACGTCCCGATTGGAATCTGTTTCGCGACGGATGTCCCAGCGGCGAATCGCCAGCAGAAATCTCCGCACGAGCCGATCGGTTGATCGATCGACTCATCATGCTCGATGGTAACGTGGCGTTGTTTTCTCACAGCCACTTTGGTCGCGTGTTGGGAGTTCGCTGGATTGGTTTGCCCGTCCGAGCGGGGCAGAATTTCATCTTGTATACCGCGTCGCTCAGCGTGCTGTGCTACCAACATGAACATGTTGACGAGCCCGCGATTGAATCGTGGAACGGATAAGCATCCAATGAATCACAACCTCGCACATGCAACGATTGGGTTGAAGCAGTCCGAAGCACAACAGCGTCTCGAGCAATATGGTCCCAATGCATTGCCCGAAGAAAAGAGCAATGTTTTGGCACAGCTGCTTTCGTATTTTTGGGGACCGATCCCGTGGATGATCGAAATTGCTGCTGTCCTTTCGCTGGTGGTCCAGCACTGGGCCGACTTCGCCATCATATTCGTGTTGCTGATTGTCAACGCGGCTGTCGGATTCTGGGAAGAATTCCAAGCCGGTAACGCGATTGCCGCCCTCAAGTCGCAGCTCGCGATGGAAGCGCGCGTCAAGCGGGACGGACGGTGGACAAGTATACCCGCTCGCGAATTGGTACCTGGCGACTGGATCCGTTTGCGTCTAGGCGATATTGTTCCTGCCGATGCGAAACTGCTTGAAGGTGATTCGGTTGACGTCGACCAATCGGCACTAACGGGTGAATCGTTGCCCGTTTCTCGCGAAAGCGGTGACACCGTCTACTCGGGTTCGATCATTAAACAAGGTGAGATCGACGCGATCGTAACCGCTACCGGAAGCCAAACTTACTTCGGCAAAACCGCCAAGCTCGTCGAAACCGCGCAAACGACCAGTCACTATCAAAAAGCGGTGCTGAGAATCGGCAATTTTTTGATCGCCATCGCAGTGGTCATGGTTTCCGTGATCATCTTGGTCGCGCTGTTCCGTGGTGACCCGATCGCCGAGACGGTGCAATTCGCGTTGGTGCTGACCGTCGCGGCAATTCCCGTCGCCATGCCAACCGTGTTGTCGGTGACAATGGCAGTTGGTGCAAAAACGCTGGCTCGCGGGCAAGCGATCGTCAGTCGATTGGCGTCGATCGAAGAACTCGCCGGGATGGATATACTGTGCAGCGACAAGACTGGCACGCTGACGCAAAACCGATTGACGCTCGGCGAACCCTTTTTGCTGGACGGTATCAGCAAAGTCGAGATTTTGCGAGCGGCTTGCCTCGCTTCGCGAGCGGAGAACAAAGACCCGATCGACGCCGCCGTCATCGCGGGTTGCGGCGACATCAATGCCGACCGCTATAACGTGGTTCACTTCCAGCCCTTTGATCCCGTCCACAAACGAACCGAAGCGACGGTACAATCCAACGACGGCGGTTCTTTCAAGACTAGCAAAGGAGCGCCCCAAGTCATCCTGAACCTGGCTGCCAACGCGGACGCGATTCGCGATCAGGTTCAAGCCGCGATCGACAACTTCGCTGCCCGCGGTTTCCGCGCCCTCGGCGTGGCACAGTACGACGACGTCAACGGTTGGCGGTTCTTGGGCGTGCTGCCAATGTCCGATCCGCCTCGCGAAGATTCCAAATCAACCATTGCGTCGGCTCGCAAAATGGGATGCGACGTCAAGATGGTCACCGGCGATCAATTGGCGATCGGACGCGAGATCGCGACGCAACTGGACATGGGCGGGAATTTAATCGATGCCAAAATTTTCCAAGACACTCGCTATTCCGAATCGGCGAGGGTCGACGACATGATCGAGCAGGCCGATGGGTTCGCTCAGGTTTTTCCCGAACACAAGTTCCACATCGTCGACGTGCTGCAAAAGCATGGACACATCGTGGGCATGACGGGCGACGGCGTGAACGACGCTCCGGCACTCAAAAAAGCGGATTGCGGCATCGCCGTCTCTGGTGCGACCGATGCCGCACGAGCCGCCGCCGACATTGTGCTGCTCGCGCCGGGGCTGTCGATTGTCATCGACGCGATCAAGGAAGCTCGCAAAATATTTCAACGGATGAACAGTTACGCGATCTATCGGATCGCCGAAACGATTCGCGTACTGTTATTCATGACGTTGTCGATCCTGGTGTTCAACTTTTATCCTGTCACTGCGGTCATGATTGTGTTGTTGGCGTTATTGAATGACGGAGCCATCCTGTCGATCGCTTACGACCGAGTGCGAAGTTCCGACGAACCCGAACACTGGGACATGCGAACCGTGTTAGGCGTCGCCAGCGTGTTAGGATTGGTCGGCGTGGCTGCTTCGTTCGGCTTGTTCTACCTCGCCGAACGTGTTTACCATGTCGATCGAGAAACGATTCAGTCATTGATGTATTTGAAACTGTCCGTGGCGGGTCACTTGACCGTGTTCGCAACGCGAACCCGCGGCGCATTTTGGACGATTCGGCCCGCAAAGATTCTGTTCTTTGCTGTCTTCGGAACGCAGGTACTCGCGACTCTGATCGCTGTGTATGGCGTCTTGATGGCTCCGATCGGATGGAAAGTAGCGGGACTGATTTGGTGTTACGCGTTGGCGTGCTTTCTGGTCAACGATCGATTGAAGCTAATCGCGTATCGAATGTTCGAGACAACTCAGCCAAGGATCAACAAATAGGACGCTGGATCATGTCACCGATTAGTCGACGCATCGCATGCCGGCCGGAATGATTGTTCCGAAACAATCCGGTGCTGCATTTTCAGCTCGCCCCTATGTAGGCGGTGATATGGGGCTCGAGATCGTGCCAGGATCAAATTTCCTCTATGGTTGCTGGCACTTCTACCCAAAACCAACCTCGGAGTTCATCCAGTTTGAACCCCGTCGCTTCGTCGTTTGGATAGCGTTTAGCAAGTTCTGATTTCACATCGTCCAGGATGTCGTCTTGCTGTCCATGACAGATCAGACACTTGACCTTCAAGTGAATGGGAAAAAGTGCCCCCAAGTTTCCGTTATCGAGCGGGAGGTATTGTGGCGTGTCCGATCGTTTTTCGACAAACGGCTTTACCCATTCGCGAGGACGGTTGGCGGGGTTACGAAGTTTGAACGAAGTCCGGCCGATGCTGACGCCGTATTCTTTGCCGACCGTATCGGCAATCGTAAGAGCTTCGTTGCTGCATACGTCAATCGCTGCTGCTGGACCGCTGGCTTGCATGACCTCCGTCAATCGTGCCGACAATTTTGTAAACAATGCATCCTTTGCTTTTTCTGCAACGCTTCGGCGTTTTCGTGACATCGAGGCTTGCTCGTCATCGACCTCACTTGTCTCATGTCGAGATGGCGATTCCGGCTCGAGGGTTTCCCCTGCTATGTTCGGCGGTGTCTGTGTAACGGCCGCTTGATCGGAACTTGGTTCACCGCTCGGCATTTTTTCCGATTTTGTTTGACAACCTAATGCAGCCAATAACAGCACACTGGATACAAGGGAAGGAATGACTCGCATGGGTTGCTGACTCCGTGAATGGTTGTTTCGTTAATACATGGCCTGCGATGATCCCGAACGGCGACCGCCTACGCGGCCATCCCGCAGAGTGTCCAATGACGATTGATAAAGGGAACTGTTTACGATGCATTAAAGGCTTTTGTGATCGATGCCTGCAATTCTGAACTACTCACTGGTTTACGCAGGTAGTCGACGACGCAATCTCGCATCACTTTTTCCGCGTTGTTATCAACCGCCGGGCGTTCGTGCGACGACAAAACAATAATCGGAATGGATTGGGTTTTGCTGATTTCTGCAGCCGCTTCGATTCCTGTCATCTCGGGCATCATGACGTCAGTGATAACGAGATCCGGCTTCGTGGTGCGGCATAGCTCCACCAACTCCATTCCGTTCTCGGCTTCACCGACGACTTCGTAGCCGAGTTTCGGCAAGAGACGGTGAAAGTATTGACGGATATCAGGTTCGTCGTCAGCAACTGCGATTCGTAGTGGTTGTATCATTCGGATGTCCGTGGCAACGTAATCAGAAACTCGGCTCCGACGTTGCTGTCGTCTCCGACGGCAATCGTTCCTCGGTGTGCATGGATGATGCGTTCCGCAATTGCCATTCCCAAACCCGTACCTTTCGCTTTTGTTGTATAGAAAGCCTCGAAAATTCGCATCTTTAATTCATCTGTCAATCCCGGACCATTGTCACGGACCGAAACGCACACTGCAGGCGCACCGTTGATGTCCGCAACCGCACAAGACACTGTGATCCACATGGGGTCGCTACATGCGGCAAGTGCATTTTCGAAAAGGTTCCGAAACACCTGCTCAACGCGAAACGCATCCACGTTGCAGGTCAAATCGAGTTCGCCGGTTTCTTCGACAAGCTGTGCATCACGCTGCCTTCGTGAAACTTTCAGATTCGACCAGGCTTGCCGCCATATGTTCGATAGACTAGCCGGTGACGATTCGAGGTGAATCGGGGCTGCATAGCTGCGCAGTTCCTCGAATAGACGCAACAGGTCTTCCTTTGCTTGCGTGATCCGGTTGAGATCCTTGCGAGACTCGGATGTTTCGTCAAACTCGAATCCCAGCATGTCGACGCCGTTCTGGATTCGTTGCAACGCGTTGCGACTTTCATGCGCGACGGCTGAAATCATTTGCCCCATCGCGGCGAGTCTTTCAGATTGAACCAGTCGCTCTCTCGCATTGTGCAGATCGGTAACGTCGGACACAAACCCTTCGATCGCCAACAAATCTCCATCCTTGGAAAATACTCCCTGCCCCTTCGCCGAAACCCACCGCAGGTCGCCCTTTCGATGCCGAATGCGGTGGACAAAATCGAAAGGCTGCCGTTCCGCGATGCTTAGCCCAACAGTGCTGAAGATACCGTCAAAGTCCTCAGGCGGAATCAGCGTTCTGGCCGAAGTCAGTTCCGATGCGTGGTATCCAAACAATTCTAAACATCCATCACTCAGAAATTCAAAGGTAAAATCATCGTCGACGGTACAACGAAATGCCGCTCCGGGAAGATTACTCATCAGTGTTGAAAGCTTCCGTTGACTTTCCTGGATCGTTGCTTCGGCGCGTTTGCGGTCTGTGATATCGCGAACGAGTCCGAGATAGCCCAGCGGTTTCCCCGATTCCTCTCGTATGATCGTTCCCATTAATTCCCCCGGGAACACATCGCCGTTTTTCCGCCTCCAATCCAGTTCGACCACCTCGACGTTCTCGGTTGCTGTCGGATTGAACCTCTGGAAACCTTGACTCTGGTAGTCCTTGGGGTTGGCATACAAAATGACCGTAGGCTGTCCGATCAGTTCTCCCGGTGCATAGCCAAACATGCGGTACATTTTTTGATTGCAGTGCGTAAGATTGCGGTCCAGGTCGACGAAAAAAAGAGCGTCAGGCACTCCGTTGACGATCGTGTCGAGAAAGGCCCGCTCACGCGAAATCTCTTTTTGGGCCTGCACTCGGCGGGTGATGTCGTTTTGCACATCAATATAGTGCGTTATATTTCCGTCCGAATCTCGCAGAGGCGAGATCGTCGATGAAACATGGATCCGTCGCCCTTGCTTCGTTAACCGAATCGTCTCGAAATGGTCAATCTTCTCACCGCGTTGAATCTTCTCTGTATTCGCATTTAGTTCGTAGATGCGATCATGCGGAACAAGCATCTCGATGGGCTGCCCCAGCGCCTCGGAGGCAGTGTATCCGTAAACTCGCTCCGCACCTTGGTTCCATTTCTCAATCAGGCCATCTCGATTCTTCAAGATAATTGCGTCGTCCGTCGAGTCGACGATAGCTGCCGCGTCTCGCAGCGACTTGACTGCGCGTGCACGTTCGATCGCAAACGCCGCCAGCTTTGCCGCGCTGGACACAAACTCAATGTCTCTCTCGTCGGGCGTTCTCGACTCGTTGTAGTACATTGCAAAGGTGCCGAGTGCTTGCCCGCCCGAAGCGATGATCGGTTCGGACCAACAGGCTCGAAGACCAGCTTGAAGGGCGATGTCTCGGTCGTTGGTCCATAATGGATCCGAGTCAATGTCTTCGACAATGACTCGCTTCCCTGTAAAGGCGGCGGTACCACAACAGCCCACCATCGGCCCCGGTTGCAAACCATCGCAGGCATCACGATAGAAATCCGCCAGACGAAGAGAGGCTCCATGTCGCAAACAACCAGTCTGCTCGTCTACTAGCAGAATAGAGCCAATCATTTCTGGACGCGACGCCTCCGCGACTTCGATCAGAGTATGCAGTACGACGCTCAGCGAATTTCCCTGGGCCAATGATTCGAGCACGCGTGCCTGACCACGCAACTGGCTCTCCAACTGACAGCGTTCACTGATGTCGCGAACGACTCCGGTGAATAGCCGATGACCCCCAATGCGTACCTCGCTAACCGCAATCGCCATGGGAAACGTTGTTCCGTCATTGCGTCGGCCTTTGACTTCACGTCCGATACCAATAATCTTCTTCTCGCCGGTTCGCAGGTACTTTGCGATGTATTCGTCATGGTGTAACGCGTGAGGGTCTGGCATCAACATCTTCACATTCTGGCCGACGATCTCGGAGCTCTTGTAACCAAAGAGTCGTTTGGTCGCCGGGTTGCAGGATCGGATGATGCCTCGATCGTCGATAGTGATGATCCCATCAACCGCAGAATCAACGATGGCTCGCGTCATCGCTTCGGACATATCTTCTGAAGCATGTTGCTTGTCGCAGTCCGTGCTAATTCCAAACCAATGTTCGACTTGGCCGTCATCATCCACCGCCGGCGTGACCTGCACCTGGTGCCAACGATAGCTGCCGTCGGCCATCTGGAATCGCAACTCCGTTTCGAATCTTGCTGTTGATTGAACCGAATTTCGCCATGCTGCGACCACTCGCTCACGATCGTCTGGGTGGATTGCTTCGGTCCATCCGGCCCCCTGAGCTTGCTCCAGCGTTTGCCCCGTCAGTTCGCACCACTTTTCATTGAAGAAATCAGCGTAGCCATCGGGACCGCAAGCCCACACCATCGACGACAGCGCATCGGCAAAATGTCGAAAGTCACGGCTGGCAGAAGGCGAACGAAAATTCATGGGCTGCTGTTCGTCCGATTGGGGAGAGTTGGAAGTGCCGATTGCCGTTTTCCCAGTTGAAGTTTGATCCGATGCCTGATGCACCGTGAAAACGTTGATCATCCGCCATTAGCGTATCCGAAGCCTTCCACCGGCACCGAGTTTGCGTTGTGTCCTTATCGCATCCAACGTACGGATCGACGTGCCATGGCGAATTGTAATCAAAACTGGCAATTCAATAGAACCGCAGGCCTTTCGCCCAACGTCGGTCGACAATCCATTGCCCATATTCGCACAACGAAGTGCGCATATCCGGGCACTATCGCATCTCAAAGAACCCCTTCTGGAACGATGGCTGAAACAATCGACATCCTTTTTGTAGACGATGAAGTTGAATTTAGCGAAGGTTGCATCCGCTGGTTTGAAAAGAAGGGGCACCGGGTAGCCCAGACCGGCAGTGGCCAAGACGGCATCGACCGATGTTCCAAACACGACTTCGACGTTGTGATTCTGGATTGGAATTTGCCGGGATTGTCGGGCATCGAATTGGTCCAACGGATGCGTGAATCCAACCCCGACACCGAAGTGATCGTATTGACCGGCGATGGCACGATCAACAACGCCGTTGAGTCAATGCGTTTGGGCGTTTTCGATTTTCAAACGAAGCCGTTCCCGATGGGCGATTTGGAACGGCGGTGCCTAGCCGCCGTCGATCGACGGCGGCTCAGAAAAGAGAATACCCAACTTCGTGAAGTGATAAGCCGGAGCAAGAAACCAGCGGCACAGATGATCGGCACGTCGGAGCCGATGAACCGACTCAGCCGCCTCATTGATCGAGTCGCGCCAACGGACAAATCGGTCCTGATCCAAGGTGAAAGCGGAACAGGGAAAGAGCTCGTTGCGCAAGCAATCCACGCAGGCAGCCCGCGAGCGGATCGGCCACTCGTTACGATCAACTGCGGCGCCTTGCCGGAGAACCTCGTTGAGAGCGAATTGTTTGGTCACGAAAAGGGATCGTTTACGGGTGCAACCGAGATGAAACCGGGACTGTTTGAAGTGGCCGATGGCAGCACGTTGTTTATCGACGAAATCGGCGAACTGCCACTGACGTTACAGCCGAAGCTGCTGCGAGTCCTTGAAGACGGATCACTTCGCCGCATCGGATCGCACAAGGAACGCCAAGTTGACGTTCGTATTGTCGCTGCAACGAACCGCGACATGAAAACCGAAGTCGACGAAGACCGTTTTCGCGAAGATTTGTATTACCGCATCAACGTAATGGCCTTGGACTTGCCACCGCTACGAGAGCGTGACGGCGACATCGAGCTTCTCGTTAATCACTTCTTAGGCAAAGACCATGAGTTGGACGAAGATGCTCGGCAAGCGTTGATCGCCTATTCGTGGCCCGGCAACATCCGCCAGCTCATCAACACCTTGGAACGGGCCAAGATCCTTGCGAATGACGGAGTCATCACGATCAGTGACCTAAGCGAAGAGTTTCTTCATGAGAATGCGCAAGATCACGTCGGCCCGTCATCAACGACGCAATTGCCGAAGGTCGGTTCGTTGATCGCCTTGGAACGAGAGCACATTGCTGAAGTTCTGCGGCGTGAGAACGGCAACAAATCCAGAGCCGCTCGAGCCCTTGGCGTCGAACGCCGCAAACTCTATCGCATGTTGGCAAAGCACGGAATCGAGAGTTGATCCCTATCGTAGTGGACGAGGTTGCGCGTCCCTTGCCGCAGGACTCCTAACCTCGTCCACTACTCTGGTTAAAGCTGAGTCGTTTCTCAATACATCCGACGGCGGAACAACCACGCTGCCGTGGTCAATGTGAATGCTGCAATTGCGGTCATGGGCCAGAACTGGTCCAACAACAAATGGATCGGTGTCCCTTCCAAGAACGTGGCGCGAAGTACGACCAAAAAACACCGTAGCGGGTTGAACCATGTGATCTTTTGAATAAAGGCAGGCATGTTGGCGACCGGAGTTGAGAATCCCGAAAGAATGATGGCGGGAACCAACAAGAAAAACGCGTCCAGCAGGGCGTGCTGTTGCGTTACTGAAATCGCTGAGATCATGAGTCCGACACCGATCGCAGCCAACACAAACAGCAAGACGCCGACATACAGCGTGTCCAGACAACTCGCGTTGCGCAACCAAGGCAGCACTGAACTTACTCAACTATGTTGGCGTGACTGCTGCTTAGCGGGAGTGTTGTCGACGGGGTGTTCCACAGCGTGTGGGCTCCGTCAAAGATGAACTGGACGGCGACGGCGGCGAGGATCAAGCCCATCAGTCTGGTGCCAATGTTAATACCAGTCCGACCGAGTAACTGGCCAATGCGTTCAGCCAAGCGAAGTGCTCCCCAGATGCAAAACGCAAGCACGACACAGACGCCGATCATGATGAGATGGTTTGTCCAGCCTTGATTTTGATGAGCAAAGAGAATGACGGTGCTGATGGCACCGGGGCCGGCAAGCAGTGGGATACCCAACGGTACAACGCCGATCGAGTCTTTCTGTACCGCCTCCTCGCGTTCTTCTCGAGTGTGCTTGATGCCACTTTGTCGAGCTTGCAACATCGAAATGGCGAGCAGCAGAATCATGATCCCTCCGCCAACTTGAAACGCGGGGATGCTGATTCCAAAGAAACGCAAGATCAAAGCCCCCATCAAGATGTTGGCGGATAGAATGATCGCGACTGTGAGCGATGCAAGCAACGCCGCACGCCTTCGTTCTTCAGAGGAGTAATCCTTCGTGAGCGATAAAAACATCGGAACTGCACCCAAGGGGTTGGTGATGACAAAGATCGCAGCAACGAATTTGATGAGGTCGGTTTCCATGGAAATGTGATTGCCGTAGTTACAAGGCTAGCCGAGTTGACGCCGAAAATAGCCCATGCTTAGTCCGTAGATTGCCGCTCCGAACAGGGCAATCGCAAGAATCGAATCCCACAACAATCCAATGCCGGACCCCTTGAGCATGATGCCCAGGCTGGCGTCGATATAATGATGCAGCGGCGCGATCGCACTGACAGCTCGAAGAACGGAGGGCATGTTTTCCGGCGGCGTCCAGGCACCGGACAGGAACACCATCGGTATGAAAATCAAGGCAGTCAACATGCCGACCTGGGCGAGATTTCTGGCAATCGTAGCCAGCAACATTCCAATCCCCGCGGTCGTGAAGACGTAGATCGCGGTCACGGCCATGAACAATGTTAAACTGCCACGAAACGGAACGCCAAAGAACGGTTGCAGGACCAAATGAATGGTGATGAGTGTTCCCACCAGGATCACGCTCGTCATTGCCAGCACTTTGGGGAACATCATCTGGAACGTTGAAAGTGGCGAAACCAGCAATTGTTCGACCGTGCCGCGTTCTTTCTCACGGGCCATCGCCGATGCGGGAAGCAAGATCGCAAACATCGTGATGACGTTCAGCATCTCGACAACCGACATGAACCATGCATCGTTCTGGTTTGCGTTGTACCAAACGCGATGTTCTTCGTGAATGATTGGGGCGGCTTGTTCGTTCAGGCTGATGCCTTCTCGCTGCATGGCAGCTTCCAATCCGTACTGCCCGACAATCTGCTCGCCATAACTGGTCGCCAAAAATCCGAGGACGGGGTTGGATGTGTCGATCTGCAATTGCACGTTGGTCGTTTCGCTTGCCAGAAGTGATTCCTGAAACTGCGGCGGAATGTCCAGCACCATCATTGCTTCCCCGCGATCAAGCAACTCGATGCTTTCGTTATGATTGAGAACTTCGCCTTCAATGCTGAACTGCGGTGGACGAAATCGGTGGATCAATTCTCGCGATGCGAAACTGTGATCCGAATCATGAACCCACAACGCTGCGTTTTGAAGCTGCATGCTGACGCCCGACCCAGCTAAGAATACTTCTAATGTGAAGGCGTAGACCATGAATACGATCAGAATGCGATCACGATACAGTTGCAGATACTCCTTGATCGTCATCACCCGCATACGATTCCACCACACGACAAACGTGCGGGTGCTAGTCGAGTAGTGGACGTGTGGTGGTTGGGACTCGTCGCCTTGTCCACTACGGGCATTTTGTTTTTTAGGTTCCTGATGACCGTCTGGCAATGGTTCGCTCATGTGGTTGGCCTCTTGTGGAACATCCGGTATCCGATCGCCATCAGTCCGATTGCGTAGAGCGACAAAACAAGCACGTCAAACCACAACTCACGCAGCCCGACTCCCTTCATAAATGCGCCCACAATGATGTTGGTGTAGTACATCGCTGGCAGGACGTGGGCAGTCACCTGTGCCGTATCACTGAGCGACGAGATCGGCACGATGACGCCCGAGTAAAGCATCGAAGGGATCACCGTGAGGATAAACGTCACCACCATCGCGGCGACTTGGGTACGCACGAGGACTGATACGACGAGGCCCAAGCCTGTCGTGCAGATGATGTACAACAGCGTCACCGGGATGAAGAACAATAGACTGCCCTTGAAGGGGGCACCAAACAGTTGCGTCGCAATCAGCCATAGAATCACTGCGTTGGCAGACGAAATGCCGACATAGGGAATTAGCTTTCCGACGAGGAACTCAAGTCGCGTGACCGTCGATGAATAGATGTTGTAGATCGACCCGCGTTCTTTCTCGCGAACGATTCCTAGCGCTGTATAGAACGGAGGCGTCATCATCAGAATGACCATGATCAGCCGCGGCGCGAGTGCCCATGCACTTTTCATACTTTGGTTGTACAGATACCTCGATTCCAACTTGATCGGGCGGATGGATGTCGCGGCTTGGGCCAGCGGGATGCCTCGCTTCTTTGAGATGAACGCGGCTAACATTTCGCTTGAAAAGGCAGTGTTCATCGCCAGCACGTAGCCCTTGGTCGTCTGGGCACGGAACGGAAAGGTGCCGTCGATCAATGTTTGCACCACCACCGGACGACCGCCAAGGAGTTCCTTTTGGAAATTCTCGGGGATAATGATGGCGGCACGGACCTTGTTGTCTGCTAAGAGTGGCGGCAAGTCGTGACGGTCCAGCGCGTAACCCTTGAAATCGAAATAGCGTGAATCAATAAAGCGGTGCGCATACTCGCGGCTCAGGTTGGTCCCATCGCGATCGACAACTGCTAGCGGGATGTCTTCTACGTCCAGTGACAACCCATAGCCGACGACCAGCATCAACGATACGGGGACGAGAAAAGTGAGTGCAAGGAACATCCGATCTCGTACGATTTCTCGCCATTCTTTTGAGGCAACCGCGGCAACACGTCGGATGTTCATTTCTTTGCCTCGGCGGCTTTTTCGAGGGCCAGCACGCGGTTGACGAACACGTCTTCCATCGTCAACGGTTGTTCCGCAACGGACAGCACGTGAATGTCTTTCTCGGTGAGTGCTTTCCGGACACTTTGCTCCGCTGCCTTCGGATCAGGAGCGAGCAGGTGAATGCGTTTCCCGAATAGTGAAACTCCTGCGAACCCGCCGGATTCCATGACATCGAGCGCTGCGAGTGGATTGTCGGTGGTGACTTCCAACAGTTGTCCCGACTCTTGGCGAAGGTTCGCTTTGAGTTCATTGGGCGATGCGTCGGCGAAGACGCGACCGGCATACATCATCGCAATATGATCGCAGTGCTCCGCTTCGCTCATGTAGTGCGTGGTGACCAGAATCGCGACGCCCTCGTTGCGAGACAAATCGAAAATGATGTCCCACAAACGCCGCCTTCCTATCGGATCGACTCCCGATGTCGGCTCATCAAGAAACAGCACCTGTGGACGGTGAACCAAAGCACAACCGATAGCCAGACGCTGACGTACACCCATTGGCAAACTTCCCGAGAGGGCTTTCTCGCGTCCCGCAAGTCCAGCCATGTCAATGATCCAGTCGGTCCGCTCGCGTGCCATCCGCCGGGAGAGCCCATAGATGCCGGCATACAGACGAATATTCTCAACAACGCTCAGGTCTTGATACAACGAGAACGCTTGCGACATGTAGCCGATACGCTCCTTGATCGCTTGACCGGCGCGACGCATGTCGGCACCCGCAACGCGGCCCGCGCCGGCGGTCGGCGGCAGCAATCCTGTCAGCATCTTAATGACGGTTGTCTTGCCCGCACCATTGGCTCCGAGAAGTCCGAAGATTTCTCCCGGCTTTACCTGAAAGCTCACTCCATCCACCGCTTTGAACGCACCGAATGCACGCACGAGATTGTTGGCTTCGATGGCCAGCCCGCCATCGTTTCGGATGCTCGATTCCGAGCTTTGGCTTGTGATTTTGAATTCATTGCTGTCGGTCAATCCACGTCGTCGCAGCAACGCGATGAAAACGTCTTCCAGGTCAGGTTCGGCAACGTGCAGCTCCTGAGGCGTGAACTCTTTGATCCGCGATGTCACCGCTTCGCTCGCTTGTACGTCGTCGGCGTCATCAACGAAGACACGCAGCCACGGCCCAACGGCTTCGGACTGAGGAAACGACTTTTTCAGTAACGCTAACGCATCGGCTTGTGGTTCGGCTTTCGCCTGAACGATGCGTCCTGGTACGAGCGCCGCGATTTCGTCTGGTTCACCGCGAGCGAGCACCTTGCCGTCGAACAACAGCGCTGCGTGATGAAATCGGGTCGCTTCGTCCATGTACGCCGTCGAAACCAACGCAGTGATTTGCTCTTCTCGCAGGAGCTGAGCGAGAATGCTCCAAAAGTCTCGCCGCGAAACGGGATCGACGCCCGTCGTTGGCTCATCGAGGATGACGAGTTGCGGATGATGGATCAGGCAACAAACGAGACCCAATTTCTGCTTCATGCCGCCTGACAAATTTTTCATCGCTCGGTCACGAAACTTGTCCAATCGCGTCATACCCAACAAGCGTTTCTTTCGCTGCTGAAGTACGTCGTTCGGGATGAGTCGTATTTGGCCGAAGAAGTCAACATTTTCGTCGATCGACAAGTCTGCATACAGATTCAAGCCGAGTCCTTGAGGCATCAGTCCGATGCGGTCCTTGATCGTCTCGGCCGAACGCTCGGAGTCGACGCGTGTACCAAACACATCCAGCGTGCCACTGTCGTACGTCAGCACGCCGGCGACCGCTTTCATCAGACTGCTCTTACCGGCACCATCAGGCCCGATGAGACCGTAAATTTCGCCTCGCTGGATTTCCAGATCGATGCCATCGACGGCAACGGTGCGGCCATAGGTCTTCCGAAACGCAGACACGCGTACGATTGGTTCTGAATCCGATGTCAACGCGAGGCCGGGGGCATCACCGTGGATAACGTCTACCATTGCGGTTTCGCCCACGGTGTGTCCTCCATCCAGCGAATCACAGCATCGGCTGGCAAACCAGGCGTCAGTTGATGATCGGGGTTCTCGTCTAAGTACAACTTGACTGCGTAGACGAGCTTGACGCGCTCGTCGGACGTTTGCACCTCCTTCGGCGTGAATTCGGCACGCGACGACACATAAAGCACTTTGGCAGGAAACGGTTTCTCTGGAAACGCATCTGTGTGGACACGCGCTGGCAATTGAAGACGTACATGGCCAATTTCAATTTCGGGCACGTAGACTTTCAGATACAAACGGTCCAGATTAACGAGATCGAAAAGCGGTGAGCCAGCTGCGACAATTTCTCCGGTGTCAACAACTCGTGTTGTGATCACGCCGTCTGCAGGTGCGGTGATGGTCAAGTCATCGAGGACACTTTTGGCTTCGTCACGAACTGCCTCGGCGCCGGCTACTTGGGCGGCCAAAGCCGCGATCTCCTGTGATTTGACGTGAACGCGTCGCTCGCCCAAGTTCGCTTCGGCGAGTTGTTTATCCGCTCGGGTCAGTGCTGTCAAAGCCACCCGAACATCATTCTTCGCGACTGTCCAACCAAGTTCCGCCTCTTCGCCCTTGCGTTTGTCGATCGTTCCTCGCGACGCAAGTTCTGTAAATCGCGACGCATCGCGGGCGGATTGTTGCTCTGCAGCTTTCGCCTTCGCAACGACGGCCTTCGCATGCTCCAATGAGGCTTCGGCGGTTTCGACCATCAGTGGAACTTCACGTTCCAACAACTCGAGGCCTGATTGAGCAGCACGGTACTGAGCCCGGGCCGCTTCGACTGCCTGCTCGGCCTGTCGCAGTTTTGCTTTTACCTGCTCGCTATCCAGATGGGCCAAAACTTGCCCCGCCTTGACGCTGTCGCCTTCGCGAACGAGTAGTTCGTTGATTTTGCCGGCAAACTTACTGGCGACCGTGACGTGGTCGCCCTCGATGCGACCGTTTGCTTGGACCAACCCATCGGGCAGCGGTTCGACTCGCCCCCAACGATCCCATGCGTAGTAACCGCCGACTGCGAGTCCGCAGATCAGTAGCAACATGAATACACGTTTGAAGAACTTCGCCATCGCGACGCATCCTGATTGCGGAAAGCATCGCCGTCCCTCGATACGAAGCTGCACACGCACTTCGCCAAGTCTAATTTTGGGTACGACGAACAAAGGTCGTCGTAATGCAGAAGGTGTGCCAATGTCATCATCGGTACAGAAAGGCACAATCACACGCGTTATCGCCGCTTAGGGTCCGCGAGAGGAAACTCCGCTGCCCACATGCGGACACCGTGCGTATCAGCGCACCCCAAACGTAGTGGACGAGGCGACGAGTCCTCGTAATTGCGACGTGTCCCGGTACCTGACACGAGTCCCCGTAGCCGCGACGTGTCTCAGTGTCTGGCATGATTCCTTTAACTCGCAATCGCCCCTGAAGGCAACGCTGTGAAGCATTCTTTTTTCTGTGAATTGCGGCGATTTAACGTAGCGGAAGTCGTCAAGACTTTCGTTAACGGTCCGGGATGCCCGAAACTCTTGACGAGTTCGGATACCGGAAAATGCTACACAGCGTTGCCCTTAAAGATTTCATTGACTCGCCCCCAGCATTCGCGACTTACAGACTGCCGGTAGCACGATCGAGCGTGACGCGGGCGAGCGCGGCGTCATAAGTTGCCGAGTAATAGTTGCTGCGACTTTGAGCCAGCAACGTTTGAGCATCCAATACCTCCGTGTTTGTCCCCACCTCTTTGCGATAGCGATCCAAGGCGACTTTCAGGCTTTCCTCGGCTTGGGTGACGGACGTTTCGGCGACCTGGATGCGATCATTCGCATTCTGCAAATTGAGCCAAGCTTGGCGAACCTGCAACGCAATGCGACTTTCCAAATCGCGTTTTAATCGAGCAAGCGCAGAAGCCTGTTGTCGGAGCGAAGCGGCTTTGTTCTTGGCAACACCACCGTCGAAAACGGTCCATTCGGCCAACAGAGACGCTGACCAGAAGCCTTCATGGGTCAGGTTTTCGTTCTCAAGGAAACTAAATCCGCCAGCGGCACCAAGCTGAGGTCCGAGCACCGCGAGTTCCCGTTTTGCCTGATGACGAAGTGCATTGGATTTGAAGGCAACGGACTTCAGTTCGGTTCGTTGTGCTGTTGCGATCGCGACCAGTTCATCAGGACCAGCCTGCATCGGAACTCCTGAATTCGCAAACTGCGAACTCGTTGGTTGCGAATCCGTCAGTTCGGCGAGCGAAACGGGGGCATCCAGCGGTCGCCCGATAAATCGATTGTAGGCGGCACTCGCAAGATCATGTCCATTGGTGGCTTGCAGATACTTGTCGCGAGCGTCGGCAAGAGATGTCTTAACCGCAAGTACGTCACTGTTGGCGACCACCCCCTCGTCAAACAAGTCCTGGACGTCGACAAGATGTTTTTCAAGCGTGTCGACGCTCAACCGAGCAACCTCAACCAACTTCTCAGCCTTCAACACATTCACGTACGCCTGAGCCACGTCCATCTTCAGGTCATGCATTTCCGAGCGTTGGTCGTACTGTGACGCATGCACATTGGCGCAAGTCGCATCGATCGTGCTGCGGATGCGTCCGCTTGTATACAGAGGAACCGACGCGAACGTTGCGGAAGAGAAGAAATCCTTTTCTCCAATGGGCAGCGAACTAAATCCCAATGACGAGAGACCGGGAATGTCGACACCAATCCCAGGCTCGCGATCGAGTGCGGTGTAGGAGTTGAATGTCCGCAGCGACGGGTTTCTGGCCGACTTGGCAGCCTCGTGAGCGTAGATGGCCGCGCCGGTCACGTTTGCTTTGGATTGCAGTTTTTGATCGACGGCGACTGCCATCGCCCAAGCTTCTTGAAGCGATTCGCCACCCGGTGTGTTAAACTCAATTGACTCGAGCACTACCGGTATCGGTTGCTGTTGATCAAATGAATCACCGTGATACAACTGCATTTCATCGTCCGCGTTGACGGCTGACGCGTAATTGCCATCGAGATGTACCTGGTCCTCAGTTCCTGCTCGCGCTGCCGTGTTTTCAAGATCGTCATCGTTAGCAAAACTTGCCAGACTCACGGGCGAAGGAAGCTCGGGATCGCAATCATCATCGCTATGTTGCTCTGCTGCGACAACGGGACTGCTGAGTGTTGATGTCTTGGCCCATCGTTTCGCACTTGTACCGGCACAGCCGCTCACACTTAACAGTGATACAACGACGGCAATTTGATAGCGTGAATGCATTCTTGAGTTCCTGAGCGACGCCGGTTTGATCGTTGGAAGTCGCTCGCCCCACATACGGCAGGACCGGATTTCCACGACAGTTCGCGATATTCATTGTCATCGTCACGCCCGTTAGGAAGGTTCCAGCCACGAAGTTCAATACGGAGTAACCTGCATCACCGTTACGACATGAATCGTCGTAATCGTCAGAACCCGTAGGGTCGACGTCCCTGGATTATTTCGGTCGCGTTGGGACCTGACGGGGCGAACCCGTCGAGTGCCCTGTGGTCGTGTGCGACGACATGAAAGAAGGTTTTAAGCGTGAATGAACCACCGGGAATCGAGACCGGTCGTCGCTATCGCGACTTAGAATCGAAACAAACCTTGCGTGAGCAAAATTCACGCGATCGAGACGTGGTACATGCAATGCATGAGCAAGGCATTGCACTGGCTGAGAAATGCCGACTTCGAGCAATGCGTGATTGGAAAATTGCATCACAATGCGACGCAATTTTTGCCACTTGCTTTCGCGCGATACAGCGCGTCATCGGCACTGGTGATGAGGGCAAGTGAACTGGCGAACGCCGGAGTATGCGACGACACTCCGATGCTGATCGTCGGACGCAGCGGAATACCGTCTTTTTCCATTCCTGCCGATTCCACCGCCGTGCGAATCTGTTCCGCGACCGTACATGCCGACGCAAGATTCTGTCCCGGCAAAAAGGCACTGAATTCGTCGCCGCCAAACCGGCAGGCGCGTCCGTTGTTCCCAAGCACCTTGGCGATCAATCGACCGGTTTCACCGATCACGTGGGCGCCATATAGGTGACCATGGGTGTCGTTGATTTGTTTGACACCGTCCATGTCCATCATCAAAACCGAGAGCGGCGTCTCGCCTCGAAGCGAATTTTGGAACGCGAACTCCAACGCTTCGTCAAACCGTCGCTTCGACGGAAGATCGGTCAGTGGATCGGTGCCCACCAGCGTTGCAACTTCGCTGTGGTAGTCAATGTCAAGTTCATCAGCAAGCGCAAACCGAACGACCGTCTCGCCGACAAAAATTTTGTCTCCATCCTTCAACACCTTTTGCCCCACCACCGGAACCGCATCGACTCGCGTCCCATTCGTCGAATTCAGGTCTTCGATGATGAACCCTCCATCCCCTATCCGCGTGATGGTCGCGTGATGCCCCGATACCTTCATATCGTGCAGCGGAAATGTGCACGTCGGGCTCCGCCCAATCACGGTGCGTTCCGACAAAAATGCGTGGACTCCAATATCCGCGCGGCTACGAATCACGCTCAGAAACGCCTTCTTCGCAGAATGATTTCCTGCTGGGGCATAGACACCCTCAATTCGCAGGGTCCCCCCATCCATCACGTGCCCCGGTACTCGTGCCGCCGACGTGTCTTTGTAGTTCAGTTTCATGGCAGATCGAATGCTTGCAATGGGATGATGGAATTCCGATTGGCGTGGGCCCGTTTTTAACAAGAATCCCCTACCGATGTCATGCCCGATTCGGTGACCAAAACGACTGCCGGACACAAATAACTCGCTCGTGTCGCCGCCGTTTTGGTTGTCCCCCAACGATTAATGAGAGAGCGGCGTACTGGCAGCATGCATTGCAGCTAGCGGGGCAGCGAGTTTTCGCACGGTCTTCGGCGACATTCGACTTGAGTTTCTTGTATGCTGGCTAAACAAAAATTGCGGTGGATTTTTCAGTGCCGTAATCCTCGACTTGTCTCTCCCCCTATCAACGATGGAGACTGCTGGTTTAGTACGACATCATCGTTCTGCTGTTTGCCGTTTGAGCGATAGCGGTGAAGGATTTGGTAGCGAAACTCGGAAAGAGTTTCGGGGAGGCATACGTCAATCGAACGAAAGTCACGCACAACTTCCGCTACGCTAAATTAGCTCGAGCCTTCTAAGAAAAGATTCCTCACAGCATTGGCCAAAACGGTTAACTAAATCCGCAATCTCCCCTGAAGCCATGAAATACATTGTCCAAGTTTGCTTGTTGTTGGTCGCAACCACGTTCGTTAACGCGGCGGATCCCGTTCCCGTTATGCCCGTTCCTGTCATGCCCGTTCCCGTTATTTTTGACACCGACATGGCGGACGATTGCGATGATGCGGGCGCGCTGGCGATTCTGAACGAATTGGCGGACCGCGGCGAAGCGAAACTACTTGCGGTGATCACCAACCGAGCCGACGCCGCAGGGCTCTCGGCGGCCGCCTGTGACGTGATCAACACGTTTTATGGCCGCGGCGATGTCCCGATCGCGACCGACAAGGACGGCGCGAAGGTCTCATGGAACCATCCAAGTTCTTACACTCCGGCGTTGGCTAAGGAATTTCCGCATGACTACCCTAACGACCAACAGTGCACCGACGCGCTGCGTCTTTATCGCGAGACGTTGGCGGCGGCGGAGGACCATTCGGTTGTGATCTGCAGCGTCGGAGCACTCAGCAATTTGGAAGACCTGCTGAACTCGTCGGCTGATCAGCACAGTCCCCTGAGCGGTGAAGAGCTGATCCGGGCGAAGGTGAAACAGACCGTGATCATGGGAGGACACTTTCCTCGTTCGGCCAAACCGGAAACGAACCTTCGACTCGACCCCGCGGCAGCCGTCAGCGTGACGAATCGCTGGCCCGGCGAAATCATCTGGCAAGGCTACGAAGTGGGCGCGGCCCTGCGATGCGGTACGTCGTTGCAGGCGTGCGGAGCGGACAATCCCGTGCGTCGTGCGTTCGAACTGCGTCCGTACCTCGGTGGCGCTGCGATCGACCATGGCAAACCTGCGCATGATCAAGCCGCCGTCTTGTTAGCCGTTCGTGGTGTCCAGGACGAATACTGGACGATCAGCCCGCCTGGCCGCGTCATCATCGACTCGGACGGACACAGCGAATGGAGATCTGACAGCAAAAAACGGCATCGCTACGTGACAATCAAAGGGCGACCGGACTCGCTCGAGAAATTGATCGATAATTTAATGGTCCGCAACCAAGTCACCGAATGAGCGTCAACGAAAACAGATTAGTAGTACTGGCTTGATCGTCCTAACCCAAGTCAATCGTTGCTGTGACGCATCTCGTAGCGAAAAATCGCCAAGAGTTTCGGGGGCATCCGCGATGGAACGAAAGTCTTGACGACTTCCGCTACGCTAAAACTGTACAAACTCTATAAGAAAAAATGCTTCACAGCGCCGCGTCTAAACGCTAGCCTCGGTAGGAAGTCGATCACGAGTTCTCCGGCGGGTGTGACATTTTCACTTGGTTGGCATACAGTTTTATGAATCGATGGCAAAATCATTGAATCCCGAGACGGACCTGACCACCGACGAGCTGATCGCGGCGGTGTTGGATGGGCGAGCGGAGGCGTTTGCAGGCATCGTGACTCGATACCAGCAATCGGTGCTGCGCGTCGTCAATGCCATGCTCTACGACCGAACTTCCACCGAGGATCTCGTTCAGCAGGTGTTCATCAATGTGTATCGATCGTTGGACCGATTCGAATCAGGACGAGACTTTGGAAGTTGGATTCGAGTGATCGCTCGCAACGTCGTGCGAGAGGAGCTGCGTCGTTCGATACGGTATGGCACTCACTTGAACGCCTATGCCGATCAGCTTACTCGGCGATGGATCGACGACGAGATCGCGGATGAAGCTGAACGGGAACTCGATGCATCACTTGCAGAATGTCTGAAGAAACTGGCGGATCGGTCCGCAACGATTGTGAATTTGAGGTACTACGAAGACTGGAGTTGCGACCGCATCGCAGAGGAAATGAACATGACATCCGGAGCGGTACGCAACGTGTTATGTCGAGCCCGCATCCAGCTTCATGATTGCATCGCGGGCGAAACAACATGAAACGGCTCGAAGAACTGACCCTGAAATGGCTTGACGACGTCATCAGCCATGAGGAGCGTGCCGAACTCGAAGCGTTGCTCGATGGCGATCCCGCCGCGCGTCAGACGCATGCAGACTTCTGTGCGGTGGAGGCCGCATTGCGAAGTCGCGTGAAGGGTTTTGACGTGGCTCAAGCTGCGATGCTCAAAGTGCAAGAGACGGATTTTGACCATACACCGGCATTTGAAGATGATTTGCTCGATTCGCCACCGATCAACTGGTGCGAATCGAAATCGCCTCGCCCGCCAACACGAAGCCGGTCGTCAATGTGGAGAATGGTTTTGGCAGCCAGCGTGTTGCTAGCCGTTGGCATCGGAGGCTTCTTTTATCTTCAGCAACCTATCGAAGTCGCAGACGCGCACCTTGGGCTCGCAAAAAACGAGGTGTCAATCACGCGTAACGGCGTAACTGCCGTAGCCGCAGCCGGACTGGATTTGCAAGCTGGCGATGTGGTGAACGTTCCTGAGCATGCTGTCGCCGCCATCCATTACGACGATGGGACGCGAATCACATTGGGACCACAGACCCAGGTCAGCCTGCTGGAGTTGACCCGGCTCAACGCTGCCAGCAAGTACCTGGAACTGCAAAGAGGAACGCTGACGGCGCATGTGAAGAAACAGACCCCAGGAAAATCGCTTCAGATAACGACCCCCTTTGCCAAATTTCAAGTGCTGGGAACGCGATTTACCTTGCAAGCGGACGCCGAAATGGCGCGACTCGATGTGATTGAAGGCCAAGTGCGGGCCAGCGGGATGAAGAACTCCACGGTTATTGATGTGGAACAGGGACAATACGCCGTGGCCGAGACGCAATCGACGTTGGCAGCGAAGCCCGTCGAACCGCGAATCAGCAAAGGGCTGATTACTCTGTATCGTTTTGACGAAGGTGAGGGAGACGTTGTCCACGATGTCTCACAGGTCGCACCGCCGCTGGACTTACACCTCGACAACATAGATGGCGCGGATTGGTTGCCCGGCGGCGGACTTCGCATTGGGGATTCCGCGATGTTGTCGTCCACCAAACCGGCCAAGAAGATCATTGATGCCTGCCGCAAGTCTGGCGAGATGACGGTCGAAGCGTGGTTAAAGCCAACGACGGCGAGTCAGTCGGGGCCAGCACGGATCGTGACATTGTCCAACAATACGTCCAATCGCAATTTCACGCTCGGTCACGGAGGCGACGACGAACTGGTTTCCCACGCGAACGATCGCAGTGTCTTCATTGGGCGGGTACGAACATCCAAAACCACGACCAATGGAATCCCTGAACTGACTTCCGCCGACAATTCGGTGGCCGCCGACTTGGCCCACGTCGTCTACACACGCAGTGCGGACGGCAAACACCATCTTTACATTGACGGAATCGAGCGTGCCAGCGGCGACCGTCCCGGCGACTTTTCGACTTGGGACAAGAACTATCGCTTAACACTCGGTAATGAGTTGACGAGAGACCGCCCTTGGCAAGGCGAATACTTTCTAGTGGCCGTCTACAGCCGTGCACTTTCCCCGGACGAAACGAAACAGAATTTTCGCGCTGGCCATCCTGCGGCGCCGATCCAAGTTGGCGTAAGAAAATAGACTCAACATTTTTGGTGACACAAATACAAGTGGTCGGCATATAAAGGTGTGAAAGAGGTTTTGCCTCTGAATCCCCCTTGCCAAACATGTGCGGTCCACTGACGTATGACAAACGCTCAAATAAAGCTATCGGGAACGAGAAAAGCGATCGCGTACCTGTTGGTTACGACCATGTCGCTCTTTTCCGTTGTCTCGGCGAATGCCCAGCGTGTTTCGAGTCATTTGCAGACGCTGTACACCTTTAACGAAGGCCAAGGCGATACCGTCCGTGATCGTTCCGGTGCAGGGAAGCCTCTGGATCTGAAGATCCAAGCAGCGAAAGGCGTCGACTGGAAAGACGGTGCATTGGTCATCCGTTCGTCAACCTCGATTATTTCCGTCACCCCCGCCACAAAGATCATTGACTCGGTCAAGCGGTCCGGCGAAATCACCATCGAAGCCTGGATCAAACCTGCAAACGTTTCACAAGCGGGACCAGCGCGAATCGTTTCGCTTTCCTCGGATACGAGTCAACGCAACGTCACGCTTGGGCAAGACAAGAACATGGTGGATATCCGCCTGCGCTCGACCAAGACCGATCGCAATGGGCTGCCCTCCATAGCCAGTCCCGGGAAGTCGTTGCAGACGAAATTGACACATGTTGTTTTCACTCGCGATCGCAAGGGAACTGCGACGGTCTATCTGGACGGACGGAAAGTTGCCAACCGAAACGTTGCAGGCGACTTTGGCAACTGGGACGCAAAGCATCGGCTGACACTCGCCAATGAAGCCACCGGTGACCGCCCATGGATCGGTGAATTGCACTTGGTGGCGATTTTCGATTCCGCACTCTCAGAGTCTCAAGTGAAGCAGAACTTTGCGGCGGGATCAAAGCCTAGTCCCCCCAAGCCGCCGAGCCTTGCGTCGGTTTCAGCAAGTCTCTTTAACCACGATGTAGCTCCCCTGTTTGCCAAACACTGCTTGGAATGCCACGACTCGGCAATCAAGAAGGGCGAATTGGATTTATCCAGAAGGACTGCGGCCTTAGCGGGTGGTGAAAGCGGCGAGGTGATCGTGCCGGGGAAATCAGCAGACAGTTTGCTGTGGCAATCAGTGTCGTCGGATGAGATGCCCAAGGATCGCGCTCCGCTGAGCAAAGATGAAAAGGCTGCACTGAAAAGTTGGCTCGATAGCGGAGCGGTCTATTCAGTCGACCGCATCGATCCCGTGATTTACTTGCACGGCGGAGGCAGCAGCGATGTCTGGGTACAGCGGCTAACGGTCACCGAATACATCACCACAGTTCGCCGCGCCGTGGGGGTTGATATCGCCAAGGAAGCGCACGAGATTCTGCCGCCGGACCTACGAGCCGACGGATTTCGCAACACGGCATACAACCTGAGCGTCGATCTAAAGCACGTCGAAGCCTATGCACGTTTGGCCGAAATCGCGGTCCAACGCATGGATGTGATGAAGTTCGCAGCGAGGTTCTCCAAGAGCACCAAATTGTCGACCGATGACACGATGCGCGACCATGTTGCTGCGATGGGAAAATGGTTGTTCCGCGGACCGCTCAATGAGCGTGAGATCAACGCTTACAGCGGCATCACGACCACGGTCGCCAGTGCCGGGGGTGATTTTAAGCAGGCCATGACCTACACGATCGAAGCGATGTTACAGTCGCCCCGATTCATCTATCGAATCGAACGCCAGAATGACGCAGGCGGCTCACACGCAGTCGATTCCTACGAGTTGGCTTCACGGTTGAGCTACATCCTGTGGGGAGCACCGCCAGACGAAGTTTTGCTGCAGGCTGCCGATCGCGGAGATTTGCAGGACGCTGCGAAGTTAAATGCTCAGGTAAAACGAATGCTGAATGAGCCGCTAGCCAAAGATCGATCCGCGGAATTTGTTTCCGACTGGCTCAATCTGTCGCGGCTTAAAAACATGCGTCCCGATCCAAAGCGGTTTCCGAACTGGGACGCGAAACTCGCCGATGACATGCGAGACGAGACGTTAGCTTACTTCCAAGACGTGGTGTGGAAAGAGAATCGCCCCTTATCCGACTTGCTGGACGCGCAGTTCACCTACGCCACGCCCGAACTGGCCAAACACTATGGCCTGAAACCGATTGGCAAAGGTTTGCTGCGTTACGACGTCTCGTCTGTTCCCGGCCGTGGCGGATTACTTACGCAGGGCAGTGTGTTGACCGTCGGGGGTGATGGTGCGTCGATGGTCTCACGTGGTTTGTTTGTACTCGACGATCTGTTGCGTGGCACGATCAACGCGCCGCCGCCCTGCGTCGATACAACTCCACCGCCCACCAAAGCCGGATTGACTCAGCGTGGTATCGCCGAGCAACGCATCGCGGACGTAAAGTGTGGTGTCTGCCATGTGCGTTTTGAACCGTTAGCGTTCGGCTTAGAAAAATTTGATGGCGTGGGCGCCTTTCACGAGCAGGACCAATTTGGAAACAAGCTGCGAGACGACGGCGAAGTGTTGTTTCCAGGTGACGCCAAACCGGTGAAGTATCAGTCGTCAGCGGAGCTGATGAAAGTGCTGTCCGAGAGCGATCGAGTTCGTGAGAGTCTGACTTGGAAGGTCACCCAGTTTGCGTTGGGCCGCCCACTCACCGCCGCCGATGCACCGATCGTCGCCGCCATTCATAAGTCAGCTCAATCTGCCGGCGGAACGTATCCCAGTTTGATGACCGCGATTGTCCTTAGCGATCTCGTCCAGAAAACGGGCCCTATGGAAACAAGAGATACAGGAAAATGAAAAACAGCTGCCTTCATCTTTCTGTCGTTCATCTTCCTGTAAACCAACTACCGAGAAACGGACGAACCGATGCCGATTGGACCATGAGCGTGCCAAGCGAACTCGCCCAGCAATCGAGGCCAGGAAAAAGGATATACAGGAAAATGGGTGACAGAAAAATGAAACACAGTCGCCTTCATCTTCCTGTCGTTCATCTTCCTGTAAACCAAATACCGAGAAACGGACAAAACGATGCTGATTGGACCGTGAACGAGCCTAGCAATCTCGCCCAGGTTCGGGCGACCGAAAAAGAGTTACAGGAAAATGGGTGACAGGAAAATGGAACGCAGTCACCTTCATCTTTCTGTCGATCATCTTCCTGTAAACCTACTACCGAGAAACAAACGAACCCATGCCGATTGGATTAAGAGCGTGCCAAGCGAACTCGCCCAGCAATCGGGCCAACGAAAAAGGATATACAGGAAAATGGGTGACAGGAAAATGGAACGCAGTCACCTTCATCTTTCTGTCAATCATCTTCCTGTAAACCAACTCCCAAGATACGGTCAAACCGATGCCGATTGAGATGCGATTCACGCCTGAGCGTTGGGATCAGGAACGATTTACCAAAGTCGCCTACGATGTGCTTGGCAAGACCTTTGAAATTCATAATGAGTTCGGACGGTTCTTTGACGAAGTGATTTACAAACGGGAATTAAGCTTTTGTGTTGACGATCTCTCATTAGAAGAGCCCATTGAGGTTGTGTTTGAGAGTTATCGGAAACCGTATTTCATCGACGTTTTGGCAGGGTCTGGAGCGATATTTGAATTCAAGGCCACCGAATCGCTAACGGAACGACATCGGTCACAGCTCATCAACTATTTATTACTTACCGGACTGCGTCGTGGAATGTTGATCAATGTGAGAACTGAAAAAATTCAACATGAGTTTGTGAACTGCACTCTCACGCCTTCCGATCGCAAGCAATTCGAAATCGACGATAAACACTGGCAAGCGGAGACCGAACGTGATATTGATTTGAAAAACTGCTTGGTAGACTTCCTCCGTGATATCGGTGTTGGACTCGATATCAGCCTGTACGTCGATTTCGCCACAGAATTTCTAGGTGGCGAGGAACAGGTCGTGCAGAATGGGGATATCGTTTCGCAGAACGGTAAGCTGGGAACTCAGAAATTCAGACTTTGCCGTCCATGCGTCGCTTTTCGAATCACTGCACTTGTTGAACAGTTACATGCTTTTGAGCATCACGCCCGCAGAATCCTTAAGCACACGGAACTCAAAGCGATTCACTGGATCAACATCAACCGATCGCTGGTCACCTTCAACACTTTAACCGCGTAGCCTCTATCCTGCTGTCTTCCATCTACTTGTAAACCACATGCTAAGAAGCGGACGAACCGATGCCAATTGACTTGCGATTGTTGTTAGCAATCTCGTCCAGAAATCGAGGCTAGGAAAAAGGATATACAGGAAAATGGGTGACAGAAAAATGAAACACAGTTGCCTTCATCTTCCTGTCGTTCATCTTCCTGTAAACCAACTACCGAGAAACGGATGAACCGATGCCGATTGGACCATGAACGAGCCGAGCAATCTTGCCCAGCAATCGAGGCCAGGAAAAGGGATATACAGGAAAATGGGTGACAGGAAAATAAAACACAGTTGCCTTCATCTTCCTGTCGTTCATCTTCCTGTAAACCAACTACCGAGAAACGGACGAACCGATGCCGATCGGACCACGAGCGAGCCTAGCAATCTCGCCCAGGAATCGGGCCAACGAAAAAGGATATACAGGAAAATGGGTGACAGGAAAATGAAACGGATTGGCCCTCATCTTTCTGTCGTTCATCTTCCTGTAAACCAACTGCCGAGAAACGGACGAACCGATGCCGATCGGACCACGAGCGAGCCTAGCAATCTCGCCCAGGAATCGGACCAATGAAAAAGAGATACAGGAAACTGGGTGACATGAAAATGAAACACAGCTGCCTTCATCTTTCTGTCATTCATCTTCCTGTAAAACAACTACCATCCACCGCCTGGAGACCAACGAATGAAGAATACTTGTATTGATCGACGTATGCTGCTTAAAGGGATCGGTGGCATCACGATTGGGTTGCCGTTCCTCGAGGAGATGCTGGTTTCGACGGCGCACGCCGCCGAAAAAGTGACCGTTCCTGCGCGGGCGTTTAACGTTTTCTTTGGCCTCGGCATTCCGGCTCCGCTGCAAAAAGAAGGCTTTGCGGGAGTGCTTGAACCTCTGAAACCGCTAAGCAACAAATTGCTGATCATGCGGGGTGTGGACCACGTGCGTGCCGACGAAAAAGGAATCAACGCGCACTACGATGGTGCGACCGCCGCCTTCACTGCCGAACCGCCGGACGGAGAGGCCAAAGCGGGCGGCGCTTCGATTGACCAGATAGTTCGCCGCGCCCACAACCCGAACGGTCTGCCGCCTGGTATGGTGCCGACGCTGGTGGCAGGCACCTTCTTTCGCCGCAGCCGTGTTGGCCGCTACGTTCACAGTTTCAACCCCGATGGAACGGTGGCTGCGACGATGCAGGAGAAACCTCGCGATGTATTTGAGCGGGTCTTCGGCTCACTGGCGATGCCAAACGAATCGAGTGACGCACGGCGTGATCGACTTAAACGCAGTGTGCTCGACACGGTCGCCGACGAGTACAAATTCTACACTGGAGCCAACTCACCGCTCGGCAATGCCTCCAAAGCACGGATCGTCGAGCATCTGGAACGGATCCGCGAATTCGAGCAGCGTGCGTACGCGATGAAGTCAAAAAACGATGGTGGACCGACGCTGCCCGCCGAATCGAAACTGCTGCACGGCGGTGCTGCCGATCCAGGTGGGATGGGCATCGATATTACCGTCGATGAACTCACCAGCGAATGGCGGTTGATGGCGGATCTGTACGCGTTGGCTATTCAAATGGATCGCGTTCGTTTCGGTTCGCTCACGTTCCTTGCCGCCGGGGAACGAATTCGCTTGAAAGGCGACTACGAATACGACGGCCGCAAGGTCTTCGCCTTTGATGATGCGGCTCAGCACAAAGCCTCGGGCGATAAAGGCTGCAGCCACGAATGGTGGCACCAGTTCAACGAAAAAAAGAAGAACGAACAACTGCGCGCGCACGCCCACTTGAAGATGCGTGAAGTGGCCTACTTCTTGAGCCGACTGGATGATAAAAATTCCGTCGACGCCAACGGCAAAACGATTTTGGATAACTCGCTTATCACGATCTCGACCGAATCGGGCGATGGACGGCACAACGACGTTAAACGTGAACTCTCCGGCGTCTTTCATGCCATCACTGCAGCGGATGGTCGCTTCAAGACAGGCCAGATCATGGACGTCAATGCCGAAGGGCTGGATGTTTATAACACGATGCTGACCGCCATGGACGTCAAAGATCGCCTCGGTCCCGAGAAGCGAAAAATGACCGCTGTCGATTCAATCCGTGCGTGACTTGTCGGGTTCACGAAAATGCGAAAGTAGACCTCTTCGTTTTCAATATTTTCGGTCACGCATTTTCTGTCATTGAAATCCGTGTCCGACTTTCGACCAGTTTCGGCAACGCTCCGCTGGTTCCTCATCTCAAGACGAATAACGATTCGAGCAAATGATTTATCGTGAAATTGCCGTCATCTCCGCAGTCGTGTGCGTTGCCATTCTGTGTCACTCTCCGGTTCGTGCTGCTGACTCACAGCGGCTACGTGTGATTGTGGAGACCGACATCGGTGGTGACGCGGACGATCAAGCGTCGCTGGTGCGGTTCCTGCTGTATTGCAACGAGTGGGATGTGGAAGGGATCATTGCTGACCGGCCCGCCAACAAATTTCATAGTGACCCCGTCCGCAACCACAAAGGGATCAAAGCAAACGATGGTTACGATTTGTTGCTGGGTTACCTCGATGCCTATGCCCTTGTGTACGATTCACTGCGACGGCACGCTGAAAACTATCCCGAACCCGCAAGCTTGCGTCGCTTGGCTGTTCCGGGATGGAACGATTCGGACTCAGGTGTGAATCTGCTGATTGCCGCCGCCGATCGGGACGACGCTCGTCCGATCTGGTACGGCAACTGGGGCAGCAACAGCGGTTCGATCAGCAATCTGCGGCGCGCATTCGACAAGGTGAAACAGGAGCGTTCTGCGGCTGAATACGAAGCGTTCGTCCGGAAATTTCGCATTTGCACGCTCGATGGGCCGGGACAGACGCGGCAAGGCCACGAGGATCAAATCCCCTTGCACATCGAAACCGGATATCCCGATATCGGTGGTCGTTGGTATCACCGTTTTCGACCGCTGACCGAGCATGCCGGCGGCTTTGACGTTCGCCGTGACGTGCAACAGAATCACGGTCCGTTAGGTGCGCTGTACACAACGCCAAAGGAAGGAGACAGTTGGACGTTCGTGTATCTGATTCCTACAGGACTTAGCGATCCGAGCGAACCGACTTGGGGTGGATGGGCCGGACGCTATGGACCTCGCGGCGGAGATTCACTCAACAAAGCGGGGCCGAACGGGACACCGTTCTTCTGGGCGAACCAGCAAGATGCCGTCAATGGCAAGACAAACCGTGACAACACGGCATCACGCTGGGCGGAACACATGCAGAATGATTTTCGCGCAAGGCTTGATTGGTGTGTCGCCAAAGATTTCACTGATGCTAACCATGCACCGATCATCCATTGCCAAAACGACGACACGGCGGCAGTTCTGCGAGTAGCTGCGGCAGTCGGAAGTAAGTTGACGCTAGACGCCAGCGGCACGATCGATCCGGACGGCGACGAGCTGTCGTATCGTTGGTTTGTTTACGCAGAACCGGGCACTTATCGCGGCGAGGCGATGTTGCAAGACAGCACGAAATCAAAAGCGACAATTGAGGTACCGATAAACGCACGAGGAAAGTCGCTACACATTGTCTTACAAGTTACCGACAGCGGAATTCCACCGCTCACTCGGTACCGTCGCATTGTCATCGAGTTGCGATAGTTGATTGTTTTCTGTCACCCAAGAGTACAAAACATGAGTCCGAAAATCGTGATATTGCTCATGGCCGCCTTAATCGTGATGATGCTGGCGTTTTCATGGTCTGCTCCGAATTCGCAATCGGCTACGGAAGAGCCCAGGCGGTCGTGGGAACATCTGGCGATGACCGTAGTGGCAACGGATGGTCCTGGAGACGCGGAGACCAGTCGCAAGATCGTCCAGTTGGGTGGCGAAGGTTGGGAGCTGGTTGATGTTGAGTCGCTCGTCAAAGATGGCGCGTCAACGAAATTGATCTATTTCTTCAAGCGGCCTAAGTGACGCGGCGGCCAATTCGTTTCCAAATCAACAGCGTCTACGGCGGCGTGTTTGACTGTGGTCATCGCATTGCCGGTCGTCTCGGCTTTTCGCGAACAGGGCAAACCCCGGTGAACAGGAAACTCCAGCGAAACAGCGAAATCGGTGCCGGGTACATGATTTACAGATACCTCGATTTACAGGCCCTCGATTTGCAGTGACCGTCTCCATTTATTTTGCGTCACCGACGGTGATGGATTCGGCATAGACTAACCGGCCGGTATAGCCGTCGTGCCAGCGGACGACGACTTGTGGTTCGTCATACGCACTGAATTGATAGCCGCCGTCGGGCGATGCCACTTTCAATACGTTATTGACCTGCACGATTCCATAGTACGTATTGCGAATCTTTTGGTAGGGCAAATTGTTGGGAAATCCGGTCACCCATCGAACCTGAACGTCGCGTCCCATACTATTCCATTTGCCACCGGTCGGTGGATTGCCAAGCGTCCCCAGCGGATGGCCGGTCGAGCCAAGCGGGCCACACATCATTTCGTAGACATTGTCGGTAATTTTGACCGACGCAGCGGCGTGCACATCCCCCGTGAAAATTAAAATTGGTTTCGTTACCGCATCTAACTCGTTGAGCAATCGTTCACGTTGCACCAAGAAGGATGGAAATCCGTCTCCCTTGTCGTCTTGGTCATCGCCGCCAACGTGAGCGGCCGTATGATAGATTACCCAGGGGTCGGGTGAGATCACGAAGACGAACTCCGCGTCCGTATTCCGCACGCCATCGAGTAACCATCTTTCTTGGGCCTCGCTGAGGATGAACAAACTGGGATCGGATCGATCTTGCGGATTTCGATTCGATCGTTCACCGCGAGTATCAAGTGCAAAAAAATGACAGTTGGCTATTTTCCAATCGTAATAGTGATGCGTACCGATGCTGTAGCTGAGTCGCTCGGTCGCTTTGGCTGACGGCGTGATTTGCAAGTGAGTCGCGTCGATGACTTTGGCTAGTCCATAGACGCCAGCGTTCTTGGGGGCGTCCTTTCGCTTAGGAACGAGCTTTTCCGCGCGAGTGTAATTGCCCAAGTGAATGGTGCTGACCGTTGCCGGATCCAGCGTCGTAAAATCGGCAGCGGGATCAAACAAGACGTCACTGCCGGCGGTCACATTTGCGTTGCCGAAACGAAGCTTCCCCGATTGAGGCCCGCGATGATTGGCCCAAGACAGATACTCGCTGTAAGCATGTAGCCCCACATCGCGAATCAAGTGTCGGCCTTCGCCTAATCCAACTTCGCCGCATCCATGAACGTCCCAACCGACGTCGTGATCATCAAAGGTAAAAAACGCAGGCATTGATCGAAACAATGATGCAAACGAACGGCCACGTGAAAAGTACAGCTTGTAATTGTCTCGAACGCCGCCCAGCGTTCCGTCACGCAGCTCTTCATAAATCACATCGCCATTGACGATGCCGAACATCGCTTCGTTGGCATGATGTTTGCGAATCATGTCGTACGCAGGCGTGCTGGTGTACATGCCGCCGCTGACGTCGGGATCCTGCGAAGCGCAATGCCCCACGGCGAATGTCACATTATACAATCCGTTTGGATTGTTCGCGGCGTCGACATACGACGTCTCATTGGGGAGCGTTTTAAACGAAGGCCATGCTTCGGTCACATCAGGTCGCAGATCAGGGAGCACGCCGTTGATTTCAATCGCGTAGTAATAATGCGTATTGGCCTGCAGTCCCGTTAGTGTCACCGATCCGGTCAGGTCGCTTTCTTCACTTGTTTTCCCGATCACTTGCTCGGATTCGTCGCTCAGTGGCAACGTTTGGCCGTACAAGACGGTGAACTCGGTTGCCACACGTGTTCGCACCCAAACCTTGACGGATCGATCCGTGATGCCGCCTAATAATGGGCCGTGCGACAATCCGCCGGTCGCATAAGGCAGCACATCGTTGGCCACCGGGTCGGGCCAACTGAGGTGCTGTCCACAAAGTTGTGAAGTCCCAAATGGTTGAGCGGCGATCAAGAGGCAAAGGATTGTCAGTCGTACCATGAATCATTCTCTTGCAGCAGAGTTGCGGGCTTACGGACTTCATTGGTTGTTTAACATCGTTGTCATTTTGGCGATCCGCTTAGATTGATCCATCGGAATCGAATCATTGCATCGTCTCTGCTTGTTGAATTCAATTCTTCGTTGGATTTTCGAACCCGATAACGTCTCAGCCACCGTTCTCTTCAGTCGTCGCAATGCCGATGTCGCTAGAAATCAAAATCAACGACAAGTATAGCGTCTTGGTTGACCGCATAGCGTTCACATCCGAGGTCGCTCTGCCCATAGCTTTATTTTCCCAAACCACGGACTTACGTCCGTCGCTACTACGTGACGTCACTTCGTGACTGATCATTCAAGAAAAAAACAAAGCCAAAATGGATAGGCGATAACTCGTGTCAATGCACGAAACCCATCGCCATTTTGCCGTTCTCTGCTCTTTTTGTTGTTGACGACGTTTGTCGATGACGATACTCTTAATCGTAGAGAGACGATAAAGGAATTAAATGACAAAGCCAGCGACCTCTAAGAAATGCGACTCGACGCCGGTGAAGCTGAAAGCGGATCCGACGGCAGAGGATTTTGCAAAACTTGCATGGGCGATCGCGCATCCGGCGCGGGTCCAGATCGTGCGACTGCTGATCGGCCGCGAAGCCTGTGTTTGTGGCGAAATCGTCGATCAGTTGCCGCTGGCTCAATCAACGGTTTCCCAGCATCTGAAAATTTTGAAGGAATCCGGTTTGATCCAAGGCGAAGTCGATGGGCCCAAGGTCTGCTACTGCATCAACGCCAAGCGACTCGAACAACTCAAGGCGTTTGTCGAAGGACTGTGACCGCCTTTTTTTACTTAAGTCTATCGTTTAGCGGCGATAAACGATATTAGCTAGTTCGATGAAAGACAAGGAAATGAATCACCCTGAGACCTGCCCCGCAGAGAAAAAGGGGATCGGCTTTTTTGAAAGGTACCTGACCGTCTGGGTTGGTCTTTGCATTGTCGCCGGAATTGCACTTGGCAAAATCGCTCCGGGAATGGCCAAGTCACTCGACGCCATGGCAATCTATGTCAACGACGCTCCGGTGATTTCGATTCCGATCGCCGTCTGCCTGTTCTTCATGATGTACCCGATCATGGTCAAGATCGACTTCGGCGAAGTCGTAAAAGCGGGCAAAGCAATTCAGCCGGTTGGCTTGACCCTGGTCCTAAACTGGGCAATCAAACCGTTCACGATGTACGCGATCGCAAGTTTCTTTCTGGGCACGTTGTTTCTGGGCTTCATCGGTCCCGACGCCGTCGATTACGTGAAAGCTCCGTTGGGAAGCAATCTCGAGGTCGGTGCAACGTATGGTGCAGGGGAAGTGGTATTGGTCGATGGCGTGAAGATGCTGCAAGTCCCGCTCTGGCGTAGTTACTTGGCGGGTTGCATCTTGCTTGGAATCGCACCTTGCACCGCTATGGTGCTCGTTTGGGGATTTTTGGCGAAAGGAAACGACGGACACACGCTGGTGATGGTCGCGATCAATTCGCTGACGATGCTTGTGTTGTACGGCGTGTTAGGGGGATTCTTGCTTGGCGTCGGCCAGCTTCCCGTTCCTTGGCAGGCGTTGTTGTTGTCGATCGGGGTTTATGTCGCGTTGCCGTTGGCCGCCGGATACATCTCACGCAAATGGCTGATCGCTACGAAGGGAGAAGCCTGGTTCCGTGACAAGTTCT
This sequence comes from Novipirellula rosea, assembly GCF_039541335.1. Taxonomy (NCBI): domain Bacteria; kingdom Pseudomonadati; phylum Planctomycetota; class Planctomycetia; order Pirellulales; family Pirellulaceae; genus Novipirellula; species Novipirellula rosea. The sequence goes on along the minus strand of NZ_BAABGA010000073.1, from coordinate 77,560 downwards.
TGCATTTTCTGACGCCGATCACGATCACCGCTTTACTCGCGACGCTCGTGTTGTTGTTTTCCTTTAAAGGCGAGACCATCGTCGAAAACCCGCTGACGATCTTATGGATCGCCATTCCGTTGACGATTCAAACGCTGGTGATCTTTGCACTTGGCTACGGGATCAGCAAAGCGATGGGATTCCCTTACGAGTCCGCTGCTCCGACCGCAATGATCGGCGCATCGAATCACTTTGAAGTTGCGATCGCGACGGCCACAATGTTGTACGGATTGTCATCCGGGGCCGCCCTGGCGACCGTCGTCGGTGTGCTGATTGAAGTGCCTTTAATGCTGGGCTTGGTCAAATTTTGCATCAAAACACAAGGCTGGTTTCCAGAGGAGTCTTGCAACGAAGGCGAATTAAGTGAACCCGAATTAGTATCCCATTCGGAGGCGATCAGATGAATAGCGTCAAACATAGAAAATGTTTCGGAAGCATGTTCCCCGAACGGTTTCAAGTCGGCGAGCACCCCGGCAAAGTGTTCGCGTTACGCAGCGATGCACCACGGGGAATGATGCGAGCCCATCCGAGCATCGAGACCGACGTATCGCAGTGGGACGACTGCCGCCAGTGCCCCGAATTCGACAGTTGCTACCGACTGTGTATGGCACAAATCGCACTCGAAACCGCTGTGTCAACTAACTAATTGATCTTTTACTCTTGGAGAAAATGTGATGTCCAAAGTGCAAATTTATGACAAGGCCATGTGCTGCTCGACCGGCGTCTGTGGTCCGCAAGTCGATCCGGTGTTGCCTAAGTTCGCAGCCGATCTGGATTGGATCAAAGATCAAGGCCATGAGGTCACTCGCTTCAACCTTGCTCAAGATCCAGCCGAGTTTGCCAAGAACGCGACGGTTCAGCAAATGCTTGCCGACGAAGGCGTCGAGTGCTTGCCGCTGGTGATCGTCGATGATCGCATCGTCAGCCGCAGCGAGTATCCGTCGCGTGAGAACCTAGCGATGTGGACCGGGACGGCCATGAAACCCAAGGCGACACTGCCGATGGCGTCAGGTTCGGGTTGCTGTGGTGGCAACTCGGGTTGCTGCTAGGTGGTGGCGTGAGGTTAGTGATTGAACGACGAACTTAGTGACAGGCTAGAAGCCTGATTCGCAATTGATAGCTCCGAAGACAGGCTGGAAGCCTATCCCACTTTGAAACCGAGTATTGGAATGCAATTCCTCGAGAATCCGACGCGTAATTTATTTTTCACGGGCAAGGGTGGCGTGGGCAAGACTTCGATGGCGTGCGCGACGGCGGTTCAACTGGCCGACCGTGGGCTGCGAGTGCTGTTGGTTTCGACCGACCCGGCATCCAACTTGGACGAAGTGCTCGGCACAACGCTAAGCAATGACCCGACGCCCGTTGAATCGGTGCCCAATCTGTCGGCAATGAACCTGGATCCTGAAACGGCAGCATCGGAATACCGCGAGCGAATGGTGGGGCCGTACCGCGGGGTGCTGCCGGATGCGGCGGTGCGAAGTATGGAAGAGCAGTTCTCGGGATCGTGCACTCTAGAGATAGCGGCGTTTGACGAGTTTTCCAAATTGCTCGGCGATCCGCAGGCCACGGCGGAGTTTGATCACGTGATCTTCGATACCGCTCCGACCGGCCACACGTTACGTTTGTTGACGCTGCCGTCCGCGTGGTCGGGCTTTATCGAAAACAACACCACGGGAACCTCGTGCTTAGGGCCGCTTGCGGGATTGCAAGCCCAGACGATGCTTTACAAACAAACCGTCGAGGCGCTTGCCGATGCCAACCTGACGACGCTCGTTTTAGTGACACGCCCCGAACCGTCTGCGTTTCGTGAAGCTGCGCGATCGAGTATTGAGCTACAGAAGCTGGGGGTGAATAATCAGCACCTGATCATTAACGGTGTGTTCACTTGCGAATCCTCAAGCGACGCGACGGCAGCGGCCATGCAGCAGCGTGGCGAGCAAGCGATAGCCGCAATGCCAGATGCCATTCGGAATCTCGATCGATCCAGCGTTCCGCTCAATAGCAGTGGTTTAATGGGCGTTGCATCGCTACGGCAGGTCGGCAAGTCGCAGACAGATCAAGCCAACGACGCGGCCGAATTGCCCTCGATAGACACCTATCCCGACGGACTCGGTTCGTTGATCGACGAATTGGCGAGCGTGGGACACGGAGTGATTATGACGATGGGAAAAGGAGGCGTTGGTAAAACGACCGTCGCCGCGGCAGTCGCAGTGGCCTTGGCCGAGCGAGGGTTCGCAGTGCACCTTTCCACGACTGACCCTGCGGCTCATGTCGCAGCCACGATTGCTGCGGACGAACAACCAGGGCTGACCGTCGGACGCATTGATCCGGCCAAGGAAACAGCCGACTACACCGAGGAAGTGCTACGTACCGCGGGATCCGACTTGGACGCCGACGGCAAAGCGTTACTCCAGGAGGATTTGCGATCCCCTTGTACCGAAGAAATCGCGGTGTTCCGCGCGTTCGCCAAAGCGGTCTCTGACGGCGCGAATCGCTTCGTCGTGCTCGATACCGCACCGACAGGTCACACGATCCTGTTGCTTGATTCGGCGCTGGCGTACCACCGCGAAGTGACTCGGCAATCGAGCCAGATGCCCGAGTCGGTAGAGAAACTGTTGCCGCGACTGCGAGATCCCGACTTCACTCGCGTGCTGGTTGTCACGTTACCCGAGGCGACGCCGGTTCACGAAGCGGCAAAGCTACAACAAGATTTACGACGCGCCGAAATCGAACCGTTCGCGTGGGTCATCAACCAGAGTCTGGTGCCACTGTCGGTCACCGACGCAAATCTGCGTCGTCGACAGCACCACGAACTGCCGTTTATTGACGAGGTTGGCTCGTCGCTGGCGCCTCGCGTCGCACTGGTTCCTTGGCAAGCCGAACCGCCGACCGGGATCGCGGGGCTTCGCCGAATCGTCGGTTCCAATCGTTCACTCGCGCACTAAGATCGACTTTCACAGGTTTCCCGATGGAGAACAATTGTCTCAATTGTTCAGCGTTTGGGGCGAGGTGTGCCGGACGAACAATTGAGACAATTGTTCTACAATCCTCGGCGACTCTGAAAAGCAAACACGACAATTACTTCAATATCAACAAAGAAAACGCATGACTAAGAAGAACGTATTATTTCTCTGTACAGGCAATTCGTGCCGCAGCCAGATGGCCGAAGGCTGGGCGAGGCATTTTCACGGCGACGCGATCGAGGCCTACTCCGCTGGCATCGAGGCACACGGAATGAATCCCAACGCCATGCAAGTGATGAAAGAAGCGGGGGTGGATATCTCGGGGCAATCCTCCAAATTGGCGAGCACACTCAGCGACGTGCCACTCGATCTGGTGATCACGGTGTGCGGTCATGCCGACGAAAACTGTCCGGCATTTCTGACCCAAGCCAAACTGGTCCACGTCGGTTTTGATGATCCACCGAAACTGGCCAAACAAGCGGCCAGCGAACAGGAGGCACTTGACCAGTACCGCCGCGTTCGTGACGAGATCCGCGACTTCGTAAGCGAACGTCTGGCCGCTTTGATCCCCTGATTGTGGCTAACGTACCAATGGCAAACATTGCAGTCGTCGTGGCTGAATCACCAACAAGGCAGTACGGCGGCTAAGCGATCCTGTTTGAACATCAGCATCGTCATTCCCACTTGGTCGTCATGCCAGACATAGGTGACGACGCCTTCCGCGTCTCTTGCCTTGCCCATGGCGACCCTTTCCGGTTCACCAATCTGTTGGATGACCGTGTCGTAGTGCGTTCCTGGTTTGATTTGGCGAAGCGTCACGTCGATGACGTCGCGTGCCCAGACTTGTCTTTGCAACTCGGACCTGTCGATCCCGTGTGTCTTGCGACACGCTTCATTATCGACATCAATCAAAACAAATCCCCCAGTTCTTCTTGCTTCTGCAGTTTGCCCAGGCGTCGTGTGTAGCAGATCGATTGCCGCTTCCGTCCACTGTGGAATTTCGATTTCGACAAGATGGTCATAAATTTGGCCTTGCCCGCACCCCGCCGCAACTCCAATCACCACAACCAATTGCAACATTCGAATCATCTTGCACCTTAGTATCCGAGTAAACCAACTGCAGAAGATAAGGGACATCCTAACGCAATCCGCAGGCGTCTACACAACTTAGGGGGCAAGAAAGTGTATAGAGAACAAAAAAAATCTGCCGATGGAAACGTGTACATTTGCTCGGCAGCTACGTCACATTCGGTTTCACTGTTGCGATCCTTCGCGGAGTTGCGATCCTTCGCGGGTAACGCCGCCGCGAGCTTGTATCGCATCCGCCGCAACCGATAGATTCGGGTTGCTTTATCGCGAGGGCCGCAGCGGTTGGCGCCGATTGGCTATGAGAAAGCCGGTGAGTGCCAGGATCGATGGCACTGGGCGATGCAAAAATCGAGCCACTTGAGCCCGGGGATCGTCGCGATTCGGATCGTTTCCGGACAATACGAATTCGTCTAATCTTGATGACCTTCGCTATTGGATTTGAGTCGTGATTCATGCTTCTCGATCATCTCTTTTATTTGCTCGACTCGATCCTCACTCAAATTTCCTGCTTCCAGGTTGTGTTTCAGTTTCGACGCAATTTTAGTTGCTTTGACCTTCTGCCATTGTTGCCAGGCCTCGTCTTTACTTAGGTCGCCTGACTCGACGTCGCGTCTTAGATCCATCCAAATCGTTTCAATCCAATCGACAATCGATTCGGTCGTGGCGTTGTGGCGATCGGAGTGTTGGAAACGATTTGCCAGAGTCACAACGCGCGCGATTTGGTCATCCGAAAGATCCAATTGGCTTTTCAAGTGATGGCGTGTCTCGGGGCTGATCCCCACGCGGTGATCGGTCGAACGCATTGCACTAGAGAGTCGCGTAAGGACTTGCATCGTTCGCTCAAGTCGCTCGCCGCGGATCCCACTGTCCTGCAGTGCTTCGCGGGCTTCATTTTGCATCGCGTCATCAACACCGATTCGACGCCGATGATCACGTACTTCGCGTTCTCGGTGTTCTGCGAACTCATGCAATGCATGCAGCATCACGCTGGCTTGTTGCAGCGTCAGTTCGCCATCGGCAACGATCCCTCCCAAACGCTGTTCGATGATCCCGAAATCCTGCGCCACCAATTTGGATGACGCCCCTGTACCAGCGATGATGCCCGTTGCACAAAAAGTGAGGTACCTTATCGCAAAAATCGAAAACCGGAACGAGACAAACATGCGAATCCCCTGTGTGAATGGAAGGCCGACCTTGACGTCATTGTCTAAAGCCAATTCCGTGAAATCAAGCTTGGAATTTTGGCAGCGAGTCCATTGCTGATGCCCGCTTTGGTTCACCGGCTTTGGCAATCGGATGATTGACGATTTGCCTTGATGGTTAAAGTCCGATCAACGCAACGGTCTACCTCAATGACGATTTACCTGCGGGGAGCACAAATCCGTACCGTGTTTCGTGGGCAAAATCACAAAACACAGGATTATTGTGACTCTTCCGATGCGTGGGAACGCAAATTGCGTTGACGCTACCGGAAATCCAATCGCCGTGACGCGCTGTCTGGCTATTTGCATTTCATTGGAACACGAAGGCGGCATGAACACGACGATGGCTGTTCTTTCCCGCACTTTGCAAAATTTCACTTTTTGAGATTGCTGTGACCTCTATCAAACAACTCCGCAATCGTCTCAGCGAAGATTTCGGATTTAAAAAGTTTCGTCCTGGTCAATCCGAGGCATGCAAAGCTGCGATGGAGGGACGGGACACGTTAATCTTGATGCCCACGGGCTCAGGTAAAAGCTTGTGCTATCAGCTACCGGGTCTTGCACTCGAGGGTGTGACGGTGGTGGTCAGCCCGCTGATTTCACTGGCCGAAGATCAAGCAAAGCACATTCGCGAACTCGGCTGCGAGGCCGCGATTCTGAACAGTTCCAAGTCGGCAAAGCAGCTTCGCGAGTTTCATCAAGACATCCAATCGGGAAAAGCCGAGTTTGTCTTCACGACGCCCGAGCGTCTTCAGCAATCCGATATTTGCCAATTGCTGAGCGAGGTGGGAGTCGATCTGTTCGTGATCGATGAAGCGCACTGCGTCAGCGAATGGGGGCATGACTTTCGGCCTGACTATTTGTGTTTGCATTATGCCCGCCAGCGTCTTGGCAATCCTCCGACACTTGCGATGACCGCAACCGCATCGCCGCACACGATCGACCAAATTGTCAGCTGTCTGAAGCTTTCCGATCCGGCGATTGTCGCAACAGGAACTCACCGGCCGAATTTACGTCTGTCCGTGATGACGTCGTATGGTGATGCAGAAAAGGAGCGTCAATTGCGGTCGCTGCTAGGTGACGAATCGGATTTGATTGCGAATGAACCAGCGATTGTGTACTGCGCTACCACGAACACCGTCGAGCGGCTTTGCAGCAAACTTTCGGACCTGCCCATGCCGACGCTGGCGTACCATGGCCGGATGAAAAAGGCGGATCGAATTGCATCTCAGGAAGCGTTTATGAATGGTCCTGCTGCGGTGATGTTTGCAACCAATGCTTTCGGTTTGGGGATCGATAAGCCGGACATCCGGCGAGTCATTCATCATGACATTCCTGGTTCGATCGAAGCTTACTACCAAGAGTTTGGCAGGGCGGGACGCGACGGAGAACTCGCCGCGTGTACGCTGCTGTACGATCGTGAAGATTTGCGGCTACAGAAATTATTCGCCGGCGGAAGCCTTGATTCCTCGCAATTGCGAACCGCACACCACACTTTGATTCAAGGGGTCGAGCGATACGGTGACGACACCGGATCGGTGTCCTTGAGAGACCTAAAACAGATCAGTCCTCTGGGCCAGCAAACTTTGCGAAATTGCTTTCAGCATTTGGCGTCGGCTGGTTTGGTGGCTCCGTCAGGTCGGGGGCAATGGACATGTCTTGTCGATCGAATCGAGCACGAGGTGACGGACCGATTGGCGGACGAGTCGCGGTTGCGAAGTGAACACCGACGTATCGCTTTGGATCAAATGGTTCAATACGCCGAATCGGGCGAGTGTCGCTGGTCGCGGATCGCAAAACATTTCGCGACACAGGATGAGCAAGCTGACGCAGATTGTTGTTGCGACAATTGCGTCGTCCAGGTGGCAAGTGTCGCTTAGCTCGACACAGCAGGCCGAACAGGGACACAACCAAATCGATTTTCCACGGAGACAGTCATGCCACAGAAATTCAGAGTGAACCAATATGTCGGCTGGAACTATGGCAGCGGGACGGCAAAGGGACAGATCAAAGAATCGTACAAACAGAAAGTCACTAAGACAATCAAAGGTAGCGAAGTCACGCGGAATGCCAGCGAAGACGAGCCGGCTTATTTGATCGAGCAAGAAGACGGTGACGAAGTGCTGAAAAGCGAAAGTGAGTTAACGGACGCATGAACAAGCTAACAAAATTGGCGATCACCGCCGCTGTGGCTTACGGTGGATTGCAGTGGGGCCGCACGGTGGTTCGACGCAATCGCGAGTTTTCTTGGCGCGACAAGCGTGTTGTGATCAGCGGCGGGTCTCGTGGTCTCGGACTCGTGTTGGCGCGACAATTGGCCGACCAAGGGGCTCGGCTCGCGATTTGTGCACGAAGTGCTGACGACCTAAACGTCGCAGCGAACGAACTGCGTCACCGCGGTGCCGAGGTGATCGCAAAGCCATGCGACGTTCGCGATAAAACGCAAGTTGCCTCGTTTATCGAAGAGGTCGCACAAGAATGGGGTGGCATTGACGTGTTAATCAATGTTGCGGGAATTATCACGGTGGGTCCGTTGGACTCGATGACGATGGATAATTTCGAGAACTCGATGAGAACGAATTGCTGGGGCGCTCTGCACACTGTGCTGGAAACTCTTCCGCACATGCGAAATCAAGGATGGGGGCGGATCGTCAACGTCGCTTCGGTTGGTGGCAAACGAGCGGTGCCTCACATGCTGCCGTACGCGGCAAGCAAATTTGCTTTGGTCGGTCTTTCCAACGGTCTAAGAGCCGAATTGAAACAAGAAAACATCTTTGTCACCACCGCCTGTCCCGGGCTGATGTGTACCGGCAGCCCTCGTAACGCGATCTTCAAAGGTAAACATCGCGAGGAGTATACATGGTTCAGCATCGGAGATTCGATTCCGGGGATGGCGATGAATGCGGAAACCGCAGCGAATCAAATTTTGAACGCCTGCCAACATGGACGCGGTGAAGTGTTCATCCGCAATCCGCTGAACTTCACCATTGCATTGCAGCAAATGTTCCCCGAGCTTACGAACGAGATCCTCGCAATCGCAGCTCGCGTACTTCCCGAGATGGGTGGGATCGGTCGCCGAGCGGCCAAGGGGCATCAAAGTGAATCGAATTGGTCGCCCTCGGTGTTGACCACGTTAACGCAGCGCGCCGCCGTACAGAACAACGAGATTTAACAGGTCACCGAGACACGATTTATAATCGAATCACTTCAGATGGCTGCTGAAGTGTTGGCACATCATGCCATTTAACAGATGGGCGAGTTCGGGATCGTAGCGATGGCCGACGTCTCGCATGAAGGCATGTTCGCCATTGAATTCGTGCCAACTGAATCGCGTGCCCGCGGCGGTCATCGCGTCGTAGATCAAGCGGCGTCCTTCGCCGGGGATATGAGGATCTTGGCGTCCCCAAACCATCATCATCTCGGCATCGATTTCGGGAATACGGTCCAAGCTGTCGTCGCACATCCCTTTGGCTAAACTGCGTTTGTGAATGTCGGTCGCGTAGAAACAAACGGCGGCTTGCACCTGTTTGTTCATGGCGGCACGAAAGGCGAGATGTCCACCGAGACAGATGCCGACAGTTCCGATCCGTCCGCTGCACAGTGCATCGTTTTGTAGAAACTCGATCGCAGCCCGCGCATCCGCATCGTAGCTGGCGAGTTCCTTGGTCGTCTTCAGCGTATTTCCACGTTCGGTCCCGATGGCGTCATAGGCGAACGCTTCACTGGGCTCGGTGAATTCGTGGTAGACATCGGGGACTGCGACGACGAAGCCGTGACCCGCGATCATGGCGGCGGTGCGGGCGATCGGTTCGGTCATCTGGTAGATTTCGGCAAACAGGATCACGCCTGGAAATTTACCGTCGCGGTCAGGGCGAAACAGATGCGTTCGCATTGATCCGTATGGCGTCGTCAGATCCACATTTTCAACAGGTTTGATTCGCATTGGAGTTTTCCAAAATCGGCGAGACGATCGCGGCGACCATGCCGCACGTTTTCGGCATGATCATAGAGCATCGCGACAAACCGTGTCGATGGCGACCGCAAATCAGTACGATTGAACTTGCGCCGATGGAATCAATCCGTTGCCGACTGCGAGGGGCGCGATTGCCGCTCGCGGTTTTTCAATCGCCTTGACGGCCTTGGGACGTCGACAACCAAAGAACCCTCGCTGTTGGATCAACGCAGCCACTTCGGCTGGCACGTGCTCGGTCCAGCTAGGATCGCCCGATTGGATTTGCTCGAGGACTTCACGCGAGAACGTGCCGAGGTGCTCGGGATTGTAATCGTCAAGCTGTTCGATGCATCCCTTGTCGACCAAGTACCGATACAACGTGCGAATTTCTTCGGCGATTTTCAGGTTGTCCACGGTGGTCAGTTCGCCCGATTTGCGATCCAGCAACGGGTAAATATAGAGTTTCAGGTCGTTCTTAAACAAACGCCCGAACGACTCGAGGATGCCACCGTCGAGTTTGGTGTAATATTTTTCGTCGAACAACTCCACAAGGCTGGCGGCCCCCATCGTGATGCCAATTTTCTTTTTGGTATAGCGAGCCAGGTAGGCGGCAAGCCGATAGTATTCGAAGTAGTCCGAAATCAGGACTGTCATCCCGCTGGCGGCAAGCAGATCCACGCGTGCGAGGAAGTCCCGCAGATCGATGTCTCCATTGGCTTGCAAATTTTTCATCGTGATTTCTGCGAGCGAGACGACTTCGCTCGCGTCCACGTCGACTTCGCCTTGGAATTTTTCTTTTGCCGCTTCGATCATGTCGACATTGACATTCGTGAGCGGACGGAAGCTGCCGCGTTCGACAAGGATTGGCTTTTTATAAAGTACTTCGGATGGCTGCAGCACTTCACCGTTGGCCGAGAACATCGCTGCGCTGCTGAGCCCGAGCTGAACCAATCGCAGACTCATCACACGGTTGTCAACGTGACGGAACGCGATCCCCGAAAACTCGATCATGTCAATTTCGATTCGTCGTGTGCTCAAGTTATCAAGCAGCGATTCGATCAATTGGTCGGGTTCATGGTTTAGAAAAAAGGCGCCGTACAGCAAATTGACGCCCACGATGCCGAGGGCTTCCTGTTGTAGCGCATTCTCGGTGTCCAACATGCGGACGTGAAGGATGATTTGGCTGTCTTGGTCGCGTGGATGGGCCTGGAAGCGAATCCCCATCCAGCCGTGACAATCGTTGGTGCCATGAAAATTGCGAGCCGACACGGTGTCGGCAAACGCAAAGAAGGCAGTGGTATCGCCGCGGCTTTCACGCAGACGCTCGAGGTTGAGTGCATGCTCGTGATCGAGCATGTCTTGTAGTCGTTGGCGGCAAACATAGCGCTCGCAATGACCATAGATCGCATCACTGACGGACATGTCGTAGGCCGACATGCTTTTGGCGATCGTACCGGCAGCACCGCCGACGCGAAAGAACCAGCGGACCACTTCCTGTCCCGCGCCGATTTCGGCGAACGATCCATAGCGACGTGCGTCTAAATTCACCGCAAGTGCTTTGCGTTCTGTGTTCGGTCGTTCCGATAACATGCCCCGGTTCCTCTAACATGGCCCCAAAAATTACTGCAACGTATAGGTATGGATTACATAAAGCGTGCGGGCTGGGGAATTCGGTGCAATCCGATCGATTTCGTCGGTGGGGGATCCGTAGGGCTGACATAGACGACACAATCGAGCCCCCCACGACGAAGTGACGTGAGTTCGTAAAATTTTCCCAATGCGCTCTTGCTTACGATCTGCCGCATCCGATAATTGACTCAAGCGTTGCAATCGTGTCGCAAGACGCCCGATGCAACCGAGTTTTGACACTCGACGGCCAAGTCATGATGCCAAATCATGATGGCCGACCACGGACAGTAATTCAGATGGCCCAGCGGCACCTTCCTAGCGATGTCTCGCTCTTGGCATTTTTGCCGAGTCGGTGGCATCTTGCCTGTCGCCAACCTCTGATGCTGTTGATTTTCGTGGCGGCGTTTGTGCAGTTGATTCCGATCGGGATCAACCAGCATGCGGACCACGGTTCTAACATCGCTGCGGGTGTCGCCGATGTCAGTGCCGCTGCGAAAGTGGCGATTGAGGTCGTTCGGCCCGTGGGCCACGGCGCCCAAGTACTCGAAGATCGGGCTGAGTCCGAAAAGACGTTCGGCTTTGGGTTTGCTTCGATTTCGCAGGCGAAATCTTCTTCTCCGCAGTGGCGTTGCCGCGATTGCATCAGCCATTTGGACTCGTCTGCGGCAGCAACTCTCGTGAACTTGCACGTGCGATTGCAGATTTAAACGAACCGTTTGGTTCGCTTTTTATCTGTTATTTCTTTTTGCAATTGTTCTTTTACAGAGAGTCAATCTTATGTCTGCGCGCACTCAAAAACACACCCGAAATCAAACTCGATCCTTAGCCTCGGCCGCAAAGCCAAAAAATGCGGCCCCGCTGCATCCCGCAATCGCACGCGTCTCGAATCTGATTCGTCGACGCGACTACCAAGCGGCCGCCGAGCTGCTTCGATCGGCGGGACGTGACCCTTTGGTTCGCAACACCCTTGGCGTTTGTCTATTGCGGCTCGGGCATGTCGAAGAAGCATTGGCGGTGTTTCGTCAGTTTGTGCTGACGCCGGGAAGTGTCACCGAGCGAGCCGACGTCAGCAACGCGTGCAAGCGCAATTTTGCGATGGCACTGCTGATGAAAGGTTCGCCTAGCGGCGCACTGGATGTGATCACCGAAACACGTGAGCCTGGTCACCCGATGGCGGTTCGTATTCGTGAAGCCGTCAAATCGTGGGAAAAGTCGCTGTCTTGGCTGCGACGAATTGACTGGAAACTTAACCGCATCGAGCCACCTCGATGCCAAGTTCCCATCGATTTTGAGCCCGGCGAGTTCGAATTCGAGTTTGAAACGGACACGGTTCAACGTCAATTCGACAAGCCAAGCGATAATTCGCTTGAGCTGGCCGTCTAGGCAGATCAGCGTACCGGATAGGGAGCTAACGCGGCGTCTTTCATGTCGTCGCGTTGCGGCTCGAGTTCGCTTTGTTTTTCCGAACCACGGACTCACGTCCGTGGCTATTGCCTAACGCCACTTCGTGACCAACCAATCGCGAATCAGGGGAACTGTAACGCATGACAACCTGGAATCGTTGTCTATAATCATTCGCGGACGACGCGGGTAGCGTTGTCTGTCGCCGAGTGGTGCATCGACTTTGCGAACGGTTCGCTATCCGATGCGTGATTGCGTGTTTTCCGCCGCCGATGAACAACCTTGACTTAACGCTGCACCTATTCCTACAGATTGCTGTCATCTTGCTAGTGTGCCGTGGCGTCGGATGGGTGGCGGCGAAATTTGGCCAACCGCAAGTCGTGGCAGAGATGATTGCAGGAGTCGCGTTGGGGCCCTCGCTGTTTGGTCTTTGGTTGCCCGAGTGGCAGCAGTCGTTGTTTCCATGGGATCCGACCCAAACCACACGAGATTCACAGAGTTATCTGTATCCGATTTCTCAGCTCGGATTGGCACTCTACATGTTCGTCGTTGGCATGGAGTTCCGCATTGATATTGTTCGCCAACACTTTCGCAGTTCGCTGGCCGTTTCGATCGCAGGGATGCTTGTTCCATTTGTCTTGGGCTCGGTGCTGGCGTGGTTCTTTGTTCGTCATACGTCGATGTTCATGCCGCAAACTGGCATGATCGAAGCAATGTTGTTTTTGGGCGCATCGTTGTGCATCACCGCGTTTCCGATGCTGGCCCGGATCATTCACACCAAAGGTTTGGCGGGAACTCGGATGGGCACGGTGGCAATCGGCGCCGGCGCGATTGACGATGCCGCGGCTTGGTGTTTGTTAGCGCTGGTGCTGGCCAGCTTTGATGACAATTTCTCGTTGGCATACTGGAGCATCGGAGGCGGAATCGCATTTGTATTGACCGCTGTGATCGTGATTCGGCCACTGTTGAGCCGATTGCTCGGTGGAAATCGCCCCAATGATAACTCGTTGCACCCCGCGGGCTTGGCGATCGCGCTGGCATGTATGTCGCTCGGGGCTTGGTTCACCGACATGATTCATTTGCACGCGGTATTTGGTGCCTTCATCATTGGCACGGTGATCCCACGCGGAGCGGTGACTCGCGAGTTGATCCAGCGAATCGAGCCGCTCACCGTTGCGATCTTGTTGCCACTGTTTTTTACCTATTCAGGCTTGAATACACGCATTACGGTGCTAGACAGTGCCTATTTATGGGGGCTGTGCGGGATCGTACTGTTGATCGCGGTGATTGGAAAAGGAGCGGCTTGTGCGATGGCGGCCTGGAAGACCGGCGTTCCCGGGCGCGAATCGCTGGGGATCGGGGTGCTGATGAACGCGCGAGGGTTGATGGAATTGATCGTGATCAACATTGGTTTACAGCGCGGATTGATTTCCGAAGAACTGTTTGTCGTGTTGGTGTTGATGGCGATCGTCACAACGTTAATGACTTCGCCGATCTTTGACTGGCTAGTCCAGCGATCGCCCGATAGTTCATCATCGTCGATTGCTCCGCGATCGTAGCGTCGTTGATCACGGTGCGATCAACGACGACGGACTTTCATCACGAAACTTTGTCGATTCCGCTGTTCGCGGGCGTCTCGATCCGCGTGTGTTTCCAAGCGACTAAGCTGACAATGACGCAAACGATTGGCAGTAATCCGAAAACAAGTGACGTTTTTGCAGTTGGAACCCATTCCAACTGCATCGCCCCGCCGATCAGCAGTCCGTTGTACATCAGGTACAACACCAGCATCACGATGCCTTCTCCACGAGACACGACGGCGTGCGAAAGAAAGATTGGCCAACAGAGAACTGCCACGTAAACCATGACAGCCAGATCGAACCACAGCACCGTAGTGGATACCGAGACGCCAGATGTCCCTAGCACGGACGCGGTCGCCAACACCATCAACAGATTGAATACGTTGCTGCCGACGATGTTTCCGACCGCGATGTCACGCTGGCCTCGCATCGCTGCAACGATCGACGTCGCCAACTCGGGTAGCGAGGTTCCCGCAGCAACGATGGTCAAGCCGATCACCAGGTCGCTAACGCCAAATTGGCGCGCGATAACCGTTGCGGAATCGACGAGCAGATCGGCACCGAAAACCAACAATCCTAAACCGACCAACAGCAAACCAAGGTTCGCAAACAATTTTCGCCGCGATACCGGCGTTTCCGCAGCCAGATCGATAGGTTTGGATTCTTTTCGGCCCGCGCGAATCAACCATCCTGTATAGAACACGAACGCCGCTAACATGCAGCCGCCTTCCCAACGCCCGATCGCTCCGTCGTAGGCAGCCAACCAAACGACGATCGAGGCAGCGATCATGATCGGCACATCGAAGCGAACGAGCTGTGATGAGACCGACAAAGGAACGATGACGGCAGATATGCCAAGGATCAACAACACGTTGAAGATGTTGCTGCCGACAACGTTACCGAGCGCGATCGCCGCGTCTCCCTTCAGACTCGAGACAGAAGAAACCGCAAGCTCAGGCGCACTTGTCCCGAACGCTACGACCGTCAAACCGATCACCAGCGGCGAAATGCGAGCCGCTTCCGCCAACGTCACTGCACCCCGCACAAGCAACTCTGCGCCGGCCACCAAGATGGCCAAGCCGAGCAACAGCAATACGTAGGTCATGTTGGAATTTTAACTCGGGATTCGCTGGAAAGGGAGTTGGACACAACGATCAATCTATCGCGAATTATACGTTGCGATAGCTGGCAGGCAAAAAAGTGTCCTGGCGGGCGATCCCCCTAGTCACCGCCGAAAGTCATCGTGACTTTCGTTGCGGTTTCAAAGCTTCGATCACTCAAACAATTCGGCGAAAAATGCTTTCATCGCGACCCACGATCGGTGATCGGCTTTGGCGTTGTAGGCGGCACCTCGCGAATTATCATTGCCCGCCATCGGCTGAGTGAACGAGTGCACGGCACCCGAGTAGTAAATCATTTGCCAATCGACATTTGCATCGTTGAACTCCTTTTTCATGGCGTCGATGTCGGCTTCGGGGACAAAGGGATCATCGGCTCCGTGGCAAATCAGCACCTTTGCCTTGATGTTCTCGCCATCTTCGGGACTTGGCGAATCGAGTGCGCCGTGAAAGCTGACGACGCCGTCGACATTGGCACCACTGCGGGCCAGTTCGAGTACACCTTTGCCACCAAAACAGTATCCGATCGCGGCAATTTGATCAGCGTCCACGCCCTTTTGCGACAGCAGTTGTTGCAGCCCAAGATTCAGACGTTGCCGATACAACGCCGAGTTGTTTTTAAAGGTTCCCGAAAGCTTTGCAGCTTCTTGTGGATTTGCCGGTCGGTTGCCTTTGCCATAGATGTCCAGTGCAAAAGCAACGTAGCCCAATTCGGCCAACTGCTTGCATCGGCCTCGTTCGTATTCGGTTTGCCCCATCCATTGATGGACCACCAATATGCCTGGCACAGGATCCGAGATTGCTGCGGGATCCCAAGCGACGAAGCCTTCGAGCGTCACGTCACCATCCTGATAGGTGACCTGTTTGGTTTGCACCTCCGCTTGAACTTGCGAAAAACAAATTCCGGCAATCAACAACGCAAAGACAATACGCATCAAAATTTACCTCGTAGCTTGGTTTGTAGAAAGGCAACGCAAGCCGCATCGAGCACTGGGGCTTGCGGACGAACGACTGATTTTACTGAACCACAGTCTGGACGTCATCCGCACCGGGTTGTCATTCGATAGCGGGATACCAATCCGATCGGTCCCGGATGGCAACCACGGGTGAGCCCAACATTCGAGTATGAGCGGGTTATCGCCGTCGGCCAACGCATGTTCCTCGAACCTGACTTTCCGCTTAGAATCGTCATGTTGAACCAACGCCCCCCTCTTGTTACGCAAAGATTGATTCCCAGATGACCTACGTGTTGCTTCTCGTCGGACTTGTGATTCTTGTGGTCGGAGCCGAGCTGCTGGTACGCGGTTCCGTGACGCTCGCTGCCTTTGCAGGCGTTTCGCCGCTGATCATCGGGTTGACCGTGGTCGCGTTTGGCACCAGTGCCCCTGAGTTAGCGGTTTCTTCGGTTTCGAGTTTGAAAGGGGATTCAGAGATCGCGCTGGGGAATGTGATTGGCAGCAATATTTGTAACATTTTGCTGATCCTGGGAATCTCGGCCGTGATCGTTCCGCTGTCAGTTTCGTCGCAGTTGGTTCGTTTGGACGTTCCGGTGATGATCGCATCATCGGTAGCCGTGTGGGGGACCGCCTATGATGGGGCCATCACTCGTGTCGAAGGAATTTTGCTGTTTTTGGGCTTTATCCTCTATACGATCTACATGATTCGCAAAGGTCGACGCGAGGAAGCGTCGCGGCGAAGTGCGATCGAATTGGAAGCGGATTTCGAAGCCCATCCAGTCTTGTCCGTCAGCCAAGGTGTTTTGAACGCAGTTTACATTCTGGTGGGCTTGGGGATGCTCGTTTTGGGCGCCCAATTGTTGGTAGATTCGGCAGTGAAAATTGCAACCGAATTTGGGATCAGCGAGATCGTGATCGGCTTAACGATTGTCGCGATTGGGACTTCGCTTCCCGAATTGGCGACATCGGTGGTGGCGGCAATGAAAGGCCAGCGTGACTTGGCGGTTGGAAACGCGGTCGGCAGCAACATGTTTAACTTGATGATCGTGTTGCCGGCGGCGGCGGTGTTGTCGCCCGCGGGCGTTCCAGTGACGACTTCGGTGCTATGGTTTGACCTCGCCGTGATGACGATGATCGCTCTGATCTGCTGGCCCATTTTCATCAGCCGCTCGACCGTCTCGCGTTTCGAGGGTGTCGTGATGCTGGGGTTGTTCGCAGCCTACACTACGATCCTGATCGCAGAAGCTACGAAATACGGTTCTGTCCAAACACTGAAAACGGGTTATTCCATTGTCATTCTGCCAGCGGTGATCGTGTTCGTCAGTATCACCGCGTTGCTTCATTTGCGTGGCGGACGCGGTGAGTCTGCTGTGGCGCAATCAAAGACCTAGGCATGTTCAAAACGATTCACCGCTGGATCATCGTTCTGGTGCTTGCCCCCATCCGTTTTTACCAGATGGCGATCAGCCCGATGCTAGGGCCGCACTGTCGTTTTACGCCCACGTGCAGTCAATATGCGGTGGAAGCGATCCGCAAATACGGCGTGCTGCGAGGCAGCGTCAAAGCGGTTTGGCGAATCCTCCGCTGTCACCCCTGGCACCCTGGCGGATATGACCCGCCTTAATTTCGACAGTCCTTTCCGCTAGAGCATGTTGCAATGCAGCACGGGTGGCTTGCGCGAGATTCGGTAGGCCGGATCTTCGCTCCGCTGCGATCCGGCCTATCGATCAATTTTGCTTCAACAAGCTCAAACGCGGTGGGTCACTCGTCTTCGGTGACGGAAAAACCCAAGTGTTCAATCACCCAAATGTAGATCAGATAAAACACCGGGATCAGCAACAAAACGAGCGACGTTGCCAACATCAATCCAAACGCCAAGCTGGCAGCCATCGGAATCAATAATTGTGCCTGGAACGACTTTTCGGTCAACAGCGGCAACAAGCCTGCGATCGTTGTTAGACTCGTCAACATGATCGGCCGGAATCGCCGTTCGCCCGACTCGATCAGTGCCACACGCGGCGGAACTCCGGCGCGGACACGTGAATTGATAAAGTCAATCAAGACGATTGAATCGTTCACGACGACTCCCGCGAGCGCAACCAGCCCAAACATGCTGAACAGAGTTAGCGGCAAGCCGAGAAATGCGTGTCCCCAAACGGCACCAATCATTCCGAAGGGGACGATGGCCAGGATCAACAATGGTTGGACGTAGCTGCGGAATTGCAGCACCAACAAGACAAACATGCAGACGATCGCGATCGCAAACCCGACCATCAAACTGCCCACCGACTCGTTGCTCTGTTCGCGTTGCCCTTCCCAACGCAGCGATACCGCAGGGTATTGTTTTAGCAACTGGGGAACAAAATCGGCTTGCAGTTCGCTGATGATCAAATCGGCATTGGCGGTCGTTTCATCCAAATCGGCTGAAATCGTCACCGAACGCATCTGGTCGACACGGTTAATTTCCGAAAAACCTCGCTTCAGTTCCACATCGGCCAATTCGGTGATCGGACTTTGTTTGCCATCCGCGGTGCGAACGCGAATTTCGCGAAAGTTGACCAAGCTGTTGCGTTCTTCTTCGGGATGTCGGACCATCAATTTGACTTCGTGCCGGCCTCGCTGTAACCGCATCACCTCGGCGCCGAAGTACGCATTGCGAACCGTATCGCCCAGATCGGTTGGTGTCACCCCGGTGGCCAGGGCGCGGTCTTTGACTTTGAATTGGAATTCCCATTTACCGGGCGTATTGTCATCGGCGATATCGTAAACGCCCGTGAAATCGGCCAATCGCGTTTTGATCGCCTCGGTCGCGGCCAGCAATTGATCGACGTTTTCACTTTGCGCCAGCAGTTTAAATTCGATCGGTTTGCCGCTTGGGCCGACACCGACCGAGCCATAGTTGATCTTTTCGGCGCCGGCAAAATCACCCGCTTCCTCACGCCACATCGAAAGCAATTGATCGCTATGGATGTCGCGAATTTCGGTGTCGAAGAGCTCGACGAACACTTGGCCAAGATGGCTGCCGCCGCCACCGTTTCCGCCCATCGGACCTTGGGTGTTGGTGATTTTTCCGTTCTCGCGGTAGGTCAAACGGACCGGTCCGGTCACTTTGCCATCGGGCTGTTTATAGATCTTTGCTGCCGGAATTCCGGTTTCAGCAGCCCGTCGCTCCGCAACACGAATACTGACGCGACGTATCGCTTCTTCCATCGCTTGCGTAGCACGATCCGTTTCCGAAGCCGAGGTGCCGTCCGGGAACACGACGCTGGCTTGTAAGAAATTATTGTCTGATTTGGGAAACAAAATGCTCTTCACGATGCCGCCACGGACCATCCCGATCGTGATCAGGAATAACGCGATTGCGACGGCGATCATGAACGGAGGATGTCGCAGGCTGAACTTAAGCGTGGGGACATAAAACCGAGTGCAAACCCAATCCATCCCTTGCGTTGCTCGCACACTGGCCCATCCCAACAACAGTCCAAACGGTCGCAGCGGATACATCACGATCGAAATAACGCGAAAGACGCCATGATGCCGGTGTGCCAAGTGGCAGGGCAATACAAACGTGCTTTCCCACAACGAGATCAGCAACATCGCGATCACGGCAAAGGGGATCACCGCCATAAATTTGCCCATCACTCCCGACACAAAAAACATCGGCGAGAATGCGATCACGGTGGTCGTTACCGACGCGGCCACACTTGGCAATACCTCGGTCGCCCCGTCGATAGCGGCGTCCAGCAGTGATTTGCCCATTTGTTGGTGCGAGTAAATATTTTCGCCGATCACGATTGCATCATCGACGACGATGCCTAATGCAACCAGGAACGAGAACAAACTCAGCATATTGAGCGTTTGGTCGCCCCATGACAACATCGCTCCGGCACCGAGAATCGAAATCGGAATCCCCAGAGCGACCCAAACTGCTAAGCGAATTTCGAGAAACAACGCGAGCACCAAGAACACAAGAAACAAGCCTTGGGCACCGTTTCGCAACAACAGCGAAAGGCGGTCTCGCACGTCCTTGCTGCTATCGCCCCAGATTTCGAATCGATAGCCCTCGGGAAGCTCTTTTGCTTCGACGTATTCGTAGACGGCGTCTACCATCGCCAACAGGTCTTCGCTTTTGGTGCGTTCCACGTTCACGACCATGGCCGGTTCCCCATTGATTTCGCCGGTCGCGGTGACATCAGCGAATTCGTCTTTGACCACGCCCAGATCGGCGACCGTCAACACGACACCGTTGGGCTGGGTGACCAGCGGAAGCTTGGCTATTTCTTCGCCAATGCGTCCTTTGTTTTTTGCACGCAACAGTACTTCTTGGCCTTCGGATTTAAGCAATCCGCCAGGCAGTTCGACGTTTCGAGCTCGCAGGATCGACGCCACTTGGCTAAGCGATAGTCCATAGCTACGCAGCGTCGCCTCGGGAATCTCGACATCGATCTGGTAATCACGTGAACCCATGATCGATGCGGACGAGACCGCATTGATTTGTAGCAGGTCATCACGCACCTCTTCGGCCACTTCGCGCAATCGCAACTCGGCTTCTCGCGAACGGTCGTCCGGACCGACGACTCCGACACGAATGGCAGCTTCGCGAAACGTGATCTGTTGAATCTGCGGATCTTCGGCCAACACCGGAAAGCTGGGAATGCGATTGACTTCGCGGTCGATCTCGGACATCACCTTTTGCACGTCTTTGACATCGCTGCGCAATTCTGCCAACACGTAACCCGAGCCTTCTTGGGCAATCGAGGTGACCTTTTTGATCCCGTCGATAGCGCGAATCGCCTCTTCAATCTTTTGACAGATCGCTTCTTCGGTGTCCTGAGGTGTCGCGCCAGGATAGGGAACGGTCACCATCACGACTTCGAGTTCAAATTCGGGAAAGACTTCCCGACGCATTTTCCAGAGCGAAATGCCGCCGACTAACATGAGCGCCAACATCAATACGTTCATGCCTGGCGAATTTTTGATCGCCCAACCAATAAACCGTTTCACTGAGCGGTCTCCTTGGTTACGTCCAATCGCAGGTCGGACGACACATTGCTTGTCGCCGGAGTCGTTTGAGTTGCCACCCCCGCCGCTTCAAGCGTATTCATTCGGGCGGGCATCGTGTCGCCATCGACCGTGCCCACGGGAGACACGACCACGTAGGCGCCCGCTTTCATGCGTTGGTCTTGGACTTCACAGACCCACCATTTTTTATCGCCATTTTGCAGCGGATTGTCTTGGTCCGAATCGGCGAACACGCCAGCGACCGACAACGAATCGACGGGAAAGATCGAGTCGCGATTGACAATGCGTCCGGCCTGCCATGCCGACGGATCAAATCCGTCCGTGATGGTGTCTGGTGTATTACCGGAATCTTCGTCGGTTGCGGGCGTGTCGGTTTTGGCAGACGCCGCATCCGCCTGCTCTGCCGCCTTGGAAACCAATGTTGTTGCCGGTGACGGGCCCTCGGATTGATTTCCGGGCACCGACGTTTGCGAGGAAATTTCGAGCACCGATTCGTCGGGGACAAATTCCCAAGCACGGTTACCCGGTTTCATCGCCGCAGCGGGGATCACGACCAGCGGTGTTTTGGGTTGGATCAGCAGTTTGACGGTCACGTACATGCCACGAACAAGCGTCGAGGGTCCCGACAGCGATGCCGATCCACCCTCGGTTTTAAACGCACTTGGGGCATCGACAAGAATACGAACGGGAACCGTCCGCGTTGTGGGGTCAAGTCCAATCCCGTCATAGCTCAACAATCGCCCGTCCCAGCGGTAGACTTTGCCTTCGCGACCCGAAATTTCAAATTCGACGATGGCGGGGGTTTCGGGAATATCGTATCCACGCCCCTCTCCACTAATCGGAGTGACCGATCGATCGGCTTGATCAAGCACCCAATAGAGTTGATCCATCCGTAAACTTGTAGCCACTTCGACTTTGGTGGTGTCTTCGATCGTGACGATCGTGCTGCCGCGGGCGACGAACGTGTTCAGTTCGGCATCTTCGTTAACAATCACGCCGTCGATCGGCGAACGAATTTCGGTTCGTTCGAGGTTGACGTTTGCAGTGTTCAATTGGGCACTGGCCAAACGTTCGGATGCTTCCAGTCGAGCGCGGCGTTTGCGGAGCAAATCGAGTTGGTTTTCGTAACCGACACGCTGCTGAGTGGATTGCAGTACGGCCCGTTTCGCTTTATCGATTTCCCCTTCGCTGGCAAATCCGCCTGGCAACGATTGCAGCCTCTGAACTTCACGCTGTTGCAATGCTTCGTCTTGGATCGCGACTTCGATCAAACGTTTGGTGTTTGCCATTTCTTGGTCGACTTCACCGAGCGCTTCGTACTCTTGTTCTTTTAGTCGTGTCAATCGTGTGACTTCGAGCTCGTAATCGGTCGGATCAATTCGCATCAACAGATCATCCTTTTTAACAAAGGCACCTGCTTCGCACTTGTCCGATTTGAAGATGATTTTTCCCGCCACCTCGGTGGCAAGACGCACTTCACGATAGGGCACCACAGTGCCATCGACATGCAACTGTAGTCGCTTGCCAAAGTCGCTTAACGATTTGACTCGCTCGGTTCGTACCGGCGTCAACGATTTCATTCGTCCCGCGTAACTCGCATCGGCCGGTGGCCGCTGGGACGGACCAACCTTTCCGAGTGCGATCACCGTCCCTACCGCGACCACCACAATCGCTAGCGGGATGATCAAGTTGAACAGGAACCACGATGGCGTAAAAACGTGCCGGGGTGCCGGAGGATGCTTTGGGGCAGGATTCATAGGTGAAACCGAGGGATCCGGTGAATGTCCAGTATCAATGGACCGAGAGGCTTCGGATGACGGCGGTGAAGCCACGTCGGTGTGTTTAGAAAGAGTCGGAGAAGGCATGATGAATATTGGGTGAAAACGACGTTCGGTTATTTTTCTTCGAGTGCTTTGGCACGAGCGTCAATCAACTGAGTCAGTTGCGTCTTGTGCTCTAACAATGCAGCCTGGTCCGCCGACGCCAGGATCACCGCAGTGATGTGATGGCTGAGCGATCGAACGTCATAGTGCTCGGCTCGCTCGGACTCGGGAATCAAAATCTTTACGACGCCGCCGCTGACTCGGTAATAAAGGCATTGTCCGACCGCACTGAGCGCTAATTGATCGATCACATGCTGCGATACGGGGCGACCGAGAATGGACTGCACCGCATTGCGAATCTGATCGAACATGGGGCGGAAAAAATCGTTCACCATCTCGCGAAACACCGAAGTGGGATTCTGCATCTCACGTAAAAACAACTCGGTTTCCCAGCCACCTTCGTCGTCGGTCAACATTCGCGAAAGCAGTGTGTGGACAAGACAAAAAAGGTCATAGCGTGGTTCGTCACCGAGACATCCGGGAACCGGGAAGGCATGCTCACGCGATTGACGTACGTACTCCATCACTTCGCGATAAAGCCCCAGCTTGTCGCCAAAGTAGTATCCCACCGAGGCAATGTTGACGTTGGCTTCGCCGCAAATCTCGCGAACCGTCGCTCGATTAAAACCGCGATTGGCAAACACCGCCCCCCCGGCCATCAACAGCCGGGTACGGGTATCGGTCGCCGCATCGGGCGGCGGAAGAGAAGAATTGGTTTCAGACAAGCGATCACCCTATGTCTCATTTTAAACAACTGTTTTAAACAATCGTTTGAAATCGCCAGGATGTCAAGCCGGAAAAGCGGAAATGCTCTCAGCCGCCCTTCCGCCAAACAGGACGCCCCGTGTCTCTAAGTGCATCGACAGAAAAGACTTGCGGCACATGGATCACCAGGTTTGGCGAGGTGGGAAGCGTGCTGCGAATGGACTCCAAGGGCTTCCGGAACGACAAACAAGGCGGCGAATTCCGATGAATTGCCGACCTGTTGCCGAAGTGTGGTGGGCGGTTAAACCACTTCGATGATCGCTTTGATCACGCCGGTTTCGGGCTTGGTGAACGATTCAAAATCATCCATCACCCCATCAAAACTGGTTCGGTGGGTGATCCAAGGATCGGTATTGATCGTGCCGTCTTCGATCAGCCCAATGATGCGAGTGAAGTCCGGTGGCAGCGCGTTGCGGGAAGCCAATATCGTCGCTTCGGGGCGATGCATCACCGGATGTTTAAAGCTCAATTCGTCGGTTGTAATGCCGACATAGACAAGTCGTCCGGTCGGCGCCAAGTACTGGAGCGCTCCCGACATCGAGTACTTGTTGCCCGTCGCGTCGGTGATCACTTGGTACATGTCACCGCCGGTAAGCTCTTTCATTCGCTCGACTTCGCTGCCATCCCCTTTGAACAGCACGGTGTTTTCGATCCCGTAGTTTTCACGAACAAAATCGAGGCGGCCTTGATTCATGTCCATCACGCTGATGGTCGCGTCGGTCAGCCGAGCGAATTCGAGTGTCGCCAATCCAATCGGTCCCATCCCAATGATCAACGCGTGGTCGCCTTTCTCGGGAGCCCCACGATCGTTTGCGTGACACCCGATCGCCAAGGTTTCAACGAGCGCCAATTGGTCATAGGACAACTTGGCCGACGGGTGCAATTTATCCGCACGTACCAAGAACGATTCGCAAAGCCCGCCGTCCATCATCACGCCAATGACTTTCAAGTTTTGGCAACAATTGATGGCTCCGCGGCGGCACGCGTAACACTCGCCGCAATTCATATACGGTTCGATGCTGCAGCGGTCACCGGCCTGGACATTGGTAACTCCTTCGCCGACTGATACGACTTCTACACCAAGCTCGTGCCCTGGAATCCGTGGGAAATCAAAGAAGGGAAACTTACCCAGGTAGCAACTGATATCGGTTCCACAAACGCCCATCCGATGAGTGCGAACGAGAGCTTGGCCGGCTGCCGGCGCTGCGGGCTCGTCGATGTCCACTTGCTTTAACGTTTTGAGTTCCGAGATTTGGATGGCACGCATGGTAACGATTTTTTGTCCGTACGAGATGGTTTGAAGATGGAAGTGGTTTTGCAGAGGAGAGCCGACGGCTCAAAGTGATGCAGTCGAAAGATATCGAAGCAGATGAAAATTAGAGTTGGTACTGGCGAATCGCATTGTTAGCGAAGAAGTCGTCTTGTTCGTCCTGTGACAATTCGCTCGCCAGTTGGCGAACGACGCCCAGCCAACGCGAGTATTCGCTGGCCAGCAGACACACAGGCCAATCACTAGCATACATCAACCGCTTTGGCCCAAAGGCTTCCAGCGCGATATCCCAATACGGTCGGAGCGTTTCAATATCCCACGAGGGGTCACGAACTTCGGTGGCGATGCCCGAGAACTTGCAAGCGACGTTGTCGCGTTTGGCTAATTCGCGAAAATGAATTTCCCAGTTCTGGTCAAACTCTGATTTTTTGATCGTCGGTTTCGCGACATGGTCCAGCACGAACACTTGGTCGGGATGTTGGCTGGCAAATTCGACTGCGGCGGGCAATTGACGAGCAAAGATCAAAATGTCGTAAACCAATCCGCGGTCTTTTAGCAGCGAGACTCCGCGATTGAAGTCGCTGCCGAGTAGGAAACGATCGTCCGGCTCGTCTTGAACCACGTGCCGAACTCCCTTTAGTAATTTGGCATCGGCATAGCGATCCAATGATTTTTCGACATCGTCGGCGGCAAGCGGAACCCAGCCCACGACGCCGCGAACGAGAGGCTCGGTTGCGGCGAACCGAAGCAAATCGTCCGTTTCTGACAATGATTGCCGAGCCTGGACCGAGACGAATCCGGTGATCGCCGATTCGCTGGAAATTTGACGGAGTTCCGCAGTCCAAAAATCCTGCTTCAACACCGACATTTCGTCTGAAATCCATCCGTATTGTTCGGCAGAATATTTCCACAAATGATGATGGCAATCAATCAGCATGAAACTTCAAGTGGCGTTTGAGTGAAACGATTCGCGGCATGCGAAACATGGGGGCTGCCGCAGGGGACAGGACCGATGAACGATACCCGCTGCGGTATTCGGCTACAATCCACTTTTGCGTCACGAACTATCAATTTTGCGTCAACCGTGATTTAAGAAAGAACCGAGCAATGGCAGTGGCGGATCGCAAGGTCGCGTTATTAGTCGAAACGTCCAAGGCGTTTGGCCGCGGTTTATTGGCGGGGGTGGGGCGTTATGCGCGGCTCCACCCGCGGTGGTCGATCTATGTCGAAGAGCGGGGGCTGGACGATCCGATCCCAAGGTGGTTGCTTGCCGATTCCTCGGCAGCCGATCGCTTTGATGGAATGCTAATTCGATCGCTGCGGCTCGAGACGATGAAGCAAGCGTCGGAACTGGGGATCCCGGCGGTCTATCTGGGCGAAGAAAATCCGGACGACGTGATCGCGGTGTCCAGCGATGACCGAGCCTGTGCAAGGCTAGCCGCCGAACATTTGCTCGAGCGTCACTTTCGGTCTTTTGGTTACGTCGGGCTCCGCGGTTACGGTTGGTCAGAATCGCGTCGCGATTGTTTTGCGCAGTGTATTGAGCAGTCTGGGTTTCCCTGTGCCATTATCGAGATGAGTACCGAACCACGACAGCATGAAGCTTGGTATCAGCATCGCAACGAACTCGCGAACTGGATCGAGTCACTGCCCAAACCGGTTGCGGTGATGGCGTGTTACGACGCCACCGCCCGAACGTTGTTGGACGTGTGTCGCCAACATCACTGGCTCGTTCCTGAACAGGTTGCCGTGGTGGGTGTGGACAACGACCAAGTGTTATGTGAATTGAGTGATCCCCCGCTGACAAGTGTTGCCTTGGATACCGAAACGATCGGTTACGAGGCGGCCCGCTTGCTCGATCAACGGATGCAGGCAAATTCTTGCGCCGACGTGAAATCGATCAAGTCGATCGTTGTGCCACCACGGGGAGTTCAGTTGCGGCAAAGTACGCAGACCGACGCTATCGACGATCCCGAAATCGCCTTAGCGCTCGGTTTCATTCGCCGCCATGCCTGTGATGGAATCGGCGTGCCGGACGTGCTCGCTCATATTGCGGAATCATCGAATAGGAACACGGTGCCAAAAACGGCCTTGTCGCGGCGAACGCTAGAGCGGCGGTTCCATGCCGCGACCGGCCATTCTCCACTTGATGCGATCCGCGAGGTGAGGATCCAGCGGGTAAAATCGCTGCTGTGCGAATCGACTAT
This sequence comes from Novipirellula rosea, assembly GCF_039541335.1. Classification (NCBI taxonomy): domain Bacteria; kingdom Pseudomonadati; phylum Planctomycetota; class Planctomycetia; order Pirellulales; family Pirellulaceae; genus Novipirellula; species Novipirellula rosea. Next base: position 50,484 of record NZ_BAABGA010000073.1, on the reverse strand, counting down.
GAAACTAGAGGAAGTCGCATCTTCGAGTGGTTTTCAGTATCCCGCCTATATGGCGAGCCAATTCCGCGCTAGCGAGGGGATGACTCCGGGCGAATATCGGAAACTGCATTCAAACGTCTCCGATTCAGTAAGCCGGCCGCGTTAGTAGTGAGCTGGCCGACTGGCTGTGGGCCGGACACGTCAGCAACTAGCTGACCGGTTCGCTGACAAAAACGGGTAAAAGATAAAAATGCGACAGCCTGGATAATCGGAACGGGCTTTGCGGGCCTTTGCGAGCAAGATGCCAAGTCGAGAATGCATCGTTTTGAAAAAACATCATTTGGGCAAACGACTTGCATTCACTTAATGTGTACAATCGCTAACTTAGAAAAAGTGAACCAAATCGCTCCTTCCCCATTCCCCCCTTACAACGAGAGACGAACGATGAAACTGGGTTTTATGAAAACAATGGCACTGGTTGCGCTCGCCGCATGGTTTGTTGCTCCTGTGGCAAACGCCGAAGACAAGCACTCGCATGATCATGCTCACGCTGAATTGCCAACGCTTGGCGTTTGCGTGTTGATGCCGACCAAGGACAACAAGGCCCGCGGCACGCTGCGTTTGGTGCAAAAGGGCGACGAGCTTGTGATCACGGGTAAAGTTCGCAACCTGACTCCCGGCGAACACGGTTTCCACATCCACGAGTTTGGCGATCGTCGCGCAGCTGATGGAACCTCGGCTGGCGGTCACTTCAACCCAGCAGGACATGACCATGGCGCCCCCGGATCCCACAGCCACGCAGGCGACCTCGGAAACATTCTTGCTGACGACCAAGGAGTTGCCACAGTCAATGTGACGACCAAGGACACCGCGCTGCACTTCATCCTGGGACGTTCGTTTGTTGTGCACGCTGGCAAAGACGATTTGAAGAGTCAACCGTCGGGTGACGCTGGCCCACGTGTTGCCGTTGGAATCGTTGGAATCGGCAACGAAAGCTTCAAAGGCACTGCGAAGAAATAATTCGTTCGCTGCGAACGAAACCGAGTTGGCTTCAACGCGATTCGATTTTTCAAACGCTGTCGGATTTTGGTCCGGCAGCGTTTTTTTTGTTCTATCGGTGCGGGGCGAGCCGCCCGGTTGCAGCGAGTAAAACGTTCGAGATTTACCGGCCGGCTTGCGCCGCTCCGCTACAGGAACCACCCGGTTAGTGCCAAAGTAGATCGCACTGGGCCCGCGCCGCTAGGCATGAATCACTCGGTGAATCTCCGCTGGTTCCGGTTGAGTGTGGAAACCGTGGCTAGCGGCTTGTTGATTTTAGTGAGCCGCTCGCGTGTGAGCGGCCGGGGTTCCACACATAATCCGGTGCCTTGCGGCCCACGGCTCATCTCGTTTGCGCAACCGTTTAGCTCCGCCGTGTTCGGCAATCTTTGGGCAACCCAAGGGGGCCGCCTAATCGGAATAACCGGAAACACTGATCCGCTTTTCCGGAAACTGGAGTCAGAGTCAAGAACTTGCCGATGCTAGCATTGTTCACCTGACCTCCACCCCGTCGAATGCGACTTTCGCGTCACGTTTCCTCCCCTTTGTTTAATCCTTTTGGTGCTCACATCCTTCCAATGTGTGGCGCTGTCATTTGGATCGAACACGTGATGGACGAAAGCCGATGTTCGCCCCCTAGCGTCCGAGTAATCCATGTCACAAATCGAAGAACTGTCTAACGACTTCGAGTCGGAAGTTGATACCGAACTTGCGGAGTCTCGAATTCGTCCGTCCAAGCGAGCCACTCCCCGCAGCAATGCGGCTCAGTCTCCCTTGGAAACCTATTTGCGTGAGATCAACGAAACGGCGTTGTTATCTGCGGATGACGAGACCGAACTCGCCTCGCGAATTGCGCAGGGCGACGCGTTGGCTCGCGATCGTATGGTTCGCGCCAATTTGCGTTTGGTTGTTAACATCGCTCGCGGCTACACCGGCAAAGGCTTGGGGCTGCAAGACTTGATCGAAGAGGGCAACCTTGGCCTTTTGCGTGCTGTCGAAGGGTTCGACCCAACGATGGGTACACGCTTCAGTACCTATGCCAGCTACTGGATCAAACAATCCATCAAGCGTGCATTAATCAACAGTGCCAAGACCATTCGCATCCCCGCGTACATGGTCGAACTGCTAAGCAAATGGCGTCGAGCGACTGCACGTTTAAGTGAAGAGCTTGGCCGCACACCATCGAACGAAGAGATCGCTCGATTGCTGGGACTTCCGAAAAAGAAGCTGCCGATTATCCGCAAGGCGATCCGCATCAGCAACAGCACGCCTCAGAGCGACCAAACTGAAGCGGGATGGTCACTTGGCGACATGGTGATGGACGAACGCTTGAAGGCACCCGACGAGGAAATGCTTGACCATGACATCCTGCGTCATGCAATGGAATTGCTCGGAGACCTCGAAGAACGCGAAGCCACCGTGCTGAAGCTGCGTTTTGGACTCGGTGGATGCGAGCCCAAGACACTGAAAGAAATCGGTGCGGAATTAGGGCTGACCCGTGAACGTGTTCGCCAGATTGAAACCGAAGCGTTGCGACGTCTCGCTGATGGTTTGACCGATCCCCACGAGCGTTTGTTTGGCTGAGTCGCCTCGCGACCGCGAAAACAGCACGAACCATGGCCGATGCTCTGTCGGCCCGAGGTGCAAAGACGCTTGCGTCATGGCTTTCCGTTTTGTCGGGTGGGGTAGAACCGACGGAAAGCCATCTTCGGTGTGCTGCGGGGATGTGGGAACTCGGCAGGAATTGGATTAGAATAGGCAGCAATTCATATTGCCCCTTTCAATGCCTGCGACGCGGCTAACCTTCGCCGCCCAGGTCCCACCTGCTGTACTGGAGAGACTTTCGCATGCCAGTTTTGAATCCCACCTCTGCTTTTCTGTTCGCACTGCTCATTGCCATTCCTGCCGCTGCACTTCGAGGCGACGACAAGGAAAACGCTGCTAAAGAAGCCGCGGCCAAAGAGGCTGCCGCCAAACCCGTTCCATCGATTTTTCCTGACCCTGCACTCGAAGCCGCCGTGCGGGCCGAAGTCTTTGCGAAACGCCACAATAACGAAGCGATCACCAAAGAAGATGTCGCCAATATTTCTCGCGTGGTCGGCAAGGGAAAGAAGATCAAGAGCCTCGATGGTCTCGAACATTGCCAGGCATTGATGCTGATCGATCTTGCGGATAACGAGATCACCGATCTGACACCGATTGCCGAACTGAAGCGGCTGCAATCGGTGACGCTGGCCAACAACAAAATCACCGACATCCAACCGCTGGCAGGTTTAACCGCGATGCAGCTCTTGGATCTGGCGGGCAACAGCGTCAGCGATACCTCACCGCTAGAGAAAATGGCGAATTTGCGAACGCTTTATTTGGCGAAAAACAAGCTGACCTCGATTGACGGGATCAAGGGGCTAAGCAAGGTTTGGTCGTTGGATGTCTCGGACAACCAACTCACCGATCTGGAACCGGTTCGCAATTTGGGATGGCTGTCGACGCTGGATATCGCGGGCAATCAAATCACCTCGCTTGAACCGATCACAGGTTTGCGAGAGTTAAGCATGTTGATCATGTCGCGAAACAAGATCGACAACCTTTCGCCGTTGGTGGAGATGTGCCGCAAGGATTTCCAGGGGGAACGACGGTTTGCTCCGTTTTTGCAGGTGTACCTCGGGGAAAACCCGATCGATGCAAAGAAACTCGAGGCTCAGAGTGCCGAATTGGAATCCTTCGGGGTTGAGGTTAACCAGAAATAATGTGGTCCTTCTTTCGCAACCGTCGTCGACGAGGTTGGTTGGCGGTTGCGTTACCGGAACCACAACTGCAAGTGCTGAAACAGAACGTTCCTGCATTTAACCGTTTGCAACCTGACCTGCAGAATCGAATTCTCGATTGCGTTCGCATATTGATCGCCGAACGCAATTGGGAAGGCTGTGAGGGGCTGGACGTTTCGGATGAAATGAAGACGACGATCGCGGGGCACGCCGCGTTCATTTTGCTGCGTTCGGGAGACTATTATTTCGATGGCGTGACCACGATTTTGGTTTACCCCGATGTGATGGTGCGAAGCCACGGCGGCGTGCTCGAGCACACCGTCGGCGAAGCCTGGGACAACGGCGGCGTGATCTTGTCGTGGCCCGAAGTCCTGCTGGCAGCCGACCATGACGACGGACGCAATGTGGTGATTCACGAGTTCGCTCATCACTTGGACGGTCTGGATGGCGAAATGGGCGGCTCGATTTCGTTTGACAAAACGGCGGACCAAGCGGCGTGGGACGAAATTGCCGGTCAAGAATTCCAGCAACTTGTGCACGACGTCAAAGCGGGCCGCCGGACGCTGTTGGATCCGTACGGCGCGACCAATGAAGCCGAATTTTTTGCCGTCGCCAGCGAATGCTTTTTTGAGCGGCCGCGGCCGATGCAGGATCGGCATCCGGAATTGTTCGGCCTACTAAAAACCTATTACCGGATCGACCCTCGAGATTGGCATTAAACCGTTTAGCGAAGATTGCTGTCGCAAACCTTCACTTCGGCCCAGCTCTCTTTGTTTTCGGCAATGAATTGCAAATGCCGTTCGGCGACTTGGTAGGCATCATGGGCTGCGCGGTCGGCAAAAACGGTGTGCAGCGAGACGTCAAAATCGTGATTGACGGGACGATCGAGCTCTTTTTCACGCGTCCCCACGGCGAAATCGACCAGTCCGTCGTGGTCGTCGAGATACTTTTCACAAGCTTCGACAAGCGTTTGCACGGCTTCGTCGCTGCGGTCTTTCAAGGTGAAAAAAACGTGATGAGCCAATCGAGTCATGGGGAAGTGCTTTGCTGAACGGTAGGAAAAACGGCTAAATTCCCCATCCAGAATTCGGTAGAACCCTGGATGGAGCCAAGACAACGCAGGTGTGTCCTGATCGAGTAGCCGCTAAACTTAACCGCTTCGGTCTTGGTTTGAAGAGGGCTTCTTCGGATCGCGACGGGACAATCCGGCTCGGTCCATCAAGGAGCTCTTCATCAGGTCTTCCATGTAATCGTCGTCGGCCGGCGGAGGTCCAAAGGCCCCTAACAACTGCGGCTCATATTCAATCAGATACTCGTGCCGTGCGATGGACACTTTGCTGTTGGGGTCGATACGCTTACGCTGAACGGGACGACCATCGACCTTCAATCCATTTCGGCTATTCAGGTCACGAATGAACCAATAGCCGTGTTCGAGAGTCAACCGGCAGTGTTGGCTCGAAACGTTGGCGAACTTCAATTGAATATCGCACTCGTTACGACGCCCCACCAGCAACCGTTCTTTCACAAGCGGAATAGGGTCACCGCCCCCGCAAGGGGTAAGCTGTCCATAGGGGCCGGCAAATTGAGGTTTCGAAATTTCGTCGTCAAATTCCACGATCAAAGTCTTCCTGTCCGAGTAAACAAAAACGGGGAATTAGCGGCCAGCTTAGCGATTCCCGTGATCGCTTCGGTCCCATATTCCCCATCGTATGACGTGAGTGGCTCTCAGGCGATGGATTTCAAAAGTCGAATTCACCGTCCCCCGCCAAACGGGCAATGAATTCCCGTTCACGTCAGTAATCATATTTTGACCAAGTTTTCACAAATGGCAACGGTTTGTAAATTGATCGACTCCGAATTCAACGAACGATTGAAATGGCAATCGGAAAAATTGCCATTTAACGCATTTGGCGCTTCGCTACGGCGTCGATTTGGTGGCCGAATCCAACGCGTCAGCATCGATGCGGGGTTCACTTGCCCCAATGTCGATGGTGCGGTTGCACGCGGAGGGTGCAATTTTTGTGACAACCGATCGTTCAGCCCTTCACGCCGTGTGCGGCTGAAACAGGTCAGTGAACAATTGGCGACGGGGATCGAAACGGTCACCAAACGCTATGACAAAGTGGCGGGTTTTATCGCTTATTTTCAGCCCGCGACGAACACCTACGCTCCGGTCGAGCAACTCGAAGAGGTCTTTCGATTGGCGCTTTCGATCGACCCGCGAGTGGTCGGTTTGGCCGTCGGAACCCGTCCTGATTGTGTGCCCGAAAGCGTTTTGACGCTGTTGGAAACTTTGGCCCGCGAAACCTACGTCTCGCTCGAATTTGGGATGCAAACGATCCACGATGCCGGGCTGCAATGGATGAACCGGGCTCACGATCACGCCAGTATGATCAATGCAATCGATCGTAGCCGAGGCCGTGGATTTGAATGCTGTAGCCACGTGATTTTGGGGATTCCAGGCGAAACCCATGCGATGATGATGGAAACGGCCAGCGAAATCGGTCGACTCGGCTTTGATGCCGTCAAAATTCACAATTTGTACGCCGTCTTGGGCACCCCGCTGGGTGACCAGGTGCAAAGCGGGGAAATTGTCTTGATGCAGCGAGACGAATACATCCACACCGTGGTCGATTTTCTCGAGCGGATTCCAGCCGAGGTGATTGTCGAACGGGTCAGCGGCGATGCTCCGTCGAGCTATCTGATCGAACCGAAATGGTGTTCGGAAAAATCCTCGCTACGTTTGGCGATTGAACAGGAGTTCAAACGGCGAGGGACACGCCAAGGGTCGCATTTTGTTGCTCCGGAAATCCCACCTGCGCAGCGTCCCCGTCCCGCCGACGAGACCCCCGAATCAATCCGAGATCAAATTGATTTGGGACGCCGGTTGCCCGTGCTAAAGATGGAGAAAAACGGGGCGAATTCGCAAGAGTAGCTTTTCCTAGCTGGTGCGGAGACGGAGAAACCCGTCGAGGCCTCGTCGGAAATTCGGTAGAATCAGATTGCGATAGAACGAGTTTCGGTTGGGCGAATCGTGTGGCTTGTTACAGCCCCCTCGCCCAATCAAACATCGGCCGATACCATTTCGGCCTTCGGAAGCTGAGCGGCGGAGCCTCGGCCATTAATTTAGGAGCGGAGTGGCGACAAATGTCACGTATTGCGATCGTATTTGGCTTGATGCTCTGCGCTGTCACGATGCTGGCGTTGATGGTGACGATGCAGAAGATGCCGTCCCAATTTTGTCCGATGATGTTCGGAATTCCGATGTTATTTTGCGGCGTCGTCGGGTTGAATCCTCACCGTCGCAAGCACGCGATGCACGTGGCGGCGACGGTCGCATTACTGGGCACCCTGATCGGGGGAAGCAACACCGTTTTCTCGCTATTCCGCGTCCTCCGTGGAATCCAAGTGAACTCATTGGCGATGCAAGTGGTCATGGCAATGACGGTGCTTTGTACGATTTTCTTGGTCGTCAGCCTGATTTCGTTTGCCCAAGCACGCCGCCGCCGTTTGACCCCGGGATAGCTGCGATTGACAGCGTCCGCAAAAAAACTATCCTCTGTGCTTCAAAACCTTACAGAAACAGACAATTCCGTGGCACTTCACAGCATTATCCAAACCATGATTATCCGCGTCGTCGGCATTGATAGCCGGCCATAACGCGGGGAACGAATCGGACTGGCCGCAGTCAATTGCGGAGCAGGGCTCGAATCGAGATGCCACTTTGACATTCACCCCCGAGGCCACCCATAGCTTCGGGGGTTTTTTCGTACCTGAAACACCAACGACCGCAGACCGACCGCCAATTTTCCTACTTTCACTCCCCGACGCTTTGCCCCCCACACGTCTTTCGCTTCTCTGCACCTTCCCCTTCTAACTCCAACACGCCCGCGATGAACGCCAAACCCATCTTGATCTACGACACAACGCTCCGAGACGGTTCTCAGGGCGAAGGTGTCAGTTTCTCTCTTCAAGACAAGCTCAATATTGCCGAGCGGCTGGCCGAAATTGGCATCGACTTTATCGAAGGGGGCTACCCGCTGTCGAACGAGAAGGACGTGGCATTCTTTCGCGAGATCAAAAAACGCAACCTCGGCAACACCAAGGTCTGTGCGTTTGGAATGACGCGGCGGAAATCGATGAAAGCCGAAGACGATCCTGGCATGAAAGCGTTGGTGCAAGCCGAAACGCCCTGCATCACCTTGGTCGGCAAAACGTGGGACTACCACGCCACCGAAGTGCTTCGCGTCACGCTCGAAGAAAACTTGGCGATGATTGGCGAGAGCACCGAATTTCTTGCTCGCGGCGCTGAATTGATCTACGACGCCGAACATTTCTTTGACGGCTACGACGCAAACCCCGAATACGCAATCAAAACGCTGAAGGCCGCCGCGTCGGCCGGCGCGACTTGGCTCAGCCTGTGCGATACCAACGGCGGCACGCTGCCCGAGCGGATTCGCGAAGTCACCGAAGCGACTAAGGCCGCTCTTTCCGATTTCAATGTGCAAATCGGGATCCATTGCCACAACGATTGCGAGCTTGCTGTGGCGAATTCGTTAGCAGCGGTCGATGCCGGGGCAACTCAGGTTCAAGGAACCGTAAACGGCATCGGTGAACGTTGTGGCAACGTCGACTTGATCACGGTGATGGCGAATTTGTCGCTCAAGAAGAAAGGTTACAGCGTGCTGGGCGGCCGATCGCTACAACCGTTGACGGAACTGAGCCGCTTTGTCTACGAAACCGCCAATCTGCAATGGCGTAACAACCAACCGTTTGTCGGCCAAAGTGCGTTCGCGCATAAAGGCGGCATGCATGTCCACGCGATCAATAAAGCGGCCAAGACCTACGAGCACATTGATCCAGCCTTGGTCGGCAATGAACGTCGCATTCTGGTCAGCGAACTTTCCGGACGTAGTAACATCGCCGCGCTGGCGACCAAGCACAACTTGGAAGACGACCGCGAATTGATGGACAAGATTCTGGCCGAAGTCGTCCGACTGGAAAACGAGGGCTACCAATTTGAAAACGCGGGCGCGTCGTTCGATCTGCTAATCAAACGCGTTTCCGGTACCTACACGCCCCACTTTGAAACGATCAAGTACCGAGTCGTGGCGGGGGATCGCAGCATCGAGAGCAAACAGCGTAGTGTGTTTGCGGAAGCGATCATCAAGCTCAAAGTCGGCGAGACGTTGTGGTTTGATGCTGCCGAAGGCCACGGGCCAATCAACGCACTCGATGCCGCACTTCGCAAAGCACTTGCCGACGAATACCCGATGCTCGCAGAGATGCGTTTGACCGACTACAAAGTACGCGTCGTTGAATCGAGCAGCGGAACCGAGGCATCGATCCGAGTGAATATCGAAAGCTGTGATGACCACGAATCGTGGGGCACCATTGGCGTCAGCGAAAACATTATCGAAGCGAGCTGGAGCGCGCTGGTCGATGCCGTCGAATACAAACTTCACAAATCCGAAAAAAAGTAACGCTAGAAAAATCATGACGATTCCGACTCGATTTGACCATTCGGACGCTGTAGCGGACATTGCCAAAGCTTGGGAAGATGCAAGATGCGCTCACGCCGAACCCAATCCTGATCGCAAACCCTTTACGATTGTGATCCCACCTCCGAACGTGACCGGGGCGCTGCACCTTGGTCATGGCTTGAACAACACGCTGCAAGACATCGTCATTCGCACCAAGCGAATGCAAGGTTTTGAAACGCTGTGGATGCCTGGCACCGATCATGCCGGAATCGCGACGCAAGCGGTGGTTGAAAAACGACTCAAAGAACAAGAGAACAAGTCGCGTCACGATCTTGGTCGCGAAGCGTTGGTGCAGCGGATCTGGGATTGGAAAGAACAATACGAAAAACGCATCCTCGACCAACTCAAACGCATGGGATGCAGTTGCGATTGGGAGCGAGTTCGATTCACCTTGGACGACCGCTGCGCTGCCGCGGTGCGAGCGACCTTCTTTGATCTGTTCAGCAAGAAACGCATCTACCGCGGCAAACGTCTGGTCAATTGGGACACTTATTTGCAGACCGCGGTCAGCGATGATGAAGTGATCAACCAGACCGAGAAAGGCCATTTTTGGCACATCTTCTACCCGGTCGTTGATCCCAAGTCCGGCGAACCGTCGCGAATCGAAATCGCCACCACGCGGCCTGAAACGATGCTAGGCGACAGCGCCGTCGCGGTGCATCCCGATCCCGAAGCGGCGATGGACAAGCTCGAAGCGGATCTGAAAACAAAGCGTGAAACCGCATCAGCCGGCGAAAAGAGTGAGATCGATAAACAAATCGAAGCCCTCGCGGATCGCCGCAAAACGATGCTGCCGCTGCTGATCCAATTGCGTGACATGGCGTTGGACGGTCGCAAAGTGATGTTGCCGTTGATGAATCGTGAAATCCCAATCGTTGCCGACGAATGGGCCAAACCCGAGATGGGGACCGGATGCGTCAAGATCACGCCGGCGCACGACCCGAATGACTACGAAGTCGGAAAACGGGTTGGATTGGCGATGATCAATATCCTGAACGCCGACGGAACGATGAATTCCGAAACCGGCGCTTACGAAGGTTTGACGATCAAAAAGACACGAGCCAAGGTACTCGAAGATCTCGAGGCACTCGATCTGCTTGGCGAAATCGAGGATCGTGAAATCGAGTTGCCACTGAGCGACCGCAGCAAGACACCGATCGAACCGTACTTGGCCGACCAGTGGTTCGTGGCGATGGAAGAGTTGGCTCAATCCGCCATGGATGCCGTTTCGACCGAGCAAGTCAAGATTTTCCCCGAGCGTTATCGCAAAGGCTATCTCGATTGGTTGAGCGAAAAACGCGATTGGCCGGTCAGTCGTCAATTGTGGTGGGGGCATCAAATTCCGATTTGGTCGCTGGGTGGGATCAGCGAAGCCGATGCAAACGCGGCCGCGGAAAAGATCAAAGCGTTTTCGGAATATGCATCGGGCAAGATTGCCGATCGGATTGATGAAAACGAAGATGGCACCTACTCGCTATTCGTTTGTTTGCGAAGCGATGATCCAAAGCTCGAAGCGAAAGTCGAGGGGTTGGGGTTGGTCCGCGACCCCGATGTTCTGGATACGTGGTTCTCATCGGCGTTATGGCCTCATAGCACGCTCGGATGGCCCGAGCAAACTGCGGAACTCGAGTACTTTTACCCGACCAGCACGCTGATCACCTCGCGTGACATCATCACGTTGTGGGTCGCGCGAATGGTATTGATGGGGCTCAATAACGTCGGCAAGATCCCATTTAACGAGGTCTTCATTCACCCCAAAATCCTCGATGGATTGGGGGAAACGATGAGCAAGAGCAAAGGCAACGGCGTTGACCCGATTGACGTGATCGAAAAGTTTGGTCCCGATGCACTGCGTTTTGGATTGGCTCGGTTGGCAACCGAAACGCAAGACGTGCGGATGCCGGTCCAGTACGAGTGTCCGCATTGCGAAAAATTGATTGACCAAACGAAGAAGAACCGATCCTTGCCGAAGCTGGATTGCCCAGAGTGCAAGAAAACATTCTCGACTCAGTGGGCTGAATCCGCCGCGGACAAGACGCATCCGCGAGCCGCGGTGGTCAGCGAGCGATTTGAAACCGCTCGCAACTTCGTCAACAAGTTGTGGAACGCAGCTCGGTTTGCCTTGATGAATTTCGAAGGCTACGAAGCACAGGAAATCGATGTCAAATCGTTGCCGCTGGAAGACCGCTGGTTACTCAGTCGATTGTCGACGGTGACAAAGCAGGTAACCGAAGCAACCGAGCACTACCATTTTGCCGAAGCCTCGCGAATCCTTTACGATTTTGCCTGGGACGAATTCTGCAGCTTCTACGTCGAAATCGCCAAACCACGATTGTCCGACGATTCGCTTCGTGGGGTCACTCAGTCGGTGATGGCTCACGGGCTCGATACGCTGCTGCGTCTATTGCACCCGATCATGCCGTTTGTGACCGAATCAATTTGGGGTTACTTGAACGAAGCGGCTCCAAAACGGGGTGTTCCGTCGCCTGCGGATGCTCCGCAGTTTGTGATGACCGCGGCTTGGCCGATCGCCGAAGCGGCACATTACGACGAGGGCATTGAACGGCAATTCAACGAGTTCCAAGAAGTCGTCGGAGCGATCCGCCGCATCCGTGCGAGCCAAAACATTGCTCCACGAGATACGGTGCCCGTGGCGATCCGCTGTAGCGAGTCATCGCAAGCACTTTTGGAACCGATGCGGACCTATTTCCAAGGACTCGCCGGCGCCGATGTTGTGGAACTGAGCCCCACGGCGAAGCCGTTTGAGATCGATGCCCCCTTGGCGATCACCGGACTGGACATCGAGGTGCACGTCGACTTAGAGCAGTTCATCGACTTTGCAGCCGAGTTGGCTCGCTTAGAAAAACTGCGAGACCAGGTGGTCAAACAGATTGGCGGAAAAGAGCAGAAGCTCTCGAACGAAAACTTCGTCGCTCGCGCCCCCGCAGAGGTAGTAGCGAAAGAACGCGAGTCGCTCGAAGAATTGAAACGACAACTCGAATCAGTTGAAAATGACATTCAGCGACTCAAAACTAAACTCGGTTAAACGCTAGACTCGGGTCGCAAAGCAGTTCAAGATAGTTTGCGGGGGCAACCGCGAACTTTTGGCCGCTGCGTTGTCGCACACATTCTCCTTATTGGCTTTTTGCAATGCCTATTAAAATGACTTGCCAATGTGGCAAAGTGCTCAATATTCCGGACGCTGCGGCTGGCAAAGCGGTCAAATGTCCTGGCTGTCAAACGGTATTGAAAGTGCCTGCGGCAACCGCAGCAGCTAAACCCAAGCAAGCGGCCGCTCCGGCACAACCGGCCCGTCGTCCCGCAGCGGCACCTGCACCGGCGCCCGCAGCGACCAGCAATCGCTTGGATGACTTGTTTGACGAAGAAGGGTTTAGTCAACAAGTCGCTGCAATCTGTCCGGCATGCCGGGCAGAGATGAAAGCCAACGCGGTGTTGTGCACTCAGTGTGGTTACAACAAGCAAACCGGTGACCGGCTGTCCGGTCATCAGACGCCTGGATTGGATGTATCGCACGGCACTCTCGCTCTGCAAAAAGCGGCCGCCGATATGGCGCGTGCCAAAGAGACGCAGGATCGGTTGTCAGGCAACAATGGGATGCCGACCTGGATGTTGGCGCTTGTGTTGTTTTTGATCGTCAGCTCGACGGGGATTGCCGTGGTTGCGATCAATGTGTCGCGTCAACTCGATGGCGGAGGCGGCTTCAATCCAATCGCGACGTTCCTTGTGTTAGGGTTCGGAGCGTGCATGGTGATCTCGCAAGGAGCTCAGCTGATGGTGATCGTCAAAGCGTTCAAAAAGGACATCAAAACTGGTTTGTTGACCCTGTTTGTTCCGTTTTACATCCTCTATTTTGTCATCAAGAATTGGCGCGAGACCGGGCGACTGTTTATCACCGCTGTGTTGATGGGGATGGTCGCGGGTGGTTTTCTCGCAGGCGCGATTTCCGCAGGCCTGTGATGAGGCGGTGATGCTGCCTGGGGGGGCTCCGATGCGACCCCCGTAAAACTGTCCCGGTGACTGCGGCTCGATGGACCGAGTTGGGTTTCGCGTCGCCACCGACCCTGTTGCGGTTCTCACCCACCATGATGAGACTGTACGGCTGCCTGGATTTGTTCCTTCACCGCCTCGAGATTAAATGATGCCCCCTTTTGCATCGGCGGAAACTCGATGGCCGTTTTCGCGAGTTCCGCTACCTTCTTTTGCACGAAGATGAATCGCCAAAATTCGCGAGCATAGAAGGACATCATGTAATCGGACGAACCAACGCCCCAGTTATGATCGCTATAGCGTTCAAACGGGTCACGCCGCAGGTTGTGAATGATTGGCATGTTCAATTTGTTTTTGGCACCCGGCCATCCTTCGGGTTGTTCGATGAACACATATTTCCAATCACCGATTCGCACCGCTCCGAGACTCGATTCACTAAAATACCAAACCTCTTCCCGTTGACTGCTGTCACCCTTGGTAAGCATGTCCAATTGGTTGTAACCATCCAAGTGAACTTTGTAGGTTCGGTCGCCCATTTTCTTACCCTGCTTTAGCTGTTCCGAGATATTCGGATTTCCCGCGGCGGCGGCCAATGTGGGCAGCCAATCCATGCCGGATGTGATTCCGTTTTGCACACTGCCAGCAGGGATGTGTTTTGGCCATCGCATAACCATCGGTGCGCGAAAGCCTCCTTCGGTCGTCATCCCCTTGGTTCCTTTGAACGGTGTATTTCCACCATCGGGCCACGTAAACACTTCGGTGCCGTTGTCGGTGGTGACGCCGATGATGGTGTTGTCGGCAATTCCCATTTCTTCCAGCTTGCTGATGATCGATCCGACGATGTCGTCAAACTGGGCCATGCCCGCTTCTTGTAGACCGTAGTTGTCTTGCCCCTCGAGTGCTTTGTATTTGTCATTCAAATGAGTGAAGATGTGCATCCGCGTGGGGTTCAGCCAAACAAAGAACGGTTTGTCATCCTGCTGCGCTTTCTGCATGAAATTGGTGGTCAGTTCTAAGATGTGATCATCAATGTCTTCCATGTTGTGCGTGATGCCGTCGGTGGGATGCGGCGGCAACGGGCCTTTGTCCTCAATCTTTTGCTTGCCGATTTTTCCCCAACGAGGTTGCACGGTCGGATCGTCCACGTCGCTGGCCCAGGAATGAACAAGATTGCGTGGTCCGATCTGGTCAAGCAGATCTTTGGGATATCCAGGCCAAAAAGGATCGGACATCGCATCAAGGTGATACAGGTATCCAAAGAATTCGTCGAAGCCGTGGACGGTGGGCAGGAACTCGTTCAAGTCGCCTAAATGGTTCTTGCCAAACTGGCCCGTCGTGTACCCCATGTCTTTTAGCACCGTGGCGATCGTTGGCGCGTCGGCGGGCAAACCGATCGGCGATCCTGCTTGCCCCACCGTGGTCATTCCCGTTCGATAGGGAAGCATGCCTGTAATAAAGTTGGCGCGACCGGCCGTGCAACTCGCTTCGGCATAGTAGTCGGTGAACATCATCCCCTCGCGTGCCAAACGATCAATGTTCGGCGTCTTGCCCGACATCATGCCACGGTGATAGGCGCCGATGTTGAACCAACCGATGTCATCGCCCATGATCATGATGATGTTGGGCTGCTTGGTTTGGGCGTGCAAGGTTGCGGGAATTGCGATCAGCGCAATCGCCAGCAGAGAGAGACGAATTTTTTGAAGGTACCGCATGTCGGGACTCATTGGCATCGAGAAAAGTTTGCTGGAATTGGGCCCAGTGCCCTATCGCGTTTGTTGACTAAGAAATACGAACTCAATTCGCTGCGCGAACGACCCCCATTCGTGGCGATTGCACCGGAGCCGCCACGCCGTAGATGATCGTGATGCCGGAACCACCACCCCAAGTCGAAGTGGGGCGGTTTGGATCCGGGGCAGCCGCAGCGTTGAGATTGTTCCAATTGTTCGCCGCCCAAACGTTGCCTGCCGGATCGATCGAAACATCGGTCAGCATCTGGATGCTGCCGCCTTTGAAGACGTGAAGCACATCGCCGGTCTTGATGTCCGCCGCGTGTCCTCGGGGGGTGTCGCCGGCCATCAGCACCACGCCGCGCCCCCAGAAATTGCCGATCCAAACGTCGTCGTTGCCATCCACATTCAAACCCCATGGGACGCTAACCTGTTTGTCGCCACTGAATCCGTTGGGCGCGGGCTGGCTGCCATCAGGGCGGATCATGTTGACTACACCGGTGACCATTGTGGGATCGCTCGAGAGCACCTTGAGCATATGTGCAGCAGCGATTTTAAATTGCTGCATGATCGATGCCCCGTCGGGGATGACGGGGGGCGGGAAGTCGAGTGACATGTTGCTAGCGACCCAAACATTGCCTTTCGAGTCGAGCGCGAGGGCACGAACGCCCATTCCCACACGGAACGATTCTGCCTTGGAAGGATCGTCGACAGGAAAGCGAACCACTTTGTCGGATTGCGAGTTGCTGACCCAGACGCGGTTCTGGGGATCGATGACGATGTCAAACGGTGACTTCAGACCCGGGACCTTCACGATCTGACCTGCCTTTACTTCTCCGCCGCGAAAATAGAGCAGTTGATTTTGGACACCGTCGGCGATCCAAACATCTCCGTTTGCGGCGACCCCGATGCCCATCAGGCCAAGTAACTTCTCTGTAAATGGCAGATCGCTTTCGACGGCGGCGGGTTTGCCGGCAAAATCCAAAACGAGAATTTTTCCGTTGAAGCTCGTCGCCCAAACCTTGTCACGCGTGACCGCAGTGCCCCAGCCGACTCCGTCGATTCCCATGCCGGTGTAGCCGGTGATCGGTGGCGATAGAGCTTTACCATTTGGCGAGAGTTTTGAAACGCCTCCACCAATGCTTTGGTTGACACCCGACTGCGATCCCGCCATCCAATTCTGACCGCTCCAAAGGTTACCCTCGGCATCAAACATCAGCCGTCCAGGCGAGTAAACACCGCCGCCAGCAAAGCACAGCGAGAGGGTGAAGTCATCTGGAGCGTAGGCGAGATAAGGGACAAACGGCGCGCTCCGTCGCGAGCCGTCCTTGGGTTGCGGATAGGCTTCCTCGAACAGCGAAAAGATTTCCTTAGGGGCTGCCCACGGCGTGCGAGCGATGCTGACCATCGCATCAAGCGTATCGACCGGAGCGGTGCCGCCAGGCGGGGTTGCTGCCTTCAGCAACTTGGCACCCCATGCGTCATCTGTGACGCGGGCAAACGCGGTGATCATCGACCCGAGCGTGTTCAGAGTTGCAAGTGTCGTGGTTTGGGTGCTATTGAGCGGGTTAAGAAGCACCTGTCCCCACTGACCTGTGACCGGATCGACCAGATTGGGAGTGTTGCTAGCTGCAATTCGCAGCCCTAATGGATTTCCACGAATCGAGTGTCCTTCAATAAACTGTGCGGCCGTGAAAGCGGATGCGACTGTGGTCAATTCGTTAACCACGACGTTGGCACGCGGGACGTTGTCGAGCAGCGAAAGTAGGACGAGAGGTTTTGCCGGATCGCTGGCGATCAGGTACAGCACCCCATCCTCGCGACCCGAATCGCTGGAAACCAAAAAAGAACCATCGTCACGTGTGACGGCGGTGGCGAGCTTGAGTGGTGCATCGCTGCCTTGAGTTGCAAAAAGCGTGACCTTGACTCCGCTGATCGGTTGACCGCCAAGTTCAACACGCCCCAGTATATCCGCAGCCGAAATCGTCAAGCACGGCAAGCAGAACGCCAAAAGAAACAGTGCGAAACCAAGGGATTGGTTTCGGTTCAGAAAAACGGGTTTCATCGAATTTTCCCCGGGGGTAGGGGCCTAGCTCAAGTATGCAGGCCGGTACCACTAATATCGGGGACGCTAAACCAATCACAATTACACCTTGGTGTAACTTGGCCTCAAGAGAGTCAAACGACCTCTGTCACTTGACCCGTCAAGCCTTGAGCTGCTTGCCGACGGATCGGGTCGGGCTTCTCTCCCAAAACACTGTGAAGATCTCTCAAGACAATGTGAAAAACTCGATGCGGCGATTTACGATCCGCGGCAAAAACGCCAAGTCAAACCGAAGCCAACCCAATAACCTTCCAACGACGCCGTTGTCGTCGAAAACGTTTGCGATTCCTTGAACATGCCCCCGGCGAAAAGATCAAGATCGACGCCTGGTAGCACATCAAGAACGCCGACGCCTGCGGTAATGCGGTGCTGCGTGATCGCCGCAAGTTGGCCTTGGATGTAGCGAATGTGGTCGCGGTCGCCAGGCGGTGAAACTCCGCCGATATTATCCGCTACATTCCCTCGCATCGGGTTTTCGTTGAATGCGTAACCCATTCGCATTTTCAGTCGCGAGCTATACGAATATTGCGCACCGCACTGCAATGACCAC
Source organism: Novipirellula rosea (assembly GCF_039541335.1). Lineage (NCBI taxonomy): Bacteria > Pseudomonadati > Planctomycetota > Planctomycetia > Pirellulales > Pirellulaceae > Novipirellula > Novipirellula rosea. The sequence goes on along the minus strand of NZ_BAABGA010000073.1, from coordinate 32,770 downwards.
TGATCGTCGTAAATCGCTCGAAAGAAATCAGTATCAGAGTAATTCTGGTAAACACCATCGATCGCCAACAACAACTTGCCGTCCATCAGCGACGTATTGGAGATCCCCAAACCCAAGATTTCAGGCCGGTCAACGGAAACGTTTAAAGCGGGACCTACAGAAAATCGAACAAGGTTATCAAACGTGTAATCGACTTGCGATTTCCAATACATTCCAACAGTCGTATCGACCGGCAATTGGTAGTTGACGCCCAGGCCACCACGTAGCGCGTAATCGGAAGAGGCACCGGTGATACCCACAAACGGTCCGTCCATGGTGGCGCTGGAGAGTACAAATGTGGATCCGATCGAGAGTCGGTCGGTCAGATCAACGCCAGCACTCGCAACAATATCCAACGCGGAAAGATAGACGTGAGTCCCGTTGGACTCGGGCACGTTACGAAAATCGCCGGACGCGCCCGCACCCGACATCAACCCGAGTCCGGTCGTGATCGGAAATCCCATCGCGGTAAAGTCTTGAGTGACTCCGATGTTTGCCGCAGCAATCCCTTGAGCATCCGATTTGGATTGATCAAACTCGGAGACACCAAAGGCGGGTAGGTCAGCGGATTGGGTGACGTTGTACGTCGGTTCGATCCAAGCACTACTGAGCGAAAACTGCGTGCCACGGAATTGGGTTAGCGTTGCTGGGTTACCATAAATCGCTGATTGCAGGTCTTGTGGTTTGGCAATACTCGCCCCCGCCATCCCGCCCGAGGCCGGCATCACATTGTTCATTAGCTCGATCCCAAACGATTGAGCTTTTGCGTCGGTAGTACACATCGTCGCCGCAACGACGGTTACTCCAATCCATACGATTCGCTTGAACATACTGGCCTCCTGCCATTTGAATCTTCGCTCGCGAGTAACCAACGGTGGTACCGGCACGGCATCCCCTGTTGTGCCTATCGTCGCGGGTGTTGCAAGCGGTACAACCCAAACACCGCAAGGGGGGCGGGATGAGCACGGGGCGTCCGGTGATGCGAAACAATCGGCACAAATTATCACCGAGTTTGAATCACCTTGCGAAGCCCACGTGTGTTCCGTCTGTCCTTCCCAACCGCATCGCGGTCGAATCATTCCCACTGGCTTTGGTCAGTTTTTTGATCGCTGCAACGCGATCTCAAAGCGGTATTTATCCCATTAGATGAACGCAGCAAAATGCAGCGGTGAGCAGCTTTGTTTGGAATTGCTCGTAAATGAACCTGAGTTTTCGGCGACTACGGAGTGACGTTTGTGTTCGGTATTCCGAAGTCGAGTGCAGGAGAGTCTTAAGCGGATCGATTAGGATCTACATTTGCTCTTTGAAATGGGGTGGGTCGCCGACTTCATGAACCGCAGCAATTCCCGTTGCAGCGTTCGTCTGCGCTGTGACGGATAGGCACAATGTGTGACGTAAAGGGCCAGTGGCAGGTAAATCCTCGTTGTAGTTCGAAGCCCCGAACCCAAAAGTTGCATCCGATTGTTGCTACGGGTTACGAAAACGCCCCTGGCCAAAATGCCGCGTGGCGCTACGATTAAAAATAACTTTAGCATGAACGCTTCAGATAGGCAGTCCTTTTCGTTCGCGAACGACTACACTTTCGTAGGACACCGCGAACTCTTTTCTTAATCCTCTGCTGGTATCTGATCATCGTTTTCCGTTCGAAACGTGTCAGGCCAGATTGCGAAACTTTTGTGAATCGTCGCTGGGGTGATGTCCCCTTCATCAGAAATGCGAGAGTCTGGATTGCATCAGCTTTGCTGATGCATGCGGTTGCAATCGGCCGCGGCGAAGGTCACTCCGCGGATCGAAAACTTTCTTCGCAATCACAAACGCTACAGCTCAATCCTGGGCTATCGCTGGATCAATACGTGTCTCGTCACTGGACAATGCAGGACGGGCTGCCCTCGGACCAAGTGGTCGACATCATCCAAACGTCCGATGGTTATCTGTGGCTGGCGACAGTGCGCGGATTGGCACGGTTTGATGGATTGCATTTTACGATCTTTAATCGTGCCAACACGCCGGTGTTTGTCACGAATCAAATCAGCAAGCTTTGTCGGAGTCGAGATTCCGCGTTTTGGATCGGCACTGAGCGTGGCGGGCTGATTCATTGCCGACTTGGCCAACCACCTGTGTTCCAGCGTTCTGACGAATTGCTAGGACATCCGATTCAGTGTTTGTTTGAGGATCGTGAGGGCACACTTTGGATCGGAACGGAGGCGGAAACATGGACCGTCGTCGACGCCCAGTGCATTTGTCGGCCCGATGCTCCACTGAATGTACGAGCCATTTGTGAAGATGAAAATGGAACGCTGTGGCTGGGCGCGGCGATTTGGATGCAGTCTCGACCAGACCAACTGGCGGCAACAACGATTCAGCCCAAACCCGGACTGTATCGCCGTGACGATGATGGCTTTTACCGGTTCACGCAGGCCGACGGATTTCCCGACGTGCCGTCCGCCGACTCGATCACGGCACTTTGTTCGGATCACCAGGGTGGGTTGTGGATTGGCACGCTAGGTCGTTCCTTGTTCCGTTATCAGAACGGAAAATTTCAAGACCACGCTGCGGCGCTCGGTCCAAAAGCCTCAAATTACTTGCGGCTATATCAAGACCGCAGCCAGCAGTTATGGATTAGCACTTTTGCCGCCGGTTGTTACCGTCTTGTTCACGACAAGGCCACGAAGCTTTCCATCGGAAACCGGCCGGTGGTTTGTCTTGCCGAGGACCGTGAAGGAAATCTTTGGTTTGGCGGCGGTCAACGCGGTCTTCGCAGCATCCGCAATCCGGAACTTGCCAAGCTCAAACTCGATCAACGAGTCATGATGCGATGCGTCGTCGAAGACGCTGCGGGGGATCTCTGGTTCGGCAGTGGCAATCCTGGATCGAAAGATCGTCGAACGGGACTGCATCGTTTAGACGACGGAGTTTTTGTAAATTTCGGCACCGATCAGGGGCTGCCGACAAATCTGGTAACGGGACTGGCCCTTGGATCGGAGGGTCGGTTATGGATCGGTACGAACAAGGGGTTGGTTTGTCGTGACCAGGATCGGTGGACCACGTTTACAACCGATGACGGACTGGGACGAGATTGGATTCGTAACGTCTACGTTGACCACAACGATGTGGTGTGGATCGGTTTTTGGGAAGGCGGTTTGCAACGAATGCAGGACGGCACTTTCACTCGCGTCGCGGAATTTAGTGATGCCGATGTCAACTGGTTTCATGAAGATGCCAGTGGACAGCTTTGGATTGGATCCAATCGTGGATTGTACCGCTGGATCGACGGCAAGCTGCAGCGAGTCCGCGACGTTGTGCTCGACGAGCTGTCGACGATCAGCTATACGGCATGCTGCGAGAACGATCAAGGTAATCTTTGGATCGGGACCAGTGGCGGCGGATTGTGTCGCTATGCAGCGGGTCGTTTTTCCAATTGGACCAGCGCCCAGGGATTGTACGAGGATTGCATTCATGCGATCGCCGAGGACAAACAGGGGTGTTTGTGGCTTGGAGGACCCCATGGTCTGTCATCCGTGTCGGTGCAGGCACTCGAGGAAATCGACGCTGGCATCGAAACACGACTCCAGGTTCGAGTGCATCCGATTAGTAGTGGATTGGACCAACCTCGCATCGAACGCAACTACCGTCCCAATGTTGCGCAGCGAAAGGACGGATCCATCTGGTTTGTGACCACCGGTGGTACTGTGATCGTACCGGCGAACGGACCTTATCAGCAACCGCTTGCCCCGATCGTCCACATTGAAGATGTTCAGGTTAACGGCAAGTCACGACTTCCCAGCTCGGTGCTCGAGATACAATCGGGATCAAGGCACGTCGACTTTCATTTTACTGCGAATACGTTTACCGCCTCGGAGCAGGCGGTTTTTCGCTACCGGCTGGACGGATTCGATGATGAATGGATCGATGCTGGCGGTCAACGATCCGCCAGTTATACCGAATTGCCCCCGGGCGAATACGTCTTCCGAGTCACTGCGGACAATGGACAAAGCGTCTGGAGCGAAGCCGGAGCGACGGTGGGATTAATGGTGATTCCTCGCTGGTGGGAAATCAGCTGGGTGCGAGTCGCCGGTCTGCTGGCGACGATTGCCGTGGTGGTCGGTTACGTTCGGCATCGGATACAGGCAACCCACAAAATTAACGTCGCGTTGCGGCGTGAAATCAATGAACGAAAGCGAGCGGAAGAGCAGTCCCAGACGAATTTCCTGCAGCTTGCTCGCGTCTCTCGCGCGGCAAGCATGGGAGAGTTGACCACGTCGATAGCACACGAAGTGAAGCAGCCACTTTTCGCGATCGTCAGCAATGCACAAACGGCCCAGCGGCTGCTCGACCGCGAGCAACCGGATGTCAATGAAGTTCGCGAGGCTTTGATCGATATCTCCAGCGATGGTAATCGTGCCGCTGATATCATCGATCGCGTGCGTTCGCTAGTGAAAAAAGAACACTGCCCTTGCGTCCTGTTGCACTTAGACGAGGTGGCACGTGAGGCGATTCGATTGGTTGAACCAGAGATCTGTCGACGAGGATTAGTCATCGATACCCAATTTGCAAACCATCTTCCGGCGATTTATGGCGATTCGGTTGAACTGCAACAAGTCATCCTTAACTTGTTGATCAACGCGGCTCAAGCGATCGACCCGTTGGCATCCGATTCCGATCGGCTGACGGTCAGCATCACGGCCGGCGACGATGCGGTCGAACTTGCGGTCAAGGATCATGGCAAAGGCTTCGCCGAGGGGCGAGTCGATCGATTGTTCGAACCGTTCTACACCACCAAGCCTGATGGCACAGGGATGGGGCTTGCCATCAATCGTACTATCATCCAGGCACACGGTGGACGGATCTGGGCCGAGAAAAATAGTGATCACGGGATGACTTTTCGATTTGTATTGCCTACGCCTCAGGAGATTGCGTCATGAGCGACCCCAACGCCACTGTGTACGTTATTGACGACGATGCATCGATCCGTAAAGCGATGACACGAATGTTTAAGTCGCTTGATTTGCAAGTCCTTACCTTTGAAAACGCCGACGAATTCTTGCACTACCCGCGACCGGATCAGGCAGGTTGCCTGATCTTGGACGTCTATATGCCGGGGCTCAGCGGCATTCAGCTTCAGCAGCAGTTAGTGGCCAGCGATTTTGATCTGCCGATTGTGTTCATTACCGGCGAAGGCGACATCCCAATGACCGTCCAAGCCATCCAGGCCGGCGCGATCGACTTCCTGCCCAAACCGGTCGATGATCAAAAACTGATCGATACCGTGCAGCACGCGATTGATCGCAACGCACACGATCGAACCGAGTTTGCCCAACGGCGTGAATTCCGCGAGCGATTCGATTCACTTTCGAAACGAGAAAACGATGTCATCATGCTCGTGATCTGTGGGCTGTTGAATAAACAAATTGCCAGACGGTTGGGGATCACCGAAAACACCGTCAAAGTCCATCGGGGTCGCGCGATGGTGAAAACTGAAGTCGATTCGGTTGCGGAATTGGTGCGGCTTTGCGAACACGCCGGTATCGCACCAGCGGAAGATTGATCGCACGCCGCCGATCTCACGACACTCCTCACTGGAAAACAAAATGCGGGGGTGAAACGCCTAATACCATCTGCTTTCGTCCTAACCGGGTGGTTTCTATAGCGGTGCGGCGCGAGCCGCCCGGTAGATTTCGAACGTTTAACTCGCTGCAACCGGGCAGCTTGTGTTGCGGACGCTAGCTAACCTAGATGGCATTGGACGCGACCAAAGTAGATGGGGAGACACCCGCGCGACCGCCGCCAATAACACTAAAGTCTAATTTCTCTTCAACCCCTTGCCCTCTATGGTGAGTATCAGAGAACGATTAACACGCTGGTGATCCTGAATACAAACGTACGCATGCTAGAACAAAAATACACGCATGGACGAGCCCCTCCGAATTTCGATTGTGGATGATGACGCATCGGTGCGTCGAGCGTTGGACCGACTGTGCAGATCCGCAGGATACATGGTGCTGGCGTATGAATCCGCTGAAGCTTTCTTAGAATTCGCAATCGATCCAATCGATTGCTTGATCCTGGATGTCCATCTGCTGGGCCTCAGCGGACTGCAGCTACAACAGCATTTGCACGATCTCGGCAAACACATCCCAATCGTTTTTGTTACCGCGTTTGAAGATGATTCAACGCGGGGTCAAGCAATTGCAATGGGGGCGTTAGCCTTCTTGCAAAAACCACTCGACAACGAGCAACTACTCGATGTCATTGAAACGACGTTCCGTCATAGCGAATGACGTAACCATTTGCCTTTCCAGGACTTTGATGGTCAAAGTCAATCATTGATTGATACACTTCAAGAAATGGGTCAGCCCGCGTACCGAAGTTCACGCTACGGCGAGTATCCACTACTGGAGTGCTGGGTTGATATCGGAAACCACGCATCAAGGGGACAGTTATGAAACTTCTTACATCGATCTTGGCACTAAGTGGGGCTTTAGTCATCTCCACGGTTCTGGCCCAAGAACCGAACAATGAACGGCCGAATCAACGCGAGCGTCCAAATGCCGGAGAGCGTCCCAATTTACGCGATCGTCCAAATGCAAATGGATCCGAACGTGGGCCGGCAAGAGAAGGAGAGAGAGGCAATCGGATGAACTCGCCCGAGATTCATCATCATTACTATCACCCGGCGGGTGGCTACGGTTATGGCACCAATTATGGGTATGGTTCGGGATACCAATCACGAGGTTTCTCGGGCGGGTTAGCCAGTGGGATTGGCGAAGCACGCGAGGACACTGCCCAAGCCGCCAATACCTATGCGGAAACAGCACATATGGTACAGGAAAACCATAATTACGCAGTGAACAGCTACTATGCCAACCGCGAGGCACGTGACCGATACGTCGCCGCGCATCGCGAGGCGCCTCCGACGGAGCAGGAATTGGAGGCGTTCGGCAAGTCGGCGGAACCAGGACGATTGTCCAACGCCCAGTTTGATCGGTCCACTAATGTGATTCATTGGCCAGGCTTGTTGCGTGATTCCGATTTCACAAGCGATCGTCAAGCGTTGGATCATCTTTTCCACGATCGAACGCCTGACGACAGTGGTTCTATGTCGGCTAGCTATGGCCAGATCCAAAAGGCCTGTGACTCGATGATGAAAACGCTGGGTAAAAAAGATATGAAGGAGCACATGCCAACGGTGACGTTCATTGGATGTGAGCACTTTATCAAGAGCCTAGCCTACGAAGGCAGTTTTGCCGTTAAGTAGACGAGGCAGGATCTGTTGGAGGTTCACGTCCGCTGCCGTGGTCTTACGGTCACGGCAACGACGTATCGGGAGATGGTCTTGGCGGGGAACCGGTATCTGCCCGCAGGCCCGCGGTCAACATCAAGGCTAGATGGGGAGGGACTGTCGTTAATCCTCTTGCTGCGTGGGGTACTCGGTCCGAGTCACTTTGTAAATTGCCACGGCCAATAATGTGATTGTAAAGGCGAATAGCACCAACAGATGCGTTTCCGCTGGTTCGGCCCCGAACACATTTTCGGCACGACTGCGAGCTTCTTCCCACCCCATCCACTGAGCCAATAAACCACGCAGTCGATAGTTAATCGTAAATTTGTTGATCAGCGCCGGCACAAACGAAACACCGTACTCAATTGCCAAGGTGTAAAAGACGGCGCTGACCATCGTGCGTTTGTAAAAGATCACTCCGATCAAGATGTACAGGGCGGCATGCGCAAAGCACGATAGCACCGCCAAAACACACATCACCCACCACATTTGAAATCCTGCGGCCGGTCCGATGATCAATACAGACAGCGTGATCGCGGTGATTGCAGCCGACAGAGTCCATACCACTGCGGTCAAATATTTTCCCAGCAATACCATGGAACGTCCCGACCGCCGCATCGCCAAGTAGATCCATGCTTGGCCTTCCAGTTCGGTACTGATCGCGGGTGTGGCCCACAATAATAGTCCTAGTAAACAGACGACTTCCGGAACGAGGAAGTAGAGCGTGATCCCCCACGGTTCGATGGGATCGATCGGCTCGACCGAGCGCAGCGTGGCAATCAAGGCGACGGGAAACGCGACCAATAGAAACCACATCGCAATGCGGCCAATCGTCAACGATCGACCGAGTTCGAACCGCATCACGTCCAGTGGCAATGTCGCGATCATGCTGATTCTCCGCGGTGATGTTTCAATAACGACGCGAACAAGGCGGCCAAGTTGCCGTCGGCGGTCTGTAATTGATCGATTTGCAGTCCATCCGCTGCAATCCAGCCAGCGATAAGCTCGTAAAACTGACTTGGGTCCCGCAGTGCAATTCGCAATTCGTTTCGTTGATGAGTCAACTGCAACGAATTTACCCAAGGCATGTCCACCAAGTGGTGAATCAATTGCGGCGCATCTCGCCCAATCACGCGGACTTCCTGGGGTGTGTCCGATAGCATCGACTCGATTTCGTCGGCGGTTCCCGAGGCTAGCAATCGGCCTCCGAAAATCAACAAAAACGACGACGTCACCGCCTCGATCTCTTGCAACACATGGCTGGCGAACAGCAGTCCTTTGCCCTGCCGAGTCCACTGCTTCAGTAGCGTCGTCATGTCGTCGCGGCCGACCGGGTCCAACCCATTGTAAGGTTCATCCAAGATCAACAAATCAGGATGATGGGCAATCGCTTGGGCAATTTTCGTACGTTGCCGCATCCCCAACGAATAGGTGCCAATCGGGCGATCCATGGCGGAGGACATGCCCACCAATTCCAATGCCGCCTCGGCCATCGATTCGCTCTCGCTGCGTGAATAGCCGTGCAAGCGAACCAGATACGTCACCCAAGATCTTGCGGAAATATTGGGGTACAAGATGTCTGTCGCTGGGCATAATCCAATGCGCGAAAGCATTTCCCGATGCTGAAATGGATCCTTTCCAAATACGGAAAGACTTCCGAGCGTTGGCCGTAGATGCCCAATCAATAAATTGATCAGCGTCGTTTTTCCAGAGCCATTAGGGCCCACCAAACCGTATGCTCCGGTTGGAAGTGTCAGGGTCAAGTCGTTGACACCGATGACATGGCCATACAATTTTGTGGTGTTGTTAAGTTCGATCATCGCTTCATTAAACACTTAACCTCGAGATCAAACGACGGCGAACCACCCAGAATCCGATGACGGTAATCGAAACGAGCATGACCATCGAGGGGACGACACTAGCCGATGTCGGATCAAGATCAAACACCCATGCTTCGACTTTGCCCAACGTATGATACGGCGACAACAGCCGCCATCGGTCCACATCGATTCCCAACGCCTCGTAATCGATCCGTCCACGTCGCAGCGATCGCGGTGGACGTTGACCGACCATCGCCGAATAGGTCAGTATTTGATAAGCCACAAACCCCATCGCCCAGGTTGCGAACCAAGCAAAGGTGGCGTAACGACTTTCACTTGTCAGTGACGAATAGCCCACCGCAAGCGCCGTGGTCGGAATCATCAACACCCCCGACGCCGCGATGATACGCAGCGGAATGTCCCACGTTTGCGAAACCACCGACAAATCGGGCGACAACAACACGCCAACACAATACAGCATGAAGGCTGGAACAGTGACGATCATGGAAAGCAAAAACCAAATCACTGCCGATTTTCCAATAATGTATTCGGTCGGTGAAAGCGGCCGCGAGAAATAAAGCAGATAGGCTTTGGTTCTCAAGTCATACGAGACCAACATTGGCGCGATCAGCCCGATCAACAACACCATGGCGAACAATTGCGGGTAGCGAAAGAACGCCAAGATTAGCGTCGACCAAACTTCATGCCTCGCCGCATCGGGATCCGAGATCACCAGCGTGGCTAGTTCCGGTTGTTGCAGCGGCCCTCGTAGCAAGGTAAAGACAAACTGCTTCATCTCGGGACTGGTCGACGAATATTCAAAGGCAAAGATGCCAAACGCGGGAAGCATCACTGGCAACCATGCGAACACCAACATCATTCGCAACCACTTGCGACGCCAAATCAGCGAGATGCCGCTGCGGGCAACCACGATGGGCCGCAGGATCCGTGCAACACGTCGGCCGTTCCAGCCGCGATACCCAAGATCATTGACCGGCACTGAACGACTCCAGCGGTGTATCAGATGGCAACGAGTCTCGGCCTTTTGCCACGTCCATAAAGATCTTGTCGAGCGAATTGAGGGCGGGCTGCATGCGGCGAATCGACGTTTGTGTCTCTGCCGCCCAGTCCCAAAGTCGTGCCGTGTCCGTCGCTTCGATCCCCTCGATTCGTAACGAACCATCCTCGTTTTGCAAAACACGATATCCCGCATCGGTGGCCTTGGCGATCAATGCCGCCGGATCGCCCAAGGTTGTTACATGAAGTGTCGGCGAGCTTGGCCGGCTGAGGGTTTCAAGCGAATCGACAACACGGACGGTGCCACCCACCAGGATAATGACGTTGTCGCAAACCGCACGCACGTCGGGCAAGATGTGAGTCGACAAGATCACCGATTTGCCGTGCCGCAGCGCCAACGTGCGAATTCGATTTAACATCGACGCTCGCTGATCGGGATCCAAACCGGTCGTCGGTTCATCCAAAATCATCAGCGGCGGGTCATGCACGAGCGCCTGAGCAAACTTTAGTTTTTGACGCATGCCGGTCGAATACGACTGGATCTCGCGGTACCGCTCTTCGCCAAAGTCGCAGAAATCCATCATCTCATGAGCCCGCCGCAACGCTTCGGTGCCCGACAGCCCTGACAAGCGAGCCATCAACGCCACCGATTCGACACCAACCAATCCGGTGATGTAACAATCGTCTTCGGGCAGATAGCCTACCGAGTCACGGATGCGTCGCACGTCGCCAGGCCACGCGTGCCCCAACACTTGTCCCGATCCAGATTGCGTTTTCACGAGTCCCAAAAGCGCTTTGATCAACGTGCTTTTGCCCGAACCGTTCGGTCCCAACAACCCCGTAATGCCTGATGCCACGGTCAGCGAAACGTCGCGCAGCGCAGGCACACCTCGATAGAGTTTGGTTACGCCTTCGACTTGTACGACCGCGTCAATAATTCCGCTCCCACGTAGTGGTTGATGAAACAAGCGTGTATTGTAACGGTTGTAATGTCGCGATGGTTCGGCAACCCGTCGCTTGATTCCATCATCAAGGAACAAACGCATGAAAATATTTTCTACAATCGCCACTCTGTTTTTTGTAAGTGGACTGATTTTCGTCTACGGATGTGGGAGCCAACCCGAGGTGGGGCTGAGTAAAGTCGATGCCGATGCGCCGACTGAATTCACCGAGACCGAATCGGGATTGAAGTATCGCATCTTGCGAAAAAGTGATGGCCCGAAACCATCGGCGACCGACCGTGTGACGGTGGACTACACCGGCTGGCTCGACAACGGGACCGAGTTCGATAGCTCGTACGCTCGACGCCAACCCGCCACGTTCGGTCTAAACGAAGTCGTTCCGGGTTGGACCGAAGGACTGCAATTGGTGGGCGAGGGAGGCATGATCGAGCTAGAGATTCCTTACCAGCTCGGCTATGGGGCTCAGGGAAGCCCCGGCAGCATTCCGCCGTATGCGACGCTGCACTTTAAAGTCGAGCTTCACGAGATCCAGTAGCGAGCAGATTCAATCGAGCATGGTCGAAATTCCTGCCGCTTCGGAACGTTTGTCGGTTTGTTGATTTAGTGAGCCGTGACGCGTCAGCGGCCGGGGCCCACGCACTACCCGGTTAGTGTCAAAGTAGATGGCATGGCCTTAACGGCCCTCGGCTCACGAAGCGTGTTTGCGTGTCGATGAGTTTTGTTAGAGAGTTGTTGTGAGGGGGCAACGAAAAAGGCACGCCCGAGAGCGTGCCTTTAAAATGTGGATGTCTTGCTAAGCTTTGCTTGACTACTTGGCGTGAGCCGGCTTCTTGAAGTGCTTTTTCTTGCCAGGCTTTTTGCCGGCCATGTTCGCTTTGCCTGCTTTGCCGCCTGATTTGAACTTCTTGTCTTTCAGCCCAAATCGTTTGCCCGCTGGCCGACCGCTGTCGGTATCGGCGTAACGATTGGTGCTACGTTCGTCGGCAACGCTAATGTTGAGTTGTTTTCCAGCAACCCAGGTATTGCGAAGCGTTTGGAAAATCTCGTTAGGCATTCCCGCGGGTAGATCCACGGTGGTGTAGTTGTGCTGGATATCAATCGGGCCAATGAATTCGCCGTTGATTCCCGCTTCGTTGGCGATCGCGCCAACCAAGTTACCTGGCTTGACGCCATCGGCACGTCCCACATCGACACGGAAACGCTGCATTCCGTCACGCGGTGCACCGCCGGTGCGACGTCCACCCCGTCGTTGCGGTGGTCCATCGTCGGATCGATTGAATCGTTCCCGTTTGGAAGGTCGCGAATCGTCGTAACCGTTCTCTCGAGGCTTTTTGGATTTCGGTACGTCTTTGAGCAAGAGGGGACGACCGTTCTGAGCCATATCCGCAAGCGCGGCGGCGATCATCTCGACGGGTTGGCCCGATTTCTCGGCAAAGTCCGCGATCATCTGTTTGAAAAACGTCATATCGCGAGTTGCGATCGTTTCGGTAATGCGTTGATTGAAATTATCGACGCGTTTGCGGTTGATGTCGGCGGTGGATGGCGGATCGACGATCTCGATCGATTGACGCGTGACGCGTTCGATCGAACGCAAGCGTCCTCGTTGGGAGTGTGACAACAAGATAATCGCTTCGCCGCTTCGTCCGGCGCGCCCGGTGCGGCCGATTCGGTGCACGTACGACTCGCTGTCGTGCGGCGGGTCAAAGTTGATCACGTGACTGATTCGCGGCACGTCCAAACCACGCGCGGCGACGTCGGTTGCGACAATGATGTCCAAATGGCCCGACTTCAGCTTTTCCACTGTTCGCTCACGCAGTGCCTGTGGCATGTCACCATTGAGCGCCGATGCGGTATGTCCCCAGCGAACCAATTTGTCAGCCAGCGTTGTGGTCGCTTCTTTGGTTTTGGTGAACACGATCACGCCATCGGTATCTTCCGATTCCAGCAATCGCATCAACAAGTCGGTCTTGTCGCGTGGGGTCACGTACAGACAACGTTGGCGGATGTTCGCCCCCGTCATCGTTTTGTGCTTGATTTGGATAGTTTCCGGATTCTTCAGGTGCTTTTGAGCAATCCGGCGAATCGGATCAGGAAGGGTCGCTGAGAACAGCGCGATCTGTGTCGTATCGGGAGTTTGATCCAACACGAATTGAACGTCTTCCAAAAAGCCCATGTTGAGCATTTCGTCCGCTTCGTCGAGCACCAAACAATCGAGCGACCCGACTTCGAGCGAACCACGCTTGATATGGTCGATCACGCGGCCTGGGGTACCGACGACGACTTGCACGCCGCGGCGAAGGGCTCGCAATTGGGGTTCGTAATCTTGGCCACCATAGATTGCACAAACGGAGAAACCGTCCATGCAGGATCCGTAGGTCGAGAATGATTTGGCAACTTGAATCGCCAGCTCGCGCGTTGGTGCGAGCACGAGGACTTGGACGGCTTTTTTGGCAGGATCGATTCGCGAGAGGACCGGCAACGCGAATGCGGCGGTCTTTCCGGTTCCCGTTTGAGCCTGGCCGATGACATCGCGTCCCTCAAGCAGATGGGGGATGACGGCGGCTTGGATCTCGGATGGCGTTTCGTACCCAGACTTCACAATCGCTTCTTGGACTTTGTCCGCAAGCGGTAATTCGGCAAACGTGGGGGTTTTCACTTCGGCGGGGCTGCTTTCCAGCTGATTCATAAAGGGCTTCACATATCGAAAGATGTCTGCGCCGAAAGTGCTCTGGCGCCCTCTTGACTGTAAGCGTAGCTCCTGTTTTACACAACTCAAAGGAACGCAATCGCAGCCAATTTTGCTCCTAAAACCACCGCTTTGCGTTACCATCATGCGTACTGCATCGGCTGTACGGTTGCCGAATGCCCCCTTGCAAATTAACGCAAATCTTTCGCTTTTCTAACTTTGCCCACCCCCAACGCTCGCCGATGAGGCCGAGTAGCCAAACAAGGCTTTGACACTTGGACGCATCAAAACGAGGATGGTGAGTACCCCCAATACGGTTCCAAACGGCATGAACATGCACTCTACCCCGGCGATCACCAGACAGTAGGTATAGCCCTGATACGATCCGAGTTTGCGTCCCGCCACGATCACGCAGCACGCCATCGCCATCCCCATGCCGATCATCAACGCCGGAAACAAGATGAAAAACCAGCCAAAAATTGCGGGGGAAGGAGACCCATTTGCGTTCGCGTCATCCAGCGCTCCCGAGACGATCGCGATTCCGATCACCACATGGATGATCGGAAACAGCGATATCAATGCGAGGATCCCGCCGGCAACATAGTGAAAGATCGAAAGCAATCGCAGTTGATCGATGTCCTCGCTGCTGGGCCGAGGAGGCGGCGGATTTGACGTTGGCTGTGCAAATGGATTGTCGTGGGGTTGCGGAGGGATCGCGGTCATTCACAGTGTCTCGTCAATCAGAGCCGCCTACGTGTCTGTTGCCATATCCAGCGAACAGCGAAAAGGTCATCGCAGCGAAAAGGTTATCGCAGCGCAATGGGATACGTAGTCTAGCAAACAAACGCGCGGCGCTGCGTGTCGGTTCACGCCGCGTAGTCGAAAGTCACCCGCGACTTCCGCTACGCTTAATTAGCACCAACGGTACAAGAAAAAACACTTCACCGCGTTGGCAATAACTGGACTAGGTCACAAGGGCTGCGATTCGTCGTCGCGCTGCCTCACGCCCCGCGTCAATGATGCGTTCGGGATGGCTAAAGTCGAACCAATCGACGCCATGCAAATCGGGGCGAATGACGAGATCGGCCAAATCCGCTTTCTCACGACGCATCATACACTCGCCAATATCCTGCATCCGCATGATCACATCGAGCGCGGTGCTGCAATCGTCGACATGCGAGTGCGATTGGCCGACATCGACGGCGATGGTCAAATCGTTGGCACACGACTTGGCGATCATCGATGGCAACGCATCGACGACTCCGATGTCACACAGCTGCATGCCGTCCCATTGGACGGGAGGAAAGATGCCGGGGATCGCCATCGAAGCTTGGATTGCTTTTCGCAGCGGGCCATTTTCGATCACGATCCGGTTGCCGCTCCGCAAGTCGGCTGCCACGATGCTGAGCGGTGTGGGAAGGTCCGAGAACTCGATGTCGGGGACCAACGCTTCGATCCCATCGGACAAAATCGCCTCGGGCATCAACGACGCCCGCGTCGCCGCTCGCGTGATCCGGCGGTGAGCCGAATACAGATAGCGAACACGGTTGTACCACGCCATGACACCCGATTCGGCATCCTCCATTCGCGAGCCCGTGGACCCAAATAGCAGATGCTGGTTTCGAGAAAAGGCCGGCGAGAACAGAAATTCGATTGTCTGAGCCTGCACGCGGCGTGTGACTGAATCGAGAGCACACATGGCCCCGACCAGCGCCCCGATACTGACTCCGACAAACCGCTCGGTTTGAATTCCTGCCTCACCGACCACCTGTATTGCACCAAGATGGGCGAGCCCGCGCGCTCCGCCACCTCCCAACGCGATGACCGCGCGTCGCTGACGATTTTGTGGTTCCAGCCTTGGTGACTCCGGCCTCGAAGACGCGCGAAAACCAAACAGGTCGACCAGATTCATGTTGCAGCTCCTTCACCTCTTCGGACTTTCATTTATCGTGACTCTCCCACGTCATCCTCTACTGTGCATTGTCTGTTCCCAAAATCGCGATCGGTTCCCAAAATCGAATTCGTCAGCGTTTGATTTGTCGTTTGCAAATTTGTCACTGCTAAATTCAGTTGAGGGCATGAGCCTTGCCAACGATCCAGCCGTCTGCGGATATTTGACAACACGTTGATTGATTCGAGATTCTCGGTTACTTGTACGGCATCATGATTTCTCCCGATGTCACTCCATCAAGTTCGCTCCATCCCTGCTCGGCAATCTGGTTACCGAGATCCGTCACTTGACGGAAATCGGCATTGCTGGCTTTCCCACCGCTGATCTTTAACTGCAGTTCGCGGCACACGGTATCGGCCGCAGCGCGAGTGATCGGGTCATTGGAGGCTTTGGCATACAGGCTGGTCACCAACATCACGACCGCGTTTTGGATATCCAACGACAACGCGGACATACGGCATTGACGGTCGGCAAGCTTTAATTGAAAGGTTCGCATCGTTGTGCTAATTCGCATGCCGCTTTGCGACAGATAACGCTGTGCGAATTTTGTATGCCCCGCCAGCTTTGCATCTGACATTGGGAGCGGTGACCAACGCGCCGCCGAGACTTGGTGGCCAACCCACCATTTCGCATAGCTCGACAGCGGTTTGCGAAGTGCCCAGGCGTGACGTGGATTCAGCGGATTGGGTTGCGAGGTCCCGAGTTCACTAAGGGTTCTGCCGATCGGTTCAAAGAAGAGTTTGCCATGATGTTTGACCAGCGATTTAAAGAACGCCATGCCTAACATTTCGCCTTCGCCTTCGTAGATACAGGGTGCTAAAAACTCGTGCACGTTATCGCCAAACAAATGGCCTTCCAAGAATGATCGGCCTCCATGCGTTTTCATGAACAATTCGATCGCAGCTTCCTTTTGGGCCTCGCTGCCGAAAATTTTTGCCACGATGCATTCCATCTCGCCACGGTACCCTTGGTCAAGCAAATCGGCACACCAAGCGGTCATCGCGTCACAGGCGACAATCAAACCGGCAAGCCGTCCGATTCGGCGTCGGACTAATTCCCGACGGTCAATCGATTGACCATACGTCTCTCGGTAGGCTCCCCAAGGCAACATTTCGGCAAGCATCCAACGCATCGCACCGGCAGCGTTGGCACACAGCGAAACGCGGCCCAAATTCAAACCGTGATAGGCAATCGTCAATCCGTCGCCCTGCGAAGGGACTAGCAAATTATCTTTGGGCACACGGAAATCTTGAAAGATCAATCCGTTGTTGTTCGCACGACGTAGGGCGTAAATGCCGTAGCGTTTTAGTCGAAAATGTTCGTTTTCGTCGTCCGGTAAATCGACGACCAAGACGCTCGGTTTGCCATCGATTTTGCAAACCAATCCAATCGTGCGACCGGGGATCGCATTTGTGATAAACAGCTTCTCGCCGTTAACAACGTAGTCATCACCGTCGAGCACCGCGGTGGTGCGAAGTGCGGTCAAATCGCTACCGGCACCAGGTTCGGTCAATGCAAATGCTGACAAACGACGGCCATCGGCCAATTGCGGCAGAAACCGCTTCTTTTGCTCGTCGGTTCCAAAGGACCGCACCGGATCGACCGCACCGATACAGCCGTGAACCGACGCCAACCCCGCTACCGTCGGGTCGATTGTCGCCATCTGTGTGATCATTTCGGCAAACTGACGCATCGTGGCTCCCGATCCGCCGAACTCCGGTGATACCAACAGCCCCCAATAGCCGACCGATCCCAATTCGGCCAACACCTTGGCCGTAATCTTTCCCTTGTCGTCCAGCAGCGTGCCACCATCGCGATGTTTGCGAACGATTTTCAGTGATTGTTCGACGACCAACGATACCGATTCGTTCTGCGACATCGCATCGACCTCGAACAATTCGGTGGGAACCTGTTTGTCCCAAACCGCTCGGTGAACCGGGCTGTTGGTCGTTTTGTATTGAGCCGCAAACAAGTCCTCGACTTGATCGTCTGCGGTATCGATCAATCCGGTGCGTTTGGATTCGTCAACCGATGCGCCACCGAGTCGGAGTGCCACCTCGGCGAACGATTCACTGCTGGGTTTGGCGTCCGCTTTGGGCTGTGCCGCGTCCGGCTTTGCGTTTGACTTTGAATCCGACTTTGCGGCTGACGAGTTTGGTTTGGTCGGTTCCGAAGGATGAATATCGAGGCTCATGGGATTACTCCTCAAAAATTGACAATGTTGTAAACGGCTGCGGCAATCGTTTCAGTGGCGAATGACGCCAAAACCTTGGGCTCGGTCTGATTCGGAATCACCCCTTGGTTACCGCGTGATCGTTGTCCTCCGATTCCGTGTCTGTAAAGAACAACTGATGCTGTTCGGCCATCTCTTCGAGCAACAACGGGCTGGCGAAGCGATCTCCGTAGATCGATTGCAGGTAGCCCAAGTTGGCGTGCACGATGTGTTCGCCAATCGTATCGACCACATGCAGCGGTCCACCGCGGTGGGGGGCAAAGCCTGTCCCCAGTACCATCGCCAAATCGATCGCCCATGCTTGGTCCACGATGTTGGCTTGTTTGCAGCGAATCGATTCGGCGAGCATCGGGTAAATCAGCCGGCGTTGTTCGGACGTCAATCCATCGACAACGAAGTGATCCTCGCGGACACGTTGCACCGTACGGTGCCCTGATTGTGGATTCGTTCGTGGGAAATCGGCCGTTCCATCGCGACGGCCCTTCTTGTATTGGTAGAACCCGCATTCCGTCTTCTTGCCCAACATCTCGTCGTTGACCATCAACTTCAATTGATCGACCACGGGGCCGACGCCGACGAGCACACTGTCGAGTGATTTTGCCACATGGTAGGCGACATCGATGCCGACTTGGTCTAACAATTCCAGCGGCCCCATCGGCATTCCAAACGCTCGCACTTGTTTGTCGATGCGGTGGACATCGTGTCCTTCGGCGACCATCATCACCGCTTCACCCAAGTAGGGGAACAGCACGCGGTTGACCAAGAATCCGGGAGCATCGGCGGTCACGATCGGAGTTTTTCCGAGCGCGCGAACAAAGCTGACCAATCGGGCAATCGTCGCGTCGCTGGTCTGTTTGGCTCGCACCACTTCGACCAATTCCATCTTGTGGACGGGATTAAAGAAATGCAGTCCCGCGACTTTATCGGGCCGTGTGGTCGCATCGGCCATGCGAGCGATCGACAAGGATGAAGTATTGGAGGCCAGGATCGCGTTGGCCGCTAACAATTTATCAAGTCCGGCAAAGACCGCGTCTTTAACCTCCGCGCGTTCGACAACCGCTTCGACGACCAAGTCGGCGCCGTTCATCGGTTCGTCACTGGTCGTGACATGGACTCGGTCCAGGATCGCCTCACGATCTCGTTCGGACAGGTTGCGGTGCTTGGCCAATTTGTCGACCAGCGAAACGACGCGTTTGCGTCCCGCCTGGGCCGCGTCTTCGTCGATTTCTTTGATGACCACGTCATAGCCGTTACAGGCAGCCAATTGCCCAATCCCCGCTCCCATCGCGCCGGCGCCGATCACGCCAATCTTACGAATCGGTTCCTCATGCACCGCTGTGGTCGGTGATGCCCAGGTACGAAGATCGCGAGCCGATTCACGAGCAAAGAAAAGCTGCAACAGATTGCGGCACGTCGGCGTGGCCAACAAATCAACAAACTCGTTCCGCTCGGCCATAAAGCCATCGGGACGCAATCCGTAGCTGCATCGCACCGCCTTGATCGCCGATTTGAGTGCCGGATAATGGGACGCCTTGGAGCGGATTTTCTTCTCTGCTGCGGCAAAGATCAGCGAGCGTCCCAAGGCCGTCGCCTCAAGCCACTTTTGAATGATCGGCTGCTTGCGTCCGCTCTGGCTGACCACGTCCTCATCGAGAATTTGGACGATAAAATCAGCAACTTCGCTTTCCCAATTCTCAGGATCGATTGCACGGTCGATCAATCCGATCTTCGCCGCCTCACTCGCCGACAAGTGCTTGCCTTGCAAGATCAAGCTCAGTGCATTGGTCAATCCGACCACACGTGGCAGCCGCTGGGTACCGCCCCAACCGGGAATCAAACCCAATTTAATTTCAGGCAGCCCGATCTTTGTACTGCTGTTGTCGCGAGCGATGCGGTAATCACACGCCAGCGACCATTCCAATCCGCCGCCTAGACAGGGACCGTGGATCACGGCAAGTGTTGGCATCGGTAACCAATTGATCCGGTCAAACAGTTGTTGTCCGCAATCAATTAACTGCGTCGCCTGGGCGGGCGATTCAATATTCACGATTGCTTTGACATCGGCGCCCGCCAAGAAGCCGCTTTCTTTGCCGCTACGGAATACGACTAACTCGCAATCGCCACGATGTTCCAAATCGTGAACGATCGCTTCGAGTTCGCTCATCACGTCACGATCAAGAATATTCAGGGGACGATCGGGCACGTCGAGCGACACGGTGGTGACACCTCGCACATCGGTCGTGACGCTGAATGCTTTGTAACGATCAATACTCATACTAGGACTCCAGTTCGGTTTCGAGAGCGATGGCGACACCTTGGCCTCCACCAACGCAAAGTGTGGCAAGTCCTCGGCGTTTGCCGGAGGCTCGCAAGGCACGAAGCATCGTTAAGATCAGACGGGTGCCAGTGGTACCGACGGGATGGCCCAGCGCGATAGCCCCGCCGTGGATGTTGACGATGTCAGGATTCATTTGTCCGATCGCGGTGGGACGCGATAGTTCTTTTTCAGCAAACGACTTCGATTGCATCGCACGGTCACAACCGATTACTTGCGCTGCAAACGCTTCGTTGATTTCAATCAATTCAAAATCCGATAACGACATTCCCGTTTCGTCTAACAGCTTTGCCGTGGCATAAACTGGGCCGAGCCCCATTCGTTTCGGATCACAACCGGCGATCGCTGCGGCGGTGATATACCCCAGCGGTGGACGCGAAAAACGATCAAGATTGTTTGTGGCGGAAAGCACCACCGCGGCAGCCCCGTCGGTCAACGGGCAACTATTTCCAGCGGTCACGGAGCCATCGCGTTTGAATATCGGTTTCAGTTTGGCAAGCTGCTCGAGCGTTTGTCCTGGGCGGATGCAGTTGTCTTTGTCCATCGGTTTGCCGCGATCCAGGGGAACCTCGACAATTTCGCCTGACAGGAAGCATTTTTCTTGAGCCGCAGCCGCCTTGTGATGGCTCGCCAAAGCAAACTCGTCCTGCTGAGCTCGCGTGATCGCGAAATCATGAGCGAGCACCTCGGCGGTCTCGCCCATGTTCAATCCCGAAACCGGATCGGTCAGCCCCAGTTCGACTCCGGCGACCGGTTTAAAATGTTTTGGGCGAAAGGCCGCGAACGCAGCGATTCGTTGTGGAAGCGTCTTGGCCCGCGCGACTCGCATCCACGCTTCGGTTGCCTTGCGGCTGTACAGCAGAGGGATCTGCGACATCGACTCGGTACCGCCCGCGACAATCGTTTTCGCGCGACCCCCGCTGATAATACTGCAGCCTTGCAAAATCGATTCCATGCCCGATGCACAGTTGCGATTGACGGTATGCGCGATACGGTCGATCGGCACGCCGCTTTTCAGCGCGATCACGCGAGCCACGTTGGCTGAATCGGCGGGACCTGCGACATTGCCGATGATGACTTCGTCCACCGCATCGGGCGTCAACTCACACCGCTGCAGCGCTTCGGTGACGGCTATTCGACCTAACTCGACCGCAGACACATCGGCGAGTTTGCCAAACGCTTTTGCAAATGGGGTGCGTACTCCCGCGACAATGGCAATGGGTTCCATCAATGAATCTCCTTTTTCCGTAAACACTCAGCTGTCGTTTCGTAATCAAACGTTGCAACGCAAACCAAACTTCGCAGCTCACTCTCGCAATTTGCGCCGCACTACCTTGCCCAAAAAGTTTCTCGGAAGATCGTCAATACACTGCTCGTAGAGTCGAGGTTGTTTGTGTTTGGAAAGGTGGCTGCGGCAATGAGCACGCAGGGCATCTTCATCCCAGTCGGCTTTGTCCTGCATCCGCACAAACGCCTTGACCACCTCGCCTCGTTGTGGGTCGGCGAATCCGACTACCGCTGCATCACGCACACCGGGAGCGTCACGCAACACCGCTTCAACCTCGGACGGATAGACGTTAAATCCTGAGGTGATGATCAAGTCTTTTTTGCGTCCCACAATGCTGTACAAGCCGTCGGGATGACGCACTGCCAAGTCCCCGGTGTAGAGCCATCCATCGCGAATCGTCGTGGCCGTCGCTGCGGGATCGTTCCAGTAACCGAGCATGACTTGCGGGCCGCGAACGATTAACTCTCCGACCTGTTCGTCCCCCACGTCGCTGACGCCGTCGTCTTGGTCGACGATCCGGCACTCGGTCTCGGGCAGCGGCAATCCGATCGTTCCATATTTGGGTTCGGCAAATAGGTTGCCGACGTGCGTCACCGGCGAGGCTTCTGAGAGCCCAAAGCCTTCGACGACCAAGGCTCCACTGTGTTCGCTAAATGTCTCGCCCACCGTTGCATCCAACGGCGCGCCTCCGGAGATCACCCAACGAATCGAGCTCAAATCGGCCGGATACTCACTCAAACGGTCGTTCAGCGCCACCAACATTGCCGGTACGGCGTGCAGCACCGTGGGGCGATGCGTTTCAATCAAATGTATGACTTGGCGAGCATTGAAGCGATGGTGTAGCACCAAGGTGGCTCCCATCGCCGCGCCCCCGAGCACGATTGCCGAAACGCCATAGCTGTGGAAAAACGGCAACACGGCGATCATCGTTTCGGTCGCAAACGATCGATCGGTCCATTCAAATTGCTGCCATGCGTTGGCGACCATGTTTTGATGACTGAGCGTCACCGATTTCGGTGTTCCCGTCGTGCCACCGGTTGGCAAGATGTAGGCGGGATCGGTTTCCGGGTTGATTTCGACTGGCTTCCATTCTCGACGCAGCCCCTTTAGTTCTTCCCAAAACCAAGCATGCGATGCGTTACTGGGCAACGACCACTGGCCGGTGCGTTGATGACGTGCCCACAAGTATCCAAGCTGCTTCAGCGAGGGTAGATGTTCACGAATCGAGACATACAGCGTTTTGGTCAATTCGGAATCACAGCCGACCAACATCTGGGCCAGCATGTCCAGGGTGATCACCACCTTGCAATCGGTGCGGCGAACGATATCGGCCACCTCGTCTTGGACCATCAGCGGGCTGAGTGCGACCGCGATCCCGCCCGCCCGCCAAATGCCGTTGACCGCAATAATGAACTCAGGAACATTGGGAAGTAATACGCCAACGCGATCTCCCTTTTTAATTCCAAGATGCTGCAACAGAGCTGCCGCGCGTACCGCGTCATGATTCAGCGTTTGGTACGTCCAAGTCATATTGCCATAGATCACTGCCGTCCGGTCCGGGATCACATCGGCTGCATGACGCAACAAGCCAAACGCGGGGATGCCGCTGTAGTGCGGGATCCCTGCGGGAATATCCAACGACGCGTCCGGTTCATTGACGCTAGGCATCGATTCTTCGGCAATGCGAAGGACACTTGCATCACTCGGCACCTCGGTCGATCGAAATCGATCGTCCGATTCGGGATACCCTGGATTCCCTTGCAGCATATGGCCCATGGCTGAAACTCCCTGATAGAAGCCGCTGTGGCGAACTCGATCTTCCGTGAGTTAAGTGCGGGATGCTCGACGTTTTTTCGACGAGTCAAACCGCTCCGATGGAAGTCGGCTAAAGAAAGGGCGTTTGACGGCACTCTCAAAGCCGACCGCAGTTGCGGCTGTCGGCTCGGGGCCAGCCAAAATCAATCAAAAAGAAAAGAGGTCGCGGCCTGGTTGAACTTGTGGCGTCTCATGTCCGTCAACGCGAACACAAGTAGGGTGGCCGTGATAAGCAACAAGAAACCGATAACCGAGCCGTAGTCGCTTCTCATTGCTTACAGTTGATCTTACGTTGCGGAGTGACGAAAGGCAACTATTTTCACGCCACAAACTTGCAAAGTTAGGTTGCGCCCCTTTGTGAAGTTTGTCACGAGGCTGCGTTTAAATCTAAAGTGGGGTGGTTAATGCGGGGGGGTGAGGTCTCGAAGGGGCGGTGGAGCGAGTGTGCGTATCGATCCCGACATCTGCCAGCGAAATGGCAGGCGATGGGCGACAGAACGCCATTCATTTGCGGGGTCCCAATCGCTGCAGCTCGGAGACCACATCGGCAATGACCGGTTCCCATTCACCAAGTTTTTGCTGACGAAACAGTCGCATTGAGTCGTACCAAACGGTATCGCTGGCTTGGGTCATCCACCGCCAATCACAAGCAGTCGAGATCAGACACCACACCGGAACCCCCGCGCCGCCGGCCAAGTGTGCCAACGCCGTGTCAGAAGTCACTACCAGATCGAGGTGCTGGAACACGGCGATCGTATCGAGGAACGCGCCGTCCGCATCGAGATCGTCGTAGCGGACCAGCGGAAACGCAGTGTCGTTCTCAGCTAGCTGATTCAACCCGTCGTGTTTCTGCAGACTGACCAGCGTGACATTGTCGACGTTGGTAAGTGCGGCAAAGCACGAAAGCGGAATCGAACGCCAAACGTCACCTTTGAACGTTGGGCTGCCCTGCCATCCGATTCCAATCTTTAGTCCCGACAAGCTCTCGATCCGACCTCGCCACTTTTCGACCCGATCCGGTTCCGCATACAGATAGGGTGTCGCGACTCGAAACCGCTCGGGATGATGCAGTTGTAACAGTGCTGGTAAACTCAATAATGGCGAGTACAGATCAAACGCAATCGGAGCCGGCTGATCCACCGGCATCCAGTGATCAACACCCTGAATGTCGCGAAGCAATCGACTGAGGGGTTTTTGTGCCGCCAGCCAAACGGTGGCTCCAAGCTGCTGCAATCGAGGCAGAAAACGAATGAACTGGAACGTGTCACCAAATCCTTGTTCGGTGTGAATCAAGATCGAGCGTCCCTCGAGCGACGAACCGTCCCATCGCGGCAATGGAATCTCGGGTCTCGGTACCGCAGCCGCCTTCCAGCGCCATTCGTATTCGATCCAGCCCTCGTCGAATCGAGCAAGCTTCAAGAGTGACAACGCTCGGCTAAAACGAATGCGGTCATGCCCGGGGTCCAGCAGCAAGGCTCGCTCAAAAACTTGAACCGCTCGTTCGGGCTCGCCGCGGGATTGATACAGCAAACCGAGATAATAATGTGCGGGTATCAAGTCGCAGCGGATTCGCAGCGCGTGCTCAAGTGTTTTAACGGCCTCGTCGACTTGGTGACGACGCGATTGAACAAGGCCAATGATTTCCAAGGCTTCGGCACACGCGGGGTGTGCTGCCTGGACTGTGGTGGCAATCGCAAGGGCCTCGTCGATTCGGTTCTGATCAAAGGACTGCTGGGCAAGCAACAAATCCGATTGCCAAGTGGCACCATTCATGGATGTCCTTCCTCAGCGATAGCGAAGATCAGCAGCGACAAACACAGCCCACAATCGTATGCGATTTGGCAGCCGACGTGTCAATGTAGCCCGCATCATGTCGCACGATAGCGACGTCGATCCGGCTGAAGCGGCTGACCTCCCCGAAACTCGTTTTGGGGAAAGGGGCATCGCAACGCTTCTAGCTTGGAAAGCTGGGCGACAATGGATTCGACCGCAAACTCTGGGTGTGGCCTCGTTGTGGTCAGAGAGCGAGCGTGCAGGCTCGCCGCAACCAGCCCTCCCCGGCCACTATCGCGGCCGACCCTCCCGCACACGAGAGGGTAAAACAGTCGTACCGGATCTGTGATCCGGCCCACAAAACTACGAGGCTTTGATGTCTTCGAACGTTCGCAATCCGTAGGGGATTCCGACGTAGTCGAGCACGCGGCAGAGGCCTCGCAACGCGACACCAAATCCATCGGGGCCGCTGAAGCCACCGAATTGTCCGCCACCTTTGACGTGCGGCTCGAGATCCATGAAGACTCCATCGGCTCCGCGCGCGGTCATCCGCTTGTGCAGTTCGGGCAAGAAGTCCTTCATGTCACGCAAGATTGCTTCGTGACCACTGTCGCCACGGTCCGCAGGCACAAAGTTGCTGAGGCTTGCTTCGTCCACATGATCGATCCGCGCCGTCGGCGATGGATCGTGGTAATCCTTGATGTGAACCCAACCCAAGCTCGGCTTCATCGCCAAGTATTGGCCGTACGTTTCATCCGGTGTGAAGCCTTGCGTGACGATATTGGCGGCGTCAAAAATCGTCAGCATCGCGGGATGATTGACTTTTGCTGCGATCGCTTCGAGCAATTGACCGGTTTGGCCAACCAAGTTGGCTTCGACTTCCAAACCAAACGTCAAACCACGCTTGTCGCACGCTTCGGCGATTTGAGTCAGTTGGTCCGAAACTTGATCAATGTGTTCCTCGGGCTTGGTTCCTTTGGGGTGATAGAACGCAAAACCGCGAATCAACTTGGCTCCGAACGCTTCGGCACGATCACAGGCGCGAGCGACGTCTTCCTTCATGTAGTGATCAAACGGCACAAATTTGTTCGCCGTTCCATCGTCAACATCTTTTAGTTTCACCTTACCGATTGGCGAACCGATGCTGCTGACCTTCAATCCATAATCACCCTGCATTTTGACGAGATGGTTGATCTCGGCATCGCTGAGCATCATGACGTTTTTGATTCCTTCGCCGGCATCGATGAAACGAATCGAATAGTACTTTAAACCGAGGGCGGCGAACGCAGAGTACTGTTGAACGGCAAGCTTTTCGTTGGCGGCTTCGTCAGCAAATCCGCTAAGCAAAATCGGAGTCGTCATGATGGAGATTTTTGGGGTTCAGGAAGGGAAGGGAGCAGAGGATCGCCCGACTGCGGACGGGCACAATAAGTAAGTTATTCGGGACCGTCGGAAGGTGTGGTGACGGTCCTCGCTGGTAGCGGAAGTCGTCAAGACTTTCGTGAATAACGGCAAGACTTTCGTGAATAACGGCGTAGGTCGAAACGCTTGACGAGTTCCGCTACGTCAGTAATTATGCCGACGGCACTAACCGAGGGGAACGTCGGGATATTGCACGATGATATTGCTGTTCAGACCGCCGCGAGGGGTCCAACGGCTTTCGACTGTTGCTTGTCGTGGCTTTACGACAGCGAGAAAGTCGTCCATGATTCGGTTTGTCACGGCTTCGTAGAAGATTCCTTCATTGCGAAACCGCTGCAAATACATCTTTAAACTCTTCAGCTCGACACATATTTTGTCGGGCACGTAGGTAAAGATGATCGTTCCGTAGTCGGGTTGCCCTGTTTTAGGACAAACCGAAGTAAATTCGGGACAATGGTGTTGGATCGTAAAGTTTCGTGTCGGGCTGGGGTTGTCGAAGACTTCCAACAGCTCGCGAAAATGATTTGAGTCGTTCAATTTTGATTTCTCCACTTCGTAATTCAGGATTTTTGCAGGCTTCGACGGAATCGACCAGGGGGACCCTGGCCGAAACATCGTCGCTGCGCATTTCCGAGACCTTCGTCAGCCGCCAAGGCGAAGGCGAACTGACGGGAACCAACAGTTTTTTCGTTCGCACCAGCGGTTGTAATTTGCGTTGCTGGTTCTGCGATACCCCGTACGCGTCGTGGCGTCCCGAGGGGGATCAGATGTCGATTGCCTCGCTTGTCGAGTCGATTTCCGATTCGGACGTGCGTCATGTCGTGCTGACAGGCGGCGAACCTCTGCTGCCCAAGGAATCGGTGCTGTTGTGTGAGATGCTGCGAGAGCGTGGCTACCATATTACGATCGAAACCGCAGGCACGATTGATCGCCAGATCGCTTGCGATTTGATGTCGATCAGCCCTAAATTTCGTACCAGCACCCCGGACGCGGATCAACATCCGCGTTGGAGCGAACTGCACGAGCAGCGGCGGATGCCCATCGGCACGATGCAAAGGCTGATGGAGCAATCGGTCGACTACCAAGTAAAGTTTGTCGTCGACGGAGAGCGGGATCTGCAGGAGCTTCAAGAAATTGTCTCGCAACTTGACGTTCCCGCAGACAAAGTTTGGGTGATGCCGCAAGGAATCAGCAACGAGGAACTTGACCAGGCGGCGACGTGGTTACGCCCTTGGACGGCCGAGCACGGGTTTCAATATTGCGACCGCATGCAAATCCGTTGGTACGGCAACCGCCGCGGCACGTAAGTGATGCGGCGGCTTTCGAGAGCGACATAACCGTGGCCTTGACGGCCACGGCAGAGAATCTGACGGCCTCCGGCGTAATAGGCCTGCATACGCTGCTCGCAAGACCAACGAAACTCTTGGCGAGTTTCGCTACGATTTTGTGCCGATGACGCATCTGGGAAGCCTATCCCACTTAGCTCAGCGATTGTCGCATCGAGACTTTGGCTTGCTCGAGTGCTTCGGGCAGCTTTTCCGGATCCTTTCCGCCTGCCTGTGCCATGTCGGGACGACCACCGCCGCCTCCGCCCACGACCGTTGCGGCGGCACCGACCCATTCGCCTGCTTTCACGCCACGATCGACCAATTCGCGACTGATGCCGCCCACCAGCAATACCTTGTCGCCTTGCACGGACGCCAACAGGACAGCGGTCGGCTTGTCGCTTTTCTTGCGAATTTGATCGATCCAGCCACGCATCACGTTCGGGTTCGCACCCGGCGTCTCGGCCACAATCAACATCGAATCGCCAACGCTTTCCGCACCCGAAATTAAATCATCGGCGGACAACTTTCCGCCTGCGGTGACTTCACGTAGCTGTTTGACCAAATTTGATCGGTCCGCGAGCAAGGCTTCAAGCCGAGTGACGACATCGTCAATCGAAACATTCAAGCGTCGCGTGATATCGCGGACGGCCGAACGGATCGCGTTGTAGTCCGTGGTATCGGTTGGCGATTCTGGCTTTTTGACGACAAACGTTTCGGAGTGTTCGACTGGCTTGCCAGCGGAGAGTTCTTTTTTCAGCTGACGCACTTCGGTGAAAAGTTGTTTTGTCGCGGCGACTGCATGTTCCCACGGACATCCGAGCGTCTTGGCAACCTTTTCAAGCAGTTCACGCGTTTGAACACGATGTGCCTCGGCACGATCGCCGGTCAACGCTTCGATACGTCGTGTTCCCGCAGAAACACTCTCTTCGACGACCAACTCAAACGCTTGAACCTGTTTCGTGTTGGTGAGATGGGTTCCGCCGCAAAGCTCTTTGCTGAACTCGCCCATCGATACCATTCGAACGGGATCGGGATACTTTTCGCCGAACAACATCATCGCGCCGGCGGTGCGTGCATCGGCAAGCGGCACGGTTTTCCACTCGATCGGCTGGGCTGCATCGATTTGAGTCCACACGTCTTTTTCGATTTGCACGAGCACGTCGTCATCGATCGCATGTTGATTGGTAAAGTCGAATCGCAAGCGGTCGGCTTCCACCTTGCTGCCTTGTTGCTGAGCGTGATCGCCCACGTTTTTGTGCAGTGCGTAGTGCAGGATGTGAGTGGCCGAGTGGGCACGACAGAGCGCATCACGCTGAGCCGAATCCACGATCGCGGTGCATTCATCGCCCTCGTGGATCTCGCCGCGCGTCAATTTGCCATGATGAACGATCAATCCGGCATGTCGCTGAGTGTCGATCACTTGGAATTCGAACTTGTCGCACTTGATGACTCCGACGTCACCGACTTGACCACCCGATTCGCCATAAAACGGCGAGTGGTTCAGCACTAAACGCAGTTCGGCATCGCTGGCGCGATCCAAATGGCTGAGCAACTGCCCTTCGTCGTCTTTGCCACCGACACCTGTGATGATGCCCTTGACCGTGGCGGTCGCTTCGATCGTTTCGTAACCGAGGAAAGGCGTTTCGCGAAGCGCTTCTTTCAAGGTCTCCAAAGGTCCGGTTTGGAACAATTCTTTTTGTCCCGCACCACTTTTGATCGAATGCTCGTGCATCGCATCGCGATAGCCGGCCCAATCGAACGTAAAGTTCTGCTCGGCGCTCAGCGTTTGCAGTAATTCCGGAGGCACACCGTAGGTCGTGTTCAGTTCCGCCGCTTCCTCGCCCGGAACCATCACTGCGGCTTCATCCCGCATCTGCTCGAACAGTTGTCCAATTCGTTTCATGCCGCCATCGATGGTGCCGAAGAATGCTTTCTCTTCGGCTTCGATCACATCGGCAACTCGCTTGGTCGTTTCGCTTAGCTCGGGATAAGGAACCTTTGCGCTCTCGGCGACCGCGTCGACCAATTTGTAAAGAAATGGCTCGCGGAGATCCATTTGGTAGCCGTCCAAGACCGCGCGGCGGATCAAGCGTTTGACCACGTACTTGGCATCTTTGGGACCGGGGTAGACGTTTTCGTGAATCGCGAATGCACACGCGCGAGCATGGTCGGTGATGCGGCGCAGGCGACGGCCGTTGTCACTTTCGTATTCGTATTTGACGCCACAGACTTCCGACGCCGCTTGGACGATCGGGAACAAGTTGTCGATATGGAAGTTCGTCGGCACGCCCTGCAACACGCTGGCGGTTCGCTCGAGCCCCATCCCGGTATCGATGTTTTTGCTTGGTAGCGGCTTCAGGTTGTCTGGTGGATCGCCAACGCGATTGAATTGGGTGAACACGAGGTTCCAAATTTCGACATCACTACCATCATCGAGGTGGTAATAAATTTCGCTACAAGGACCGCATACCCCATCGGGGCCTTCGCTGGGTGCCGAGGCAGGCCAAAAGTTCTCGTCCTCTTCCATGCGGGAGATTCGCGACGTTGGCAGACCGATTTTTTCGTTCCAAAACTGGAACGCTTCGTCATCGTCCTTGTAAACGGTCACGCTTAAACGCTCGCCAGGAATTCCGAGCCATTTTTTATCGGTTAAAAATTCCCAAGCCCAGCGAATGGCGTCTTCTTTGAAATAGTCGCCGAAGCTGAAATTTCCCAGCATTTCAAAAAACGTATGGTGAAATGCGGTGCGTCCGACATTATCAATGTCGCCGGTTCGCAAGCATTTTTGACAGGTGGTCGCCCGCGTGAAATCGAGTTTAACCTTACCGAGAAAGTGGTCTTTGAACTGATTCATTCCCGCCGGCGTGAACAAAACGGACGGATCCCAGGTCGGAACCAATACGTCGCTCGGTTTGCGGACACATCCTTTTGACTCGAAAAAAGCAAGGTATTTTTCGCGTAGCTCGTCGGTTTTCATATCGCTCGTCTATGTTCAAAGCTGGGTAATGACTTGGTCCAAAGAGGCTGAAAATTCGCCAATCGGTGAACAAACCGACGCGATATTGCCTCGTCTTCGGACGCGAGTGTTGAATGATCATATCGAAACGAGTCATTTCGGCAGAGGGCACGTCCGCTATCCAACAGAAATCGCCGCCGGATTTCTTGTTGCCCCCATGTCGTCACTGCCCTGGATATCGCAAGCTGCGAGTATGGATTGGCACGATTCGCAACCAAGAAGCAGATTCATAGCCAAGAAGCATGGGATAGAATCGAATCCCAGTTAAAATCAAACGGACAGTCAATCGTGACGACCGATTCGCCGCCAAGCTTTATCCCTTACTACGAAAAACGACCAACCTGATGGCAATCCCTCCCTGGACCGTTGAATTACTGCGACGTGGACTCAACGACGTGGCTCGACGAGCGCGTGAGCCTGAGACACTCGAAAAACTGAAAAACCAAGCCACGGAGATCATTCAGGATCTACCCCAAACGGCGGCCCGCGGGCTGGACGCGGTGATGCGGGCGACCGAGGCAGGCAAAAAAAATGTGCAACGCTGGTCCAAGAAACAAGTCGCGATCGCGATCCCGATGGTCAACGCATCGGGCACGTTGATGACCCCGCTGGGAACTGGCGTTCCTGTGGCCGAAGAGGCGGTCGAGGCGGCGTATGCCTGTTTGCACGGCGATGTTCGCCGGGACCACTATGCGAACCAGCGACTGACTCGCGAGCTGCACCGACATCTCGATTCGTCGGCGAACCTGGAAATCGCCGTCGCAGCAAATCTTAATGCGATTCTGACCGCGCTGGTGATCGGCATGAGCCAAGAAGATATCTTGATTCACCGCAGCCAAGCGATCCGGCTCCGTAGCGGCGATTCGCTGGTGGACGCGCTCAATTCGCTGGTGCCAATCGTTCAGGAAGTCGGAGCGAATGATTCGATCGAAGCGTCAGATTTCGCTGCTTTCGACTCCTTTTGCCTGATCGTTGCCGATGACGAAACCAAACCCAATCCCCCCGAGCCACTGCGTCTCGACAAACCAGCAGTGACGCAAGTTGTCGTACTGCCGGTCGCCACGCTCCGCCAAACCAAGGACTCGCAATTGGCGTCGGTCGAAGCGGCGATCGATGCGGGGGCGGATCTGGTTATCGTCGAAGGCGGCGGTGTGTTCGGAGGGCCGGAATGTGGCATCCTGATCGGCAAACGCGAAATCGTGGACGCGATTATCGAGTCCGCTGTTTGGAAGTCACTCGAAGCGACCAGCGCGGTGCAAGCGATGTTGGTCAGCACATTGGGCAAATCGGCCACCGGCGAGCTGCCCATCGACGCTCTGCTGCAAACGGGCGAAGAGAACCTGAAAGCTCGAGCCGAACGGCTGGCGATGCGGTTGACCGCGAGCGATTCGATTAAAAGCTGCCAAGTGACCGCGGAAGACGCCCGCATCACGCCAAAAGGCCGATGGCGGTACCCGTCTCGGCAAGTTCGTGTGGAGCATCGCTCGTTGACCGCCAAAGAGTGGGCCGAGCAACTGCGAGAGGAGTTGCCGTCGTTGATCGTTCGCGAAGATGAGCAAGCGATCATCGTCGACTTGAAATGGGTCAGTCCAGCCAGTGACGGGAAAATTGGCGAATTGATCGGAGGATTGCAATCCGCATCCCCGAGTGAAACGACAAGCGAAATTCCCTAGTCGCCCTGCGTCACCCGGCAATTGAGGGGGCAATCATGGTTTCACCAGCCCTCCTGGGACGCTTTCAGCGGCCGACCCTAGTATATGATCATTGTGGTGTTTCGACCGGTTTTCACGTCGATTCGCTGTGATG